>NZ_CBCRZG010000030.1:0-44855 GCF_965137015.1 Tsukamurella hominis | reverse complement strand
GCAGAGCGCCGCGACCGTAGGGAGCGGCCCCGCTGGTCGGCCCGTGGGCCGTGCCCGCCCCGGTGGTGCGGGGCGGGCACGGTTCGGGGCTACTGCTCCTCGTCGTCCTCGGTGTCCTCGATGGCGTCGTCCTCGGTGTCCTCGGCGTCGGGGGCCGGGGTGCCGGTGAGGGCGGCGAGGACGGTGGCGCGGTCGGCCTGGTCGGTGATGATGGTCTCGACCTCGGCGGGCGTGTACCCGGTGCTGGCGAGGAAGGCCAGGTAGTCGCGCAGCGCGGGGTGGCGGCTCTCCTGGCGGTGGGAGTCGCGGGCGTAGCCGGTCTCGTGCGCCGCGAGGGCGTAGGCGAGCGCGATGACCTGGGCGCGGCCCGCCGTCATGGGCTTGTCGGCCCACGAGCTGCCGTAGCCGGTTTCGCCGAGCAGCTCGGCGGCGAGGCTCTTGACCTCGTGGTCGGAGACCTGGCGGCTGCCCGCTCCCCCGGCGATCATGACGCGGGCGGTCAGTTCGGCGGCACCCTTGGGCGGGGTCTTGCGGGTGAGCAGCTTGGTCAGGTACTCGCGGCGCACGACCTGGGCGGCGTCGGAGGCCTTGTTGAAGGCGATGAGCTGGCGGCGGGCGACCTTCTTCGCCTCGGCCTTCTCCTCGTCGGTCTCGCCGCTGTCCTGCTTGGTGTTCCGGTCGCCGTACTGGCGGTAGTCGAGGCCTTCGGCCTCGTGGGCGGCGACCCACCAGGTGACGGTCCACTCGGTCGACTCGGTGACGTCGTCGGGGTTGACGGCGCCGGGGTTGAGCACCCAGGCCTCGCCGGTGTCGGGGTCGATACCGTCGTTCTCGGCGGGGTCCTGCCAGGAGTCGACGTCTTCGGCGTAGACCAGCGCGCCGGTCTCCTTGTGCCGGTACAGCTCTTCGCCGGTGAAGGAGACCCACAGGCGGCTCGGGTCGCTCACGTCGGTGAGGGTGGCCTGTTCGCCCCATCCGTTGTCGGTGCGCAGGCGGTCGATCCGGGCGACGGTCTCGCCGTCGGGGGTGGTGCGACCGGCGTAGAAGTAGCCGTTGTCGTTGTAGGGCAGGACGTTGAGCGTGGCACCGTCGTGCTCGTCGGCGTAGGCGGCGACGTAGGCGGCGGCGTGCTCGTCGTGCGCGGCGATTTCGGCGCGCTGTGCGACCAGGCGGGCGTGCTGGTGCACGCGCTGGCCGGGGCGGGCGCGCAGGATGAGGTCCTGGGCGTCGGGGTCGTCCTCGAAGTCGGTGAGCAGGGCGAGGTCTTCGAGGCTCAGGCTCTGGTCCTGGTCGAGCGCGGCGCGGGCGGCGGCGCTCTGTCCGACGGTGAGGGCGTGGTCGACGTCGGCGCGACGGTGCCCGGTGCGCTTGGCGATCTGCGCGGCGCTGACGCCGATGAGGGAGAGCTGGTTGAGGGCGTCGATCCGCTCGGCCTGGTCGAGCCCGGCGCGCTGGTCGTTGGTGATGACCTGGTCGGTGATCCGCTCGATGGTGCCCTGGTCGCCGTCGGCGGTCTCGCCGATGACGTAGACGGGGATGGTGGGCAGGTCGGCGGCGAGCGCGCCGAGGGTGCGGCGCTGGCCGTCGCGGACGCGGATGGTGCCGTCGGGGTCGCGGGTGGCGAGGACGGGGACCTTGACGCCGTGCTCGCGGAGGTTGTCGATCCAGCTGTCGGTGATGTTGACGGTGCGGGTGCGCACGTTCTCGTCGATGGTCAGGTCGCCGGGGGCGAGGTGCTGCAGCTCGGCGGTCTGGGCGGGGGTGTTCAGCGTTGCGGTCATGGTGTAGCCTTTCGAGTGTTGCGGTTGAGGGTCGGAAGTGTGGAGCTTCCGGCCCTCAATTTTTTTGTGTGAGTGAGGCGGTCTGCGCCTCGTGTGGCGCTCGTTCCTTTCTCCCTTGTTCTGCTTTTATTGTATGTGGGGGCACTGACAGTTTTTGGGGTCGGGACGGTATTTTTTGAACTTTTTTCGGGGCGGTCCGCAGCCCAGTCGGCCCACTTTTCTCGTCGCCCACTCCCCTGTAACCAGCCTCGTTCAATTCGGTGAGTGCGTCGAGCCTTTCCGCTGCATTCCACTGGCGAGGTTAAACCCCGTTGTCACTGATTGTTTCAGTAATGAGGCAAGTGATGGAACGCAATATGCGCTGGAGGTGATTGTGCGGGAGCGACGGGGGTTCGGTAGCGTTGCGCGGGTCGTGGTAGCGCTGATTCTTTTTGTTTTTTGCGTTACGCTGACCCTGTGAGCGCTGATGACGATGGCACTTCTGACGATCCTGCGGCTGGTCGAGTTGCGGGTTGGGCTCGATGACTTCGGAAGGAGGGGGCTGCGGCTGCCGTGGCGGGGGCGCTGTTCGGTGCTGGTGTGAGCTGGGTGGTTGCACAGCAGCAGATCGACGCGGATGACGGGCGTAGCAATCGGGAGTATGTGCGGCAGCATCGGGTGGATTCATATTCGGAGTTCATGACGACGGTGTCGGACGCGTTGAAGAGCACGACGTGGATTTCCACCGAGTTCACGGAGAACAATTGGCGGAGAAACCCGAATAATCCGCAACCGAAGCCGCCGCCGCCTGAATCAGTGAAGGCCATTACCGAGGCACGGGATCGCGTGAGCGCGAAATATGCGATTGTGGCGATCTACGATAGCGATGATTCGGATCGCTTGAAGTTGGCGTATCGTTTGTACGCATATTTCGTGGATCTGGCGAACACCACCGAGTTGTGGAGCAGCCAATATGACAAGTCCCCGGACAAGTTCGGGTTGTACACGGAGTCGATTGCCCGCTTGAGTGGTCGTTACAGTTTCGTTGGGTCGTGTAACGTCGGGGCGATCGCGCAGTGCATAAGTCCTGAGGAGAGGGCTGATCCGCCTGACATAAATTCGGCTTTGAACGCGACGCACGATGCCTATCTGAAGTCTCCGCCTGAGGTTGTGAACGAGTTGGCGCGCGCTGTTCGCGAGGAGGCCTTGCGCGAGTAGATGGTGCGGCGGCCGCGGAGCGGCGGCGTGGTCTCGGTGCCCGCGGAGCGGGCACGGTGGTGCAGCCGCGGAGCGGCCGTTTCCCCGCGCCGTAGGCGTGCTCGAGGTCCCGGGCGTGGGTCGCGGCACGGTGCCGGCCGCGGTTGGTGACCACTGCCGCGGCGTGCCCAGCGGCTGCCGCGTGGCCCCCTTGGAGGGGGTCTGGGGGTGCGCGAGCGCAAGCGAGCCATGCACGGAGTGCGGCCCCCATAGGGCCGCCCCGAGCCTTTCCGCGCGGCGAAGCCGCCGGCGCCGGGCCCGCGGTGGGGATCCCGGCGCCGGCGAGCGGTTCAGTCGATGGCGGCCATCTGCAGGAGCTCGTCGTACTCGCTGGCCTGCTCGACGGCCTCGCGGGGGCTGAGTTCGCTGTCGAACCAGTCCCGCCAGGTGCAGTCGACGAGGTCGGCGTGGCCGACGCCGACGAGGCGGCGGAGCTGGCGGTCGACGAGGTGGAGCCAGAGGGCGAAGCGGACGTCGCCGCCGGCCTGCTTGGCGATGTACTCGGGTGCGGACGCGGCGAGCTGGTCGATCGCGGTGACGACCTTGGTGGGATCGAGAGTGTCGAGCCAGTCGGTCATGGTGTGCCTTTCGGGTGGGCCCGCCCCCGGGTGGGGCGCGCTTCGCTGGCGGGCCGACCGCCGGTAGTCCAGGCCTTTAGAGCGCAGCGTGCCTTGACCCGGCGGTAGGCTCAGAAGCGTTGCGCGCTAACCCAACGCAACACGCCCATGCCGTCGCGACCACGGTCGGTGACCACTCCCCCGACGTGCCCAGCGGCGGGCCGCGTGGCCCCCTTGGAGGGGGTCTGGGGGTGCGCGAGCGCAAGCGAGCCATGCACGGAGTGCGGCCCCCATAGGGCCGCCCCGAGCCTTTCCGCGCGGCGAAGCCGCCGGCGCCGGGCCCGCGGTGGGGATCCCGGCGGCGGGCGGGTGCTCAGCGGGGGTCGGTGAGCTCCCACCACCGCTGCTGCCCGCGGAGGGTGAAGCCGGCGGCGTAGACCTCGGCCTGGTGGTCGGTGAGGTCGGCCGGGGCCTGGTGCTCCGCGGTCGCCTCGAGGTCGATCGTGGTGTTGCCGGCGGCGTGGGCCTGCTCGGCGTGGGCGATGCCGGCGGCGCTACCGAGCTTCGCGGCTCGGACGACCGGAGGGTCGGTGGGGTCGAGGACGAACAGGCTCATGTCGATCGCGGTCGCGGTCATGGTGACTCCTTCGGAGCTGGTGCCGCCCCGGGATGGGGCGCGCTTCGCTGGCGGGCCGACCGCCGGTAGTCCAGGCCTTTAGAGCGCAGCGTGCCTTGACCCGGCGGTAGGCTGAGAAGCGTTGCGCGCTAACTCAACGCAACACGCCCATGCCGTCGCGACCACGGTCGGTGACCACTCCCCCGACGTGCCCAGCGGCCGCCGCGGCGATGCGCTCTGCGCATCTTGGTAGCGCGGCGGTGTCGAGTACGTCCACCAACTGCGGCGACTGGCCAGGCGAGGTGGCTCCGGCCGGCCTCACAGGTCGCATTCATCGAAACTTTGATCTAATGTGAAGTTGAGGCCTCGGCGGTGACGGCGGAGGGAAGCCGCC
The DNA here is from genome assembly GCF_965137015.1 of Tsukamurella hominis. Taxonomy (NCBI): domain Bacteria; kingdom Bacillati; phylum Actinomycetota; class Actinomycetes; order Mycobacteriales; family Tsukamurellaceae; genus Tsukamurella; species Tsukamurella hominis. Next base: position 40,271 of record NZ_CBCRZG010000030.1, on the reverse strand, counting down.
TCCCGCCGAGGTCTTACTTCTTTGCACTGCGGTCTACGTGGGCGTATCGACAAGTCTGAGGCTGCGACTAGTATCGTCTACATGTTCGAGCCTGGGGATTCGAGAGTGTGGCGGGAGAAGCCGCTGCCTCTCCCCTGCCGTGTTCAGACCAGCTTGGCGTTCCCCCGGCTCGCGCACGGTGCTACGCGCGCGGACAAGCTGCCCCTGTGGCTGCGGACCGGCGGGGTGCAGCTCGAGGACCTGATGGACGGAGAGCTCCAGGCGTGGGCGCGGTTGACGGACGGGCAATGGCTGGCGCGAGTTCGGATCCGACCGCGGGTGGGCGAGGGGTTCGTTTCTATGACGCTGTGGGTGACCGCGGACGCGGTACAGGCGTGGCCGCCGGCGGCGTCGTCGCCAGCGGGAGCTAGGCCTGCCGAGTCGGGGCATAGCTCCACCGCTCCCCCGGCCCCCCCGGTCAGATGATCGTCTAGGGCGTCGCAGGCGGGCTAGGGTGCGGACAGGCTGGCGCGGGGCGCGCGAGCGGACACGGATCGACGGGGGGAATCGAAGATGAGCGACGAAGCGACCGACGCGGTGGAGCGTCCGACCTACGCGGCGGGTATCGCCGCGGCGTACGAGGCGGCGAAGCTCGCGCATTCGACGTCGCAGCGAATGAAGCTGGCAGCCCAGTACCTCAAGGTCGAGTGCATCGAAGTTGCGCCCGGCGTGGTGGCGCTCGCGGCGGGCGCGACGACGGCCGCCCGTGAGCTCGATCTGGCGACGACGGTCTTCCGCGGTGTCGCAATGCAAGCCCTCTCCCTGGCGGCCCTGACGCAGCACGTTCCGGTCGGCGAGGTCGAGCCGGTGATCGCGCCGGCGATCGCGGACGCCGATGCCGTAGGGAATCCTGTGGGCCTGATCCTTGCCGACATCGTCGACCTGGTCGATGTGGAGGCCGGCGCGATCCGCCTGGTCGAATCGTTCGATGACGTCGTCGCGGTGCTCGGCGACTCGCTGGCGCGGATCGCGCACCTTGAAGCCATCGCCGCGGAGGTCGACCGGATCATCTTCGGCGGCAGCGGCGTACTAGCGAGCCGCATGGAGCTGCTCGCCCTCTCGATCAGTGGACGTCTTCGCGTACTGGAGGACATGACGGTCAAGCTGATCGAGGTTGCCGGCGCCGAGTAGTCACCCCTCCCCCCGGCGGTCCGTTTTTCCGCGGAAAAACGACGCGGACCCAGGCTCGTTTTTCCGCGGAAAAACGAGCCCTTCCCGTTCTCGGATCGCAGCCCGGCCCCCAACGTCCGGCACGTGCACGCTTCTTCGGCGCGTCGTCGGCTGATGGTCGCGTTCTCGCGACGCCACCCTGTAGCGTTCTTTTCAGCGGTCGTCGGGCCTGTCTTCACACGGTGGACAGGTTCCGAAATCCGCCTTCCGGCCTCCATCTGAGCGAGGTCGGGGTCACCGAAGTAGTCGCGCCCTCACGGGCCTGGCGAAGCAGACGGCGAAGGGAAATCCTATGAGTACACGCAAGAAGCGCAGTAGGCGCACATACACACTCGCGAGCCAGAAAGGCGGCGTGGGCAAGTCCACGCTGGCGATGAATCTTGCCGCGGTCGAGAATGATGTTCTCACCGAAGGCGGAAACCTCGAAGACTCCCCTGTGCTCGTCGCGTCGATCGACCCGCAGGGGTCGACGGTGTGGTGGGCAGCCCGGGCGGAGCAGCAGGAATCGCTGCCGTTCCACGCGACGATGATCCGCAATCCACTGGATCTGCGGAAGCTTCGGGACATGGAGCAGTTCGATCGAATCTTCATCGACAGCCCCGGTTGGATCGGCGCGAAGCCGGGTTCCGAGCCGAGCGATGCTGCGGGGCAGGCGATCGAGGAAGCGCTGGCGATCACCGACCTGGCGATCGTGCCGATCACCACGGAGCCGCTCAGCTTCGATCCGACAGCTCGCACGATCGAGCAGGTCTTGGAGCCGCGCGGAATCCCGTACCGCGTCGTGATCAACAACTGGGATCCCCGCGATGGCCGCGGTGACCTGGATCGGACCATCGAGTTCATCGACGCGCACGGGTGGTCCCGCGCGAACACGGTGATCCGCCACTACAAGGTGCACGCCCGGGCCGCGGCCGCGGGCCTGGTGGTGACGGAGTATCCGCCGAACCGCGCGAGCTTTCATGCGCGTGAGGACTTCCAGAAGCTGATGCTCGAGATGGAGGTGGCGTGATGGCGGGCAAGCGGAGCCGCGGCGGCGTTCTGGACTTTTCGACGCTGCCGGTTGGCGGCAATTCCCCGGTGGACGGGGGAGAGAACACGTTCGTCGACGGGCAGTTCCGTGCGAACGTCCCGGTCGCTGATCTGGCGATGAACCCGCGCAACCCGCGCCACAAGATCGGGGACCTGTCGAACCTGGCGAGCATCGTCGAGCGGCAGCTGCAGCCGGGCACCGTCGTATCGCGGGCGCGGTGGCTGCAGCTGTGGCCTGAGGACGCGAGCGTCCTCGGCGACGCGCAGTGGGTGGTGATCAACGGTAACCGCCGTCTGGCGGCCTGCGTGGAGTTCGGCCGGCCCGGGATGGACGTGGTGATCCGCGACAGCCTCGCCGAGGATCGGCATTCGATCCTGTGGGCCGCGGTGGCGGAGAACATCGACCGCGAGGACTTCGACGTGATCGAGGAGGCGGAGGCGGTCGAGTTGTTGGTGGCCGAGCTGGGCCAGGCGCTCGATGTCGCGAAGAGGCTGAACCGGTCGAACACGTGGGTCTCGCAGCGCCGCAAGCTGCTCAAGCTCGCGCCCGAGTTACGGGAGGCGGTGCGCGCCGGCGATCTGGCGGTGCGGCAGGCGCGCGAGCTGGCGATGGTGCCGGCGGAGGAGCAGGTCGCCGCGTGGCGTGCGCAGGTGGATCGAGAGCGTGACGGCGACAAGGCGGGGGAGGAGGCCGAAGGTGCGCGCGGGAAGGATGCACCGCGCAAGCCTGCGACGCCGGCGCGGGCGTCGAGCGCGATCCGCCGGCTGAACGCGACGCCTCAGGTGTTGGCGGAGGCCCTTGTCGATGCGCTCGATCCGGCGGAGCTCGAGGCGCTGTTGGAGGCGGTCGCCGAACGCCGGTAGCTGCGAGGATTCCACAAAGACCCCGGACGCAATCGTCACTGTGACGAAATCGTCCGGGGTCTTTGTATTGACAGATCATTCGCGCTGGGAGGTTGTTGCAGCTCGGTAGGCTTATGGGACGGTCTAGGGCGATGGCTTCGGGGAAGGTGCGGCGGATGGTGGACAGCGACACGGCGGGCGCCGCAGGAGACGACGGTTCGGTGGGGGAGCGCTCGGAGCTCATGGCCCGCCTCGAGGCGGGGTATGCGACGGTGCAGGCGCGCCAGCAGGCGGAGCGGGACAGCTTCATCCCGTCGTCGGTGCTCGAGCGGCTGTGCTTGCAGATCCTCGGCGGGTGGCAGAACGTCATCGGTGCGGTGAACTTCGCGAGCTTCCACGCGGCCGGGCACGGCGCGGACTGGAAGCCGGAGGACAAGTTGCCGAAGGCGATGCGCGAGCTGGCCGAGGGGATCGGGCTGCGGTGGCCGCACGAGGACTTCGCCGGGGTGGTGGCGCACGCCGGCGCGGTGCGCCACAAGCTGGCGCACATGCTCTACATCATGGGCATCGAGGGGGAGTGGCCCGAACGCGTGCTCACCTTCGCCCGGTTGGGGCATCCCGACGATCCGCGATCGCGCGGCCGCGTGCCGGGGGAGCTGTCGTGGGTCGACGAGACGTGGTCCGAGCAGCGTATGCACCTCCACTCGATCACCGAGGAGGAGCTGCGGCGCACGCTCGACGAGCTGCGGTGGCTCAAGGACTGCGTCCGCGCACTCTCGCGGATGCACAACATCTTGCGTGAGATCGGCCGGCCGGCCGATGATCTGCAGCTCGACCTCGAGGGGTCGTGGTGGCTGCCGTGGGTCCAGCCGGGCTGGTTCGCTGATCCGGAGCACCCGACGTTCGGGGAGATCCGCCTGCAGTAGCTGCCCGCTCGTCGGCGCACCGGCTGCATCACCGGGGGTGCACTGGTGTGCGGTCGGCGACCAGGTCGGCGCGGGCCGCGCGGTGATCGCGGCGGCCGCCAGGGCGCCGCGGGTAGGGCTGACGGTCTGCCCATCCCGGCTGCCCGATGGCGAGGGTGTGCTGGCCCGGTCGGCGGCGCGCGCTGGCGCCGCGTGGTGGCCGTGAGCGTGGGTCTCGGCCGCCGGGAGTGGTCCATCGGGATTCGTCGATCCACCAGGCCCATAGCTCGGACTCCAGGGCGTATTCGGCGGCGCGGGCGTCGAGCGTGCCAGCGGTTCCCACGTGTGCGGCGAAGCTATCGCGTGCCTCGCCGGCGGTTCGAGCGACGTGCCCGTGCTCATCGACGACCACCAGGCCGGCGCCCTGCAAGCTCTCCACCGCCGCGCAGAGGAGGTCTAGTGGTGTGGACGCGGGGAATGCCCGGTCGAGGCTCTGCGGGCTGCGGGAAAGCCGGGAGTAGATCAGGGCCGTCCAGGTTCCTAGACCGTCGTGGCGTTCGCAGGTGAAGGCGTCGTGTGTGCTCAATGCCAGGCGGTCAGTCAGTGAGGCGAGCGCGGTGGCGCGGAGCGTGCTGCCGGTGGGCTTCTGCAGGGTGGGGTGTGGGCGGTCGGGGGCTGTGCCCCCGAGTGTCACACCTGTGATCGGTTCGCTGTGGATGGCGGGCGTGGGGTGGTGGTCCTCGGCCGTGGCGTGGTCTCCGTGCTCGGTCAGTCCCCACGGCAGAAGGCGCCAGACTGCGGCTTGGGTGCCTTCGGAGGGGACGGCCAGGGCGATCCAGCCGTCGGCTTCGAGGGCGTGGAGGGCGCGCCAGGCACCCTCGCGGCAGATGCCGGTCATGCGGGAGAGGGTGCGGATGGAGGCGCCGACGTCGAGGCGCATGGTGGTGAGAGCGAGAAGCATGAGCGCGTCGAGCACCAGGCGGTCCTTCGCGGCGCCGGGGCGGGCCCACCTGCCCATGCAGGCGTCGGCCTTGCGGTCGAGGTGGGCGACGGCGGCGTGGAGCTCGCCGGCGCGGGCGTCGAAGTCCGGGTCGTCGTGGGAGATCGCGTGGTCGGTGCGGGCGTGGTCGGCGAGGTGGGCGACGGCCGCGGACCAGTTTCTGGCGAGGATCCTCGCCGGGCTGCCGGCGCCGCGGCGCGGCCGCGGGACTCTGTGGCCGTCGGGACCGCGGACGGTGCGGACGTGCTCGAGGCCGGGGAGGGCGGCGAGCTGGGCCTGGACGTCGCTGAGGGTCCAGTGCGCGCGCGCTGCGGAGAGGAGCACGGCGAACAGCCGGGCGGAGGCGTCGACGTCGACGGTGAGGGGCGCGCGGGCGAGCTCCCAGCCGCGCTGGGAGAGGGTGCGCCAGGTTCCGGGGATGCGGGGGTGGCCGTCGTGGCCGTCCTCGATCGGCAGCAGTCGGCTACCGGGAGCGGGCGGCGCCGGGGCCGGGGCGAGCTCGACGAGGCGGTGCAGCAGGGTCTCGACGTGTTCGCGGCGCACCGTCGGCGTGCAGAGGATCTCGACGTCGCCGGCGATCGGGGTCGACGCACCGCCGGCGCGGTGGGGGGCGCCTGGCGGGCGCAGGGCACCGGTGACGACGTTGCACAGCGGCGCGATGTCGAGGGAGGGCAGCAGGCGCCCGGCGGCGCGGGCGAGGTCCTCGACGAGCTGGGCCGGCACCTGCTCGCGCAGGGCGACCCAGACGTGGCGGCCGCCGGAGGGTCCGGACGCGCACACGACGTGCTCGATCCGCAGTTCGGTGAGGATCCCCGCCAGGGTCTGGGCGTCGTTGTGGGCGCGTGCCCGTAGTTGGTCGTCGCGCAGGTCGGCGCCGGCCTTCTCGCCGCGGCCGGGCTTGGCGTCGAAGTCGAACCCGAGCAGCCGGTAGGCGTGGTCGGCGTCGGTGAGGTGGATCGCCCATGCGGTCGCGGGCAGCGGCGCGTGCACCGTGGTGGTGAGGCCGTACTTGCCGTCGGCGGCGTCCTGGTAGCGGACGGCGGCGCGGGGCGAGATCCGGCGGGTGAGAGCCCACGCGGCGGCCCGCGACACGCCGACACCACCAGCATCATGTGTCACACGGGACACATCGCCGGAGGGGTCATCGCTGGTAGGCGAGGTTTGCGAGTGGGCGTCACCGCGTTCGCGTTGTGACGACGCGCCCACACCCGCGGAGTTCGTTGCACTGTGGTCAGGGTGCGCGCTACTCTGAGACCAGTCCTGGTAAGACATGATCCCTTTCGGGTGGTGCGGAAACGCATCCTGGGACACGGCGCCAACCGTGAACCCGAGAAACTTTCGGAACGGGCCTCCTAGATAGCCGCTAGGGGGCCCTTTCTGCGTTCCGGCCTCGGCAGCACTGTGGGTGCTGGACTGAGGTCTCGTTTCCGCCGCTATGAATCAAACCGGTATGGGGCGCACAGCTATGTGCCGCTGTGCTGGCCGGGGGCTCAGGAAGCGGTGCGGAGACCTCCCTCGTTGGTCCGGCTGAACAGCGCAGGGGGGCTTTGCGGCGCGGGGATCTGGCCGTCGCGGGCGCTCTCGACGAGCATGGTCAGCCACGCGTTGAGACTGATGCCGTGCTCGGCGGCCTCGTCGGCCGCCCAACTCATGAGGTCTTCCTTCGCGCGCCACGGGACGGCCTTGCGTGTTCCCAGTCCCTTGGGGCCCGGTTTTCCTGGTCCAGCCATGCGGTCAATCATGATGTCAGCGTTGCGCGAAGTGTGGGAGGCGCGCCGCAGCAGTTTGATATCAAGGTTGATGGTCGCACGTTCGTTTAAGCCGTTCGTTTGATCCGTGCGAGTGTGCAGGGTGGTGTGCTCACCTGCCACGATCGCGCCGATGACTCGACGGATGCTGAGGGGCTTCGTGCCGAGCGCGCTCACATCCGAGCGTGAGCGGCGCGGTTGGTCGCGCCCGGACCTGGCACGCGCGGCAGGGGTGTCGCGCACGTCGCTCTCGTTGTGGGAGGACGGTACTCGCACGCCAACGGTCGATGCGCTGTGGGCCGTGGCGCAGGTCCTCGAGGTACCGATGGACAAGCTCGTGCGGGTGCCGAAGTCCAAGCGCACGCTCGTCGACCTGCGGGTGCTCCGCGGGATGACGCAGCTGCAGATGGCGACCTTGGTGGGAGCGCGGACGACGTCGTTGTCCGCGCTCGAGCGGGCCGAGACGCAGCTGTCGGACTTGTGGGTCGGCCGGCTGGTGGTCGCGCTGCAGGTCCCGGAGGACGAGGTGCGCGCTGCGTACGAGCGGGCACGCTCACGGCCGCCCGGCACGGCGCCGTAGGGCTTAGGCGACACGGCGGCGACGGTGACGACCTGCGGGTGCTTCGCTCAGCGGAAAGAGCGGAATCGGCTCGACGATGCGGCGCCGCGGGAGGATCCGGTTGGGGCTGACGGGGATTCCGCGGCTGTTGAAGAACCGGCCCGCCTGCAGCTGGTGCCGCGGCTTCCATCCCTCGTTCTCGCGGCCCTCGTCGATGATGGCCTGGCAGGCTTCGATCGCGGGGCAGCGCTGGCAGAGCGCGTAGCCCTTGGCCGCCTGGGCCTGCGTGGCGACGTCGAGGTCGAACCACTCCTCGTCGGACGGGTAGGCGTCCTCGTTGGCGCAGAGGAAGTCGGTGTTCGCGCGGGTCGATTCCTTGCTGACGGGGTTGACGGTGAGGCGTCGGCCGACGAGGGAGCGCTTGGGCTGCTCGATGTCGATGTCGGCGGCGAGGGCGGGGCTCTCGGGTTCGCGGACGCTGTCGATGTCGTCGAGGTCGATGCGGTTGTCGCTGGTCGTGGTCATGATCGGGGTCCCTTCGAGTCTTGGTGGTCAGGTCGTGACGCGGTCGTGGTGAAGACTGAGTGCGTTCGCGTTCTCGACTCGGAAGGGAGGACCGGTGCCAGGCGGGATCAAGGGCACGTTTGATCGGGCGGCCCTGCGCGCTGCGCGCAAGGACGCCGGGTTGTCGGTGGGGGAGCTGGCGAAGGCCTCCGGCGTGGGTGTGTCGTCGATCCAGGCGTGGGAGGCCGGCACGAGGCGCCCGACGGTGCAGAAGCTGCGGGCGTTGATGGCCGCGCTGGGCGGCACGATCGGTGACGTGATGCCGGAGGTGGCGGTGACCTTGGCCGAGCGGCGGGCGGCCGCGGGCTTGAGCCAGGCGGAGCTCGCTGAGCGGCTCGGCGTCGACCAGGCGACGGTGTCGCAGGCGGAGCGTGGGCTGACGCGGCCGGGGGCGGAGCTGCGCCGGCGGTTGGGCGCCGAGTTCGGGTTGAGCGACGCCGAGGTGATGGCGGCGTGGACTGCGGCGCGAGAGGCCGGTGAGTGAGTGCGCATGGTCGACGGACCCCGAATCTGGGTGCATTGCACCCGCGGAGTGGGTTGTCGACCATCGGCGACTTGAAGTCTGCCGGCGGGACTGTTCGGAACAGTAACAGTGCCGTTCTGTGGATGTCCAGGGGACGGGGTTAGCCGCCGAGCACGGACTCCGGGGTGAAGACGGCGAAGGCGGGGAGCCACGGCTCGGTTCCGTCGCCGCCGGCCTTGAGGGGCTGGATGAGTACGCGCAGGGACTGGCCGCTGGTCTTCACGCGCGCGGAGTAGGTGAACGGGATCCCGTTGGCGACGTCGGCGCTGAGATCGGGGAGTCCGTCGAGAGTGTCCGCGAGCTGGCCTGTTGCGCTCCACGGGATGTCGGAGGTGCCGACGTTGAGCCATCGCAGGACCGTGGCGGAGGTCGCTTCGACGAGGCCGACGTGGGCGGGCTGGCCGGACCAGAGGCCGGCGAGCAGGTGGGTGGTCGAGTGCGTGTGGGCGGCCTGGCCGATGTCGACGACGTGGCCGCGCAGGACCTTCCGCCCGTCTTGGGTGAAGACGCGGCCGTAGCCGTGGTGGGGCTGCCAGCGGGGTGGGTCGTCGTCGGCGGCTCGGGTGTCGACGGTGCAGCTGGTGCCCCACACCTGATCGTCGTCGGCCTCGGCGAGGATCTGGGGGATCAGCTCGGCGATGCCGATGGCGTCGTCGGGCTGGACTCGCTCGAGGACGGTGTGCAGGGGCAGGGCGATCCCTCCGGCGATCGCGGTGGCCTGGGAGTGCTCGTCGAACGTCGGGAACGGGCCGAACGCGATGGTGTGCGCCTCGAGGTCGATCTCCCACGCGACGACGGTGGGTGGCGGCGTGTCCGGTGTGCCGAGGTGGGCGAGCACCGCGTGCAAGTGCCCCGAGGGCCCGAGGACCGCGACGGCGGTGCCGCGTTCGCCGACGAGGGGAGTGCTGGGATTGGCGGCGGCGTGCGCGACGGCGGGGACGAATTCGCGGTACTTGCTCTTGAGGATCCGCGACGCCGAGCGCGCAGCGATGGCCTGACCTCCGGTCAGGGTCACGCGCAGGTCAGGGCGGATGAGCTCGCCGGTTCCCCATACGGTCGCCTCGAACACCGTCCAGCCTGGCCAATCTGAAGTGGCCGCCATGCCGCTCATTGTGCATGGGGCGGCGCAATAACCGAACCATCTGGTCGACGGAGGCCGCCCGGACCACGTCGTGGACGAGCAGTTGGTAGCGCGAGATTCGGAACCTCTCATATCTTCCCGGTCGAGGAGGCAGGAAACGAAGGGAGGGTCCACCATGCAGTTCGTAGGAGCGATGATCGGGCTGGTGCTGATCGCGGTGCTGCTGACGTCTCCGGTGTGGTTGACCGGGCTCGTGGTCTGGGCGATCGTCGCGAACCGTCGCGGCGCGCGCCGGCAGCTGGCCGTGCCTCAGGCGTACCCCGGGGCGTGGCCGGCGCCCGCGACGCCGCAGCTGGTGCACGTGCAGCACCATGTCCAGCAGATGGTGTTCGTGCAGGTCACGCAGACCAGGGGACCGGGCCGTGAGCACATCGTCATCGACGGCGGCAGCGTGAACTCGGCGCGCCCTGAGCTGCGTGCGCTGGAGGCCGTGCCGCAGGCACGGTCCCCGTACGACGCCTACTGCCACTGGCCCGCGGAACCGGGGCAGCGATGAGTGCGGAGCTGGAGTCGGCGATCGATCGACTCGATCAGCTGCGTCGCAACCGACGCGCGGCCACCGCGGCACAGCAGGAGGCGCCCGCAGCGTCGCCGGTCGAGCCCGCGGCGGCGCCCGTCGCGCCTCCGCTTGCCGGCCTGGCCGCTACCGAGGAGGACCAACCACCGGCGGATTTCAGCACGGCAGCACAGGATCTCGGTAGCCCGTCGGGACGCGAGACGGTCGCGACTTCGATTCTCGTCGTCGATGACGACGAAGTCGTGCCGGTGACCATGCCGCAGCTCGGCGTCGACGACGAGGCCTCGGACGCCGTCGGCGACGACGCCCCGGACGATGCTCCGCGGTCTGCGGCGGCGCTGGGGCTCGACGAGGCGCGCACTCCGGCGGGATCCGCCGACGGGAAGGCGGACGAGCTGGGCGCGATCGACGCCTCCCGGTTGGCGACGGGGCGCGGGCATCGTCGGATGCACCGCTCGACGCTGGCGCTGATCGCCGTCGCGGCCCTGCTGATCTGTGTGGTCCTGGTCGTCGTGAGCGTGATCTTCTCGGGTGGCCCGTCGGAGGCTCCCAAGCGGACGGCCGCGCCCGTCGGTCCGCGGCCGACGCAGGCGGCCGAACCGGCCAAGCCCGCCGTGGCCGATGGTCCGCTGCCGCTGACCGCGCAAGCGGTCGGCACATGCCCGGGTGGGACGGATGCGTCGGGCGCGATCGACGGCCGCCAGGAGACGGCGTGGGTGTGCCCGAGCGGCGGCACCGGGAAGGTGGTTCGCCTGACGTTGCCGAAACCGTATGTGGTGACGGCGGTATCGATCGTCCCGGGCTTCAACTACCGGAATCCGAACGGCACGGACGAGTGGATGAACTATCGCGTGGTGCGGCGGCTGACGTGGATCTTCAACGACGCGGGGAAGACCTCGCGGCCGCAGACCACGTCGGGCCTGCGGAGTGCCGCGCTGCTCGAGGTACCGAACGTGGTGGCCTCGCAGATCACCGTGCTCATTCAGGAGACCGCCGCGCCGACGGACGGCGGGCAGACGCCGCCGACGACGCCGGGAGCGGGCGGCGGCTTGTTCGGCGGCAGCGACGCGGCGGGGTCCACGGCGACCGTGTCGAAGGCCCCGTCTGGGCTAGCGATCTCCGAGCTGAACGTCATCGGGCACGAAGTCAACTAGGACAGCAGGAGCATTGGGATGCAGTGGATTCGGAACGGTCTGGCGACGAGGATCGTGGTGATCATCGCGCTGGTACTGGGCGCGGTCGCCGGCATCGCGCAGATCTATCGGTGGGTGACGCCGTCGCCGCCACCGGTGGTGCAGGTGGTCGAGGAGGTCACGGACTCGCAGAGCCACGTCGGCGCGTACGCGGCGCAGTTCGTCGGGACGTACCTGTCGGCCTCGTCGAGCAACGCCGCGGACCTGGCGCAGTTTCTCACGCTGTCGGGCAAGACCATCAACGCGCCGGCGGTCCCGGCCACCGTCTCGGCGGTGGTCGTGGCGAGCGCGCTGCCGGTGCAGTCCGGCGAAGGCTTCACGCTGTTCAAGTCGGTGGTCGGAGCGCAGGTGACGGCCTACGGCGGACAGCCGGGCCCGATGGCCTGGTACGAGGTCTTCGTGGTCCGCGGCGGCGGTGGGCTGCGCGTGCTGATGCCTCCGTCGGAGATCCACGGCGCGCCGACCGGTGCCGACCTGCCGCTGGACTACGACACCGACGTCGGGGCCTCCTCCTCGGTGTACTCGGTGGTCTCGGGCTGGCTGACCGCGTTCATGACCGGCAAGGGCGATCTCGCCGCGTACACGACGGGGCCGGTGACGACCCCGCTGCCGGTTCGGTACGCGCAGATCGCCGTGCAGAGCGTCCGCGCGGCCGGTGGAGTATCGGAGACGCCCGCCGATGGTGATACCGCAGCGGTGCTGGTGACGGTGAACGCCCGCAACGCACAGTACGTGCCGGTGACCTTGACCTATCCGCTCACGCTGCAGGCCGCGGGCGGCCGGTGGGGCGTGAGCGAGGTGGGGAGTACTCCGCTCGTGAAGACCACATTGGTGCCGGCGCCGCCGGCATCCGCGATGACGCCTCGCGCGGGCAACTGATCCCTCTCGAAAGGAATGAAATCATGAACTTGGCAGCAGATTGGGTCACGATGTCCCAGGGCAGCTACACCGCCTTCAAGATCGCCGTCGTGTCGTTCTTGGGTATCGCCGCGCTCGGCGGCACCGCGTACACCTGGTTCAAGACGAAGAACCCGTTCGCCGCGCTCGGCGCACTGATCATCGGTGCGATCGTCGTGGCGGCCGCGATTCGCTTCAACTTCTTCGTCGAGACCAGCGGTAACACCATCGACCGGGTCAAGGGCGGCGGCGGTGGCGGCGGATGGTGAGGGAATCCGCGGTGCCCTCGGCGCCGCAGGAGATCGCGAAGACCTGGACGGGTACCCGCACCGTCGAGGAGATGACCGGCAGGACGCTCGCCGGCACTCCGATCCCGTTCGGTCCGTACACCCGGGCGCAAGTGATCGCCCTCGCGGTCGGCGTCCTGACGACGCTGTTTGTCTCGGGATGGGCACTCGATAGCGGGTACGGCCTGGTTGTGACCCTCGCGTCGATCGTGGCGACTGCGGCTGCCGTCGTCGCGCTCAAGTTCGTTCCAGAGGAAGGTGCCGGCCCGATCGCCCTGGCGGTGATCTTCGCGGGGCGGTGGGTCCGCCGGCCGGCCCTTACGCACCGACTCTCCGCCGGGGAGTCGCCGCGGCCGATGAAGGTCGGCGGCAACACGGTCGTGATTCTGGCGGCGGGCACCGCCGACCGCCATCAGTAGAAGGGGAGTATCTCGACGATGGGCAAGCTGACACGGTGGATCGAATCATCGGCGATGGTCGATCCGGATCTGGCGCCGACGATCGCCACGGACGGCAACCTCCGCTTCACGGAGAACGGCGTTTACGCGGAGTACCTCCTGGCGGGCCCGCACTACCCGTATCAAACGGTGCGGCGCCGTCAGGGCGTCGCGCGCGTGAATCGCGATCTCGCCCTTGCTCTGCCGTCAGGGAGCCTGCTGATGGGCCCCGGCCCTCAGATGGATCTCGCAGAGACGCTTGAGGCGATGGTAGGCGGGACAGATTACGGCCAGCGGCCGGAGTTTGCCGAGGGCGTCGCCGGCATGTACGACTTCCTGCGCCTGCACCAGCGGCCGTGGGAGCGCCTGTTCATCGTCTCGGCGCCGCTCGATTCGTCGGTCGGGAAGGTCGGCAAGGGCGTTCTGTCCGCGGCCGGCCTGCGGCGTGGCGGCCCGGACGATGCTGAGATCGCGAGCTACCGGGCGCGGGAGGCGTCGCTGTTCGCGACGTTGCCTTCCGCTATGCGACCCCGCCGACTGTCGTTCCCGCACATGAACTGGCTGTGGGAGTACCACCTGGGTCTCGGCACGTATGCGGCGCCGTTTCCCGCACTCGCGGAGCAGGTGATCACCCCCGGCCGCAACGGCTTCGCGGCGGCGAAGGTCACGCCGTACCACGGTACTTCGGTGGGGATGCTCAAGGTCGAGCGGCTCGACGCGGACGCGCCCGCCAGCTTTCAGAGCCCGATGGTGGTCGCCTCGTTCCCGCCCGGGGGGATCGTCTTCCCCGGGTCGGAGTTCTTGCAGCGCGTCGACTTCGTCGGTGAGGACGTGCAGATCTGGTGGGTGCAGCGACTGGAGTTCGCCAGCCGGGCGCGGGCGCAGGCCGCGAACATGAAGGCGGCGCGGACGATCGACGATCAGTTCCACCAGCGTTCCATGCAGCCGACGGGTGCGACGAACACGTTGGCCCGCAAGGAGCAGGGGCTCGCGGAGTACGACGCCGAGCTGGATGCGAACCCGGGTGATGAGGAGATCCGCTTCACCACCGTCTTCTGTGTGGGCTCTCGGGATCCGCGGCGGACGGAGGAGACGGTCCTCGAGCTCAAGCACTCCCTCGAGGAGCTGCACGTGACGACCCACACCAAGAAGGGTGCGGAGAAGAGCGTGTGGAAGACGTTCGTGCCGGGCGCGCGGGCGAACACCGTGATCAAGGGGTACGCGCAGACCACGACGACGAACAACTGGTGCCGGTTCGTCCCGGTGCAGGGATCCGGACTCGGTAACACCAGCGGCTGCATGATGGGATTGAACCTCTCGGCTGGCCGGCCGGAGACGTGGTTCGTCGACCTCCCGGGCGCGACGGGCCGCGGGAAGCCGTCGAACATCGTGCTGCTCGGCGACCAGGGGTCGGGCAAGACCTACAGCGCCTCGCGGCTGCTTGATGACCTCGCCGGCCGCGGCCACACGTGGACGATGCTCGACAACGGCCCCCTGCAGGAGTGGGTGGCAAAAGCCCAGGCGACTCCGGGTGCGAAAGTCGTCGACCTGGCGAAGCAGAGCTTTTCGCTGGATCCGCTGCGGATCTTCCCGACCGAGCAGGCGGGGACGATGTTCGCCGAGCACATGTTCCCGCTCCTCGGTATTCGCGCGAACACGGTCGAGGAAGCGCTGCTCGCCCGTGCACTGACCCCCGAGAGTCGTGGCCGCCTCGGCGTCGGCTCCACCAGGGGATTTATGAGGTACCTGAACAGTGCGGAGGCGGATCCGCGGCTGCGCGACGTCGCCGCCCTGCTCGAGCAATGGAGTTGGGACGACTACTGCGCGTCGGTCTTCGACGAAGAGGCGCCCATCCTCGACCTGGCGAAGGCGTCCGCGGTCGCGGTGAGTACTCGCCGAGTTCAGCTGCCGTCGATGCGCGAGATGGACGGTGACCGCCTCGCGACGCTGACCAAACCCAAGCGAGCCGGCAACATGCTCTACGGGATGGTCGCCTCGTTCGTCCAGGAGAGCTACTTCGCCGACACCACCCGGTGCGGGATCCTCGGTGTCGAGGAGGCTGGCCACTGGACGGTCTCCGAGCACGGCCAGAACGTGGCGTACAAGTTCGCGAGCCAGGCACGTAAGCACTGGTCGGGGCTGATGGTGATCAGCCAGCTCCGCTCGCACGTCCGGGGGATCAGCGAGGAGCTGATCCTGAATCGGATCGTGCACCGCACGACCGACCCGGCCGCGGCAGCGGAGGCGTTGGCGTTCGTCGGGATCAACCCGCAGGAGTACCCCGACCAGGTGGACACGCTCTGTCGCGACACCTCGCCGGCCGAGGAGCTCGACCCTCGTGACATCGTCTACGACGAGAACGGCGAGCAGATCAGCTCCGGGTACGTCCGGCCGGACCGTATGGGCGAAGGGTACGCCCGCGACGAGTTCGGGCGGACCGGACGGATCCGCACGCTCCCGCACGGCCGCGCCCTGGCCCACGCCGCGGCCGAGACCACGCCGGAAGCGGCGCGGCGATGACCGCCACGGTCGCTGGTGCCGGCGGGTGGCCCCGGGAACTGGGCGCGGCCCTCGCCGACTGGTTCGACGAGCGGGCGTCCTTGGACGGTCGGCGTCCGGTGGTCGACCAGCTGGCGGGGAAGTTCTGGTTCTGGTTCCACTTCCGGGCACGACCGGTGGCCCGCTGGACGATCCGGCTCGTCCTGACGCTGCACATCGTCGCGTTCATCAGCTTCTACTTCGCGCCGGATGCGAGCGCTGCCGGTATCGGCGCGTTCCTGAACTGGACCGGGATCAAGGACTCATCGGGGATCCCGGTGGGGAGCTACTACCTGGCGATCCATCCGGGCGAGATCGGGCTCAAGTTCAACTCCAGTTCGGTCGCCGGGGTGCCGGTGCCCTCGTCGCCGGTGCCGACGTTGGACACGACGTACATGGGCAACTACTGGCTCAAGCCGGCTATCGAGGGCGAGTACGCGGTGTACATGGTGGTGGCCGTGTTCGCGCTGTGGCTGCTGCGGTTCGCGATGTCTCTGGAGTGGATGAGCCTGCTAGAGGGGATCTTCCGTCAGATGGGGGCCGCCATCACCACGATGGCCGATCAGCTGATGATCCGGAACTGGGCGATCCTGCTCGGCGGCGCGATCATCGGCGGCGCCTACCTGGTGGGGAAGAGGTCCGTGGCTCGCTACACCTTGCTGGCCTCGTTGGTCGTGATCTTCGCGTCGAAGACATTCCTGCACGACCCGGTCAATGACGTGGTGGGGCAGGACGGCCTCTTGCACCAGGGGCAGCGCAGCGGATTCGTCATCGCGGAGGCCCTGACCAACAACGGGAACTTGGCGGGGTCCGGCGCAACGGCGCAAGCATCGGTGCACACGCTCACCTCGAACTTGACCGACTACTTGGTGCGGCAGCCGACGCAGCTGTGGAATTTCGGCGTGATCGTCGACGAGGTGTCTCCGCAGTGCAAGGCGGGGTGGAACGCCGGGATCCTCAACGGCAGCCCGATCGCTCCGACTCAGGCGATGGCGCAGTGCGGCCGCAAGGACTTGGCGAACTACGCGGACCAGCTGGGTGGGACGACGGGCTTCGGCGCCGGCGTGATCATGATCATGATCGCGATGGCGATTCTGCTGTTTGCGATGGTCTCGGCGATCGCGATCTTCGCGCTGTGCACGCACGCGGCGATCTCGGCGCTGATGGCGATCGTGCTGGTGCCGGCTGGGTTTCTGCCGGGGTTCCCGATGCGGTGGGCGATCAAGTCGATCACCGACGCGGTGATGTCGGTGATACAGATGACCGGCTACATCGTCGCGGTCTGTATCTACGCGATGGTGATGAACGCGTTCGTCTCCGGCAAGTACAACACCGTGATGCCCGGGATCAACGCGATCGGCCGGCTGGCCGTGATGCACCTGCTGATGCTGGGCGGCGTGGTGCTGATGTGGAAGTTCCGGCGCGCCGCGAATCGCAAGCGGGAGGAGACGGCGGCGCGCGCGGACGGGGCTCTGCGGTCGGCCGCGGCGGGGGCCGATGGCGTGCCCGGGTCGAACGCGAGCGCTTCGCCCGTGTCGGGCGGGGTGCTCGGCTCGACGGCGCGTGCGGGTCTGTCGGCGGGTGCGAATCAGGCCGGGTACGCGGCCGCCGACCGGATGCTGCGCAGCAACAAGAACTCGACGGATTCCAAGTCGTCGACGACGTCGACGCCGACGACCGGGACGCCGCCGCAGCGGAACCAGGGCAAGAACACGGGACCGAACCAGGCGGGGACTCCTGGGCAGTCGGGGAAGCCCGGATCGCAGCAGGGCGGCCAGCAGGGCGCTCCCGGCCGCAACGGTACGCAGAATCAGAACGGAAGCCCTACGGCGGCTCCTGGGGCCCCGGGATCGCCCGGTGCGGGCGGCCGGGCGGGGACGAGCGGGCGCGGGGGCACCGGCGGCAACTCCGGGAAGGCCGTGCAGCCGGGGGCTCCGGCGGTGCCCGGTCAGACGCCGGCGGCCACGGGTCGCGGTGGGCCGCCGCGGCCGGAGGAGATGGCGTCGTCGTCGCGGCAGTCGGGTCAGCAGGCGCGTAGCGCGCAGGACGCGAGCCGGGCGCAGGCGGCCTCGAGCTCGGGGAGTCGGGCGGCCGCGGCGCGGGCGGGGATCACCGAGGTGGCGGAGATCGCGGTGGTCTAGACGATGGCGGAGTTCGGCCCGTAGCGCTTCGGTGCTGCGGGCCGAAATTCGTACACGCTCGGACCGGTTTTCGGCGGTGCGGCTGGTTCACTCAGCGCGATGGCTGGATTGGATGGGTATGTGGCCGCTGTCGGGCAGACGCTCGGCGGCGCCCATCAGCTGTTCGGATCCGGCGGCACCGCCTACCGGATGGTGCCGCTCGACGCCCCGACGACCAAGCTCACCGAGGCGGTGCGGTTCTTCCGCGACGGCGGTGACGGCGCCGGCAACAGCGGCGGCTCCACCTCGGGCGGTAAGCAGGTCGACGGGGCCGGGAAGATCGTCACCGCGGACCGAGAGACCGGCAAGATCACCGACGAAGCCGGCCGCGAGCGCGACCAGGGAGCCCGCGGCTCCGGGAAGAACATCGACGGTGCGCGCGGCGACGTGAAGTCTATCGGCCCGTCGACCCGCACCCCGGCCGGGCAGGCCGCGTTGATCGGCGCACTCGATCAGCGCATCGCCCGTGCGCAGCAGGTGGTCACCGCGGCGAACACCGCATCGCAGCGGCTGGCCGCGCAGCTGCAGCGGGTCTCGTCCGGCTACACCCAGACCGGCGGCGGCGGTGGTCTCGGCAGCGTCGCGGGCGTCGGCCAGGCCGCCACCTCGGGCCTGGGCAGCGTCGCCGGCGTGCCCGCGCAGTTCACCTCGCAGGCGGGCACCCTGCCGTCCTCCCTCGGCGGCCTCACCCAACTCGCCAACCGCACGTCGACGAGCTCGAGCGGGTCCGGGTCGCCGATCACGGGCTCGACGTCGTCGTCGAGCAGCTCGACGAGCTCGCGCAATACCTCGCCGGTGTCGCACGCGAAGGCGATCCCGGTGAGCGCGGTGCAGAAGATCAAGACCGGGCAGCGCGGCCAGGCCGCGATGCGTTCGGCGATCAACAAGGCGCTGGATCTGCGTGGGGTGACGGATCCGCAGGCGCGTGCGAACTGGATGAAGGGCTATCTGGTTCTGACGAACCGGGAGTCGACCTACAACGGCGATGCGATCAACCCGGACGGCCTGGGCGCGACGGGGGCCGCGCAGTGCAAGCCGGCGACGTACGCGGCCTATCACCAGCCGGGGACGACGACGAACATCCTCGATCCGGTGTCGAATATCGCGGCGTCGATGAACTACGTCTCCGACCGCTACAACGTGCGGGCGGACGGGGCGAATCTTGCTGCGCGCGTGCAGCAGGCGGACCCTACCCGCCCGCCGGCGGGGTACTGAGAGAGGAGGGAACGTGGCTGCTCTGGATGGGTATGTGGCCGCTGTCGGGCAGACGCTCGGCGGCGCCCATCAGCTGTTCGGATCCGGCGGCACCGCCTACCGGATGGTGCCGCTCGACGCCCCGACGACCAAGCTCACCGAGGCGGTGCGGTTCTTCCGCGACGGCGGTGACGGCGCCGGCAACAGCGGCGGCTCCACCTCGGGCGGTAAGCAGGTCGACGGGGCCGGGAAGATCGTCACCGCGGACCGAGAGACCGGCAAGATCACCGACGAAGCCGGCCGCGAGCGCGACCAGGGAGCCCGCGGCTCCGGGAAGAACATCGACGGTGCGCGCGGCGACGTGAAGTCTATCGGCCCGTCGACCCGCACCCCGGCCGGGCAGGCCGCGTTGATCGGCGCACTCGATCAGCGCATCGCCCGTGCGCAGCAGGTGGTCACCGCGGCGAACACCGCATCGCAGCGGCTGGCCGCGCAGCTGCAGCGGGTCTCGTCCGGCTACACCCAGACCGGCGGCGGCGGTGGTCTCGGCAGCGTCGCGGGCGTCGGCCAGGCCGCCACCTCGGGCCTGGGCAGCGTCGCCGGCGTGCCCGCGCAGTTCACCTCGCAGGCGGGCACCCTGCCGTCCTCCCTCGGCGGCCTCACCCAACTCGCCAACCGCACGCGGTCCGCCGCGACCAGCACGAATGGCGGGTCGGGGCAGGACGCATCGGTTGGTAGTTCGAGTCTGGCGAATGTGCCAGGATCGGAGAAACGACAGCGGATCTTGGCCCTCGCCCAGAAGGCCTTGCGTGAGAGGTGGCCGTACGTATGGGGCGGTATGAAACCGGGCAGCGTGGACTGTTCCGGGTTGACGCTGCTCGCGTACAAGGAAGCGGGCGTGAACATTCCGCGCACCACCTACGGGTTGCAGGCTGCGGGACAGCGGATCAGCGCGTCGCAGGCCTTGCCCGGCGATCTGGTCCTCTGCAACTACAGTCGGCCGGGTGTGCCGGAGCATGTCCAAATCTATATCGGCGACGGCAAGGTGATTCACGCGCCGCAGCCCGGGGAGAACGTGAAGGTATCGAACATCTGGCCGGGACAGAAAGAGTTCCGCCGATTCGTTTAGTCCAGCAACAACTTTGATCACGCCGAGAAGGAGGCGAGTCGATGGGGAATCCGTTCGGAGAAGGCGACGGAGCCGGCACCAACCCGTTGGGTGGGCTGGCGGGGGTCGTCGGCCGCGCCGTGGCGGGGTTGTTCGGCGGCGGTTCAGGTTCGGGGGGCCGCAGCACGCCGTCTGGCGGCAAGGACAACGACGAGATTTATACGCCCGGATCGGGCGCGGGCGGCGGTAAGAGCGGCGACAACCCCGGCGATCCTGATGTTCAGCGTGAGCTCGCGGAGATCCAGGCGCTGATCGCGGCGCACATGGAAACTATGAAGGGCGCGGCCGCGACGAATGCGGGGGCGGGCGCGAACAGCGGCGCGAAGACGACGTTCGACATCGAGGAGCTTGAGCGGCAGCTCAAGGCGGTGGTCGATGGTGCTGGGACGAACAGCACTTCGGCGAAGACGGCGGTCGATACGGCGATCGAGTCGATCCGCAACGCGGAGAAGAAGCTCAACGATCCGAACGTGAGCGCCGCTGACAAGGCGGCGGCTGTGGAGTTCATCGACAACCAGCTGGCGGCGGTGAAGACCTCGATCGAGCAGTCGAACGCGGATGCCAAGACGAAGGCGAAGCAGCTCGACGCGCTCGAGCAGGCCTACAAGGCGCTCTACGGTGCCGACGGAAAGTCGCTGCCGCCCGGCTTCAAGGCCAAGGACGACGACGGCACCGGGGAGGACGAGGGCGACGGCAAAGGCGGCGACGGCAAGGGCGGCGACGGAACAGGCTCAGGCAGCGGCGACACAGGCGCCGGAGACACCGGTGCCGGCGACACGGGCGCCGGGGACGCGGGCGCCGGCGACACCGGCGCCGGGGACACCGTGACGCCGATCACGGGGACGACGGACCCGAGTGCGGTGTCGCCGACAACAACGACACCCACGACGACTCCCACGACGACAACGCCGACGACGACTCCCACGACGTTCGATCCGTCATCGGCGCTGTCGGGGCTGTCGAGCCTGGGCACCGTACCGGCGTCGCTCGGCAGTGGTTTGAGCGGGCTGAGCGGGCTGGGGAACGTCGGCTCGAATTCCGGCCTGGGAGAGGCCTT
Organism: Tsukamurella hominis; assembly: GCF_965137015.1. NCBI lineage: Bacteria > Bacillati > Actinomycetota > Actinomycetes > Mycobacteriales > Tsukamurellaceae > Tsukamurella > Tsukamurella hominis. The sequence goes on along the minus strand of NZ_CBCRZG010000030.1, from coordinate 19,282 downwards.
GCGGGAGGCCATCACCGGTGACAAGGGCGGCGACGGCAAGGGATCCGACGACGCTTCGCTGCCGGATGACGGCAAGGGCTCGGACGACAAGGGCAGCGACGGTAAAGGTTCCGACGGTAAGGGCTCGGACGGCAAGGGGACCGACGACGCGGCGCTGCCGGACGATGGGGTCGGCTCCGATGGCAAGGGCGGCGACGACAAGGGTTCCGACGGTAAGGGCTCCGATGACAAGGGCGACGATAAGCCCGCGGAGGACAAGCCCGCGGGTGCGACACCCGCTGCGACTCCGGCGGCCACGGGGAACGTGGTCAGCCTCCCTGACGGGAGCTCCGTGACGGCGGCGGACGCGAAGACCGCGCAGATCGGCCGCGACATCGTGACGAAGCACGTGGGCGTGGCGGAGGCCTTCCAGAACGCGCAGGTACAGATCCCGCCGGTGGGGTCGGTGGTGACGAGCCCGATCGACCGATCGGAGGTGCGTTTCGGCGATGTGGCGGTGACGACGTCGGGCTACGTCTTCGCGGTGGGTCCGGACAAGGTTTGGGTCGACGGGCAGGTGCAGTCGATCTCGGATGCGACGGTCAAGCCGGGCGAGTTCTTGGGGTGGGCGCGGCCGACTGCGCCCACCGCGGCGGATGCTCCGGCTGAGGCGGTGGCGCCGGTCGCGTCCGCGCCGGGCGCGGATGCCTCGTCGACGTCGGCCGGCGGCGCGGGGGCCGGCGGCGCGGCGCCGGGCGCGCAGGCGTCGGTTGCGGGAACGCAGTTGCCTAGCTGAGCCTGGCTCAGAACGACGGTGGGGCCGGTCGCCTTTGGCGATCGGCCCCACCGTCGTTTGCTGTCAGAAGTCGAGAGTGGCTTCGTAGGCTTCGGTCATCGCCGGTGTCGGGTCGCCCTCCCATACCGGATCACCTGCGGCGATGTTGCGGCCGCGCCGGGCGGCCGCGGCGCGCATCCAAGCAAGCTTGGCGAGGGCCTGGAGGCGGCGGGTGAGTTCGGCGGCGCCGAGGTCCATCGCCTCGGGCTCGATCTGCACTCGCACTGTGTAGCAGTCCCTGTCGACCGCCCATTGGAGGGTCTGATCCCGAGAAATCGCCTCAAACTCCGTGGTCATGGGGGCGACCGTACATGCTCGCGTAGGAATCGCGCGAGCATTACTGTGGGCCAGACAAGGGGAGCGATGCGGGTCGAGTCAGGAGGTGTATCGATGGCAGGCGCGAATGACACGGTGGTCGACCTCGAGCTGTGGCAGCGATGCGGTTCGACCATTCAAGGAGTTGCCGAGGAGATCCAGTCCGCGCTCAACAGCGGGACGTTCGATCCGGTGACGATGCTGAACAAGCTGGGCGCGGTGAACGCTCCCGTCGCAAATGCGCTGGTGCAGCTGATGGCGACACGTCAGCAGGCCGGCATCGAGGTCGCGACGCGCACCCGTGATCTCGGATCGAAGATGCTCGCGGGCAGCGTGTCCTTCGAGGATGCCGAGAACAAGGCCCGGACGCTCCTCAGTTCGGTCCTGCAGGCCTAGGTGACGAGGTAGCTGCCCGATGTCCAAGGATCTGTTCGTCGACACCTCGTCGGTGGCGCAGAGCGGCGTTCAGGCGGCCGCGGCGGGTGCCGAGGTGGGCGCTGTCGGGGCTTCCGCCGGCGCGGCAGTGGTCAGTCCCCCTGGTGCGGACACCACGTCGGTGTCGCGGGCGGCGAACGTCGCCGCGGCGCTGGCGTCGGCGGGCTGGTCGACGACGAACGGAGCCGCGGCGATCACCGCCACCGGGCAGAAGGTGACATCCGCAGCGGGCAGCTACGAGGCTGCGGAGGCCGGGAACCTATCGCTCTTGAGCGGTGGGTCCAGCGGCTCCGCGCAGGCGGTGCCAGCGGTGCTGTCTACCGCACCGACGAACGCCGCGCCGGCACCGCCCACTGCGGCCGCTCCCGCATCGGGGCCCGCCGGGTCAGGCGAGCTGTTCGTCTTGTCGCTGCACGCCGGCGATCGCGGCGCGGGGCTTCGCGCTGCTGCCTCTCGCGCGCAGGCGCACGCCGCGGCGTTGGACGAGCAGTCCGGCGCCTCACAGGGCCGGGGTAGCGCGGTCGCGGCGAGCTGGCAGAGCTCGAGCGCGGACCGGGCGGTGTCGACGGTGGGTCAGGAGACGCTGTGGCTGCGGCAGCAGTCGGAGCACTTCACCTCGATCGCCACGGCGGCGTCGCGCGCGGCGACGAGCTACGAGGAAGCGGTGAGCTCGGCGCCGAAGCCGCAGGAGTTCACCACAGCACGACAGAAGTTGCAGCAGGCGATCTCGGCTAACGCCGCATCGGGCGGGCTGTACACGGCGAGGATCGCAGAGGCGCAGCGCGAGCTCGTCGAGTTGGAGACGAAGGCCCGCACCGCCGAGGCGCAGTACGTGGCGGCGTCGGTGCCGGACATCTCGGTGCCACCGACCGCGCCGGGCGGGCAGCCGACGATGCAGAACGTCGATTTCGACAAGCCGGCACCCGATGGGAGCGGAGACACCCCTGTCAGTGACGGGGGAGCGCCAGCTGCCACGGTCGCCGGGGCGGGCGGTGCCGCGGATGCGGCTACCGCGACCACGACGGGGACGGGCTCCGCGGCGGATGGAGCGGGCTCGGCCGACGCGGCCGTGACACCGGAGCTCGACGCGAAGATGCAAGAGGTTGCGCAGCAGCTCGGTCAGCTGCCCGATCCGAGTACGACCGGCGGCCTGGGGGATGCCTCGCAGGTTGACCCGTCGCAGGCTCTGGGGATGATCACCGGGATCGGTGGCGGCCTGATGTCGGCGTTCGGCGGCCTCGCGAGCGGCACCGTCGGTGGCGCAGTGTCCGCGGCGACGGGTGCCGCGGGCGCGGTGACGCAGTTCGCGGGCCAGGTGATGAACGACAAGAAGGTCGAGGACATCGGGGCGGGCGTCGACGACGCCGGCCTGGGTACCGATCCGTCCGGAGTCGATGGCGGTGGTGGTGGTGGTGGCGGTGACGTCGGCGGTGGAGGCGGGGGCGCCGGAGACGGTGGCGGCACCGAAGCCCCTGGCGGGGAGTCGCCGGCGAATACCGCTGAGGTCGGGTCCGGTTCGGTGGCGTTCGGCACGCCGGTCTCGCGGGCGGTCGCTGCTACGTCTCCGTCCTCGATGGGGATGTTCAATCCGGCGATGATGGCCGCACCGATGATGGGCGCGGCGGGCCTCGCTGGCGCCGGGCAGGGAGCCGGCGCCGCGGGCAAGGAGACTGGACGTGAGCACAAGGTCGCGGTGGTCGCCCGGGAGGGGACCGAGCGCGTGCGCGGCGAGGTGATCCGCCGGCGACGCGCGGCGCGACCGGCAAGTGCCGGCGACGGCGAGGCGAAGGAGTAAAGGCGATGGCGTTCTTCAAGGAAGCGCAGGAGGCCCAGGACAGGGTCGACCGCACGCTCAAGGCGATCACCGCTACGCGGCGGATCGGCAATGAGTTTCTGCAGCGTCAGAAGGCGGTGCGCGGCGAGGCAGGCAACGACTGGGTCGACCTCGAGTTCGACGTCTTCGGCCGCCTGGTGCGGCTTGAGATCGCTGATGGCGCCACCGAGGCGCTCGATCACCAGGTGCTCGAGGAGATGATCGAGCAGCTGGCGATCGAGGCGAGCGGACGGGCCCGGGCAAGCAATGTCGAGGCAGAGAACGTGATCGAGGAGATGACTGCGGCGTTCCAGAGCGAGTACGGCGAGGACCTCGGGGCCAACGTGTTCGACGAGGATCGGCAGACGGAGGAGCGGCGATGACGCAGGGCGGCGGCGAGCTGTACGTGGAGGAGGGTTCCGCCTCCGGCCTGGCGACGGCGTGGCAGGCTCGTTTCACCGCGGGGGCCGCCTCGGTGGCTGCGGGGACGCCTCCGGCGCCGGCCGACGCGAGCGCGGCGAGCGCGGCGTTGGCCGTGGGGCTGGCCGAGCATGTTGCCGGTCTGGGTTCGGGAGCGTCAGCGGCCGGTGGGAGGGCTGCGGAGCAGGCGAGCGCCGCAGTCGCCGGCGTGCAGACGGTGGTATCGACGGATGCGCGCAACGTAGGGACGGTTACCGCTCCGCCTACACCGGCGGGCTAATGGTCGCGGCAGTTCGGGCGACAGGCCAGAATGAGCCGCATGACCGAGCCTCAGCAGCCGCACCAGCACGTTCCGGCGCCGCCGGGTGAGCCGACACCGGGTGTTCCCGGTGGTGTGCCTATGCCCGCGCCGGCGGCGCCGTACTTCGCGCCGCCCGCCGTCGCGGCCCCGCGGCGTGGCGGCATCGTCGCGATCGCGATCGCGTCGATCGCCGCGGTCTTGGGGTTCGTGGCGCTGGTGGTGGCGATTGCGCAGCCTGGCAGCGCCGCAGAGCCGCAGGTAGCAGCCACCGCGACCTCCGTCGCGGCAAGTTCACAGCCGAGCGCGTCGACGGCCGCTCCGAAGAAGGTGTGGACGAAGGCGGAGATCTGCGATCGCTGGCGCACTGACGACGGTCGAATGACGTACGTGTGGAACCGCATGGTTCCTGAAATCGCCGCCGCGGTGATCGCCAAGGACACGTCGCAGTCGCAGACACTGCGATCGGCACTTAGCGCTTCGAGCCTGGGGGCGCTCACTGAGTTCAAGGAGATGCTGGACTCCGCCGAATCGGGCGACTACGTGGCCACGCTCGAGCAGTGGAGGAAGGCGCGGCTGGCGCTGTTCGCCGAGGTGGGCCTGAACTGGGAGAAGGTCCGCACGGACCCGCTGGTCGACCAGGTGAACGCCGCGAAGGACGCCGCGACGGCTGCCTGCGGGGGCCGGTAGTGCTTCCGCCGACCGGCCGCTACGCAGCCGAGATGATCGGAAGCCACTACCCGTCGGGCGGCGAGGCAGCAGCGCAGGCCGCGGCGTCCGATTTCCGTGCGAAGGCCTCGTCGCTCGCTCAGGCCGCCGACGGTGCACGGTCTGTCCGGACTCAGCTGCGTGAGGTGATGTGGTCAGACGACGGGTTCGCGAAGTGGTATCCCGGGGCGGAGAAGACCGAGGGCCTCGTAGAACAGCTGAGCCAGGCCGCATACAAATCTGCGACCTTGGCTGGCGGGCCCGCGGCCGCGAAGATCAGCGACCTTGAGTTCAAGATCCACGGCATCGTGGACCGCGCACACGAGGCGATCGGCGCCATCGAGATGCGCGCCGTAGCGACCATGACTCCGATCGACGTGATGATGGCTGAAATCGCGGCGGTCATTGACGCGGCGCGCACTGCAGTCGCGGCTGCTGACGCTGAAACGGCCGCGGAGCTCACAGCGCTATTGAGCGATACCAGCCAGTACGCGTCGATCCTCTCGCAGCTGTCGACTCCGGCCGCGTTCCCGAACGGCGGCGGAACTGGCGGCAGTGACTCCGGAGACGTGCAGTACGAATGGGCCGACGACGATGCGACCGCGCCCCAGCCACCGGCGACGGAGCAGGCTGACTTCAAGCCGGGCGATGAGGGTGGAACAGAGCAGGCTCCCACGGAGGGGGGCACAGACACCGCTCAGGTGCCCGAGGAGGGCGGCACGGAGCAGCCGTCCGGCGATGGCACGGGCAGCGGCGGCGAAGAAGCACAAGTGCCTGGGGAGGGCGGTACTGAGCAACGACCTCACACGCCGACGTCACCCGGATCAGGGACCGGTACGCAGTCGCCGGTGTCGTCGGCTGGGTCCAGTATGCCTTCGATGCCGTCGACTCCCTCGATGCCGTCGACCCCTTCGATGCCGTCGACTCCGTCGGCTCCGTCGTTGCCGACGTCGGGGTTGGGTAGCGGGGGGTCGCCGCTGAGTAGTGGGCTGGGGGCCGGTACGGCGGATCCGGCCGCCAGCCTGGGCGCGGGCGCGGGACAGTCGCGGTTTGGGCTGGCGGGGCTTCCGGGCGCGATGCCGCCGGCGGTGAGTCCAGCGGCGGCGTCGGCGCTCGGCGGTGGTGGTTCTAGCGCGGGTGGCGGTAGCGGGGGCGCTGTGACGCCGCCTGCGCCGCGGGCGGTGACACCGTTGGCCGCGTCGGCGCCCGCCCCGGCACCGTCGGCGCCGGTGGTTTCGTCGGGCCCGGCGGTGTCGGCTTCTCCGGTGTCGGCGACCGGCGGTACGTCGGCGCCGATGACGCCGATGCTGCCTCCGTATTCGATGGGCGCGGGCGGTACGCACGGTGCGGCGACGCCGCCCGCGGCGGTGACGCCGGCGGCGCCGGCTCAGCAGGCGAGTCCGTCGACGGGCGCGCAGACGCCGGGTTCGACGGTGGTCGCGGCCGGCGAGGGCACGCGGCGGGCGGTGGCTGGAGCGAAGGCATCGCAGGGCCCGTCGAGGGAAGGCAAGATGGCCGAGCAGCTGTGCTTGGAGCTGGTCGCGGCAGCGCCAGCGGCGTTGCTGGACTGGGCTGTCGCGGTGTTCCGGCCTTCCGAGGACGCGCAGCCGGTATTGCTGGTGACCTCCAATATGGGGCCGAGTTACATCCCGCAGGGCGTGCTTTTGCCGTCGACGGCCCGGAACCTGCTGAGCAGCGTCAGCGAGGGCACGCGGACGGCGTTGACCGGCGCGATGGACCCGGTCCACATCATCACCGAGTACGCGCGGCACGACGTGCCGCAGGGCACGGTCGTGGCGGTGGCGACGACGTCGACGGGTTCGTCGGCGGGGGCGGCGGAGCTGATCCGCGTGTCACGGCAGGCGGCGTTGGCGATGCCGGCACCGGTGGGCGCGGGTCGGCTGCATCGCCTGCGTGTCGCGTGGCCGGACGTGGCCGCGGCGATCGGCCGCGTGGCGCCGGATCGGGCTGTACACCTGGCCGGTGCGTTGACGTCGCTCGCGGCGGTCGGCAGTGACGGCTCGGGGCCTGCGGTGCGAGACGAAGGCTCGTTGAAGATCCTGACGACGCTGGGGCAGGGCACCATGCCGTCGGATGCGGAGTGGACGGCGTTCCGGGACGCGGCCGCGTTGGCCGAGGGTGAGACGGGCGCGATGCGGCCGCCGCCGGGGCAGTTGCTTGATCGGCTGGAGCTGGACCGGTACATGAGCAGGTACCAGCTCGAGCGGATCCGGGAGATGCTGCTGCTGTGGCGGTGGTTGCCACCCTCGCTCGAGGACGTCGCGTACTGCGCGGCGGAGGCTGGCGCGGACCGGCGCGAGATGCTGGCGATGATCGAGGCGGAGGGGTAGAGCGGAAATGCCGCTGAATTTGACCACGTGGGCGCAGATCAAGGGCACGATGCTGCTGCGGCGCAGGTTGTCGCTGGCGATGGGCCGGCGCTCGACGAGGATGCAGAGCGATGTGAGTCGACGGCAGCGGCTGGCGATGATCTGTTCGTTGTCACTGGGTGTGCTGCTGCTGATCGGTGCCGCGGTGCTCTCGTTCTTCAAGCCTCAGGGGACGGTCGGGGAGAAGGTGATCCTCGCCGACCGCGACTCGGGGCAGATCTACGCGCGGATCAACGACAGGCTGTATCCCGCGCTGAACGGGATCTCGGCTCAGCTGGCGACGGGCTCGGCGTCGAAGCCGGAGTTCGTGCTGGGGTCGGAGATCCGGAAGTGGCCGACGGGCCCGCTGATCGGGATCCCCGGTGCTCCGTCGCAGATGCCCGTGGAGGTGCCGGCGAAGTCGCAGTGGGCGGTGTGCGACAGCGTCGATTTCACCTCGGGCAGCTCGGTGGTGACGGAGACGACGGTGCTGGCGGGTTCGCTGGCGCCGGGCAAGGTCACGCCGATGGCGGATGGCCTCGGCGCGGTGGTCTCGTTCAACAGCAAGACCTACCTGGTGCACGACGGCGTGCGCAGCGAGGTTGCGTTGGATGACGGGGCCGTGACGGCGGCGGTGGGGATCGGATCGGATGCGGAGGCCCGCCCGGTGAGCCGCGCGGTCTTCGACGCGATCCCGGCGAGCGGGGAGCTCTCGCGGCCGGTGATCCCGGGCGCGGGTAGCGCATCCAACCTGGGCCTGGGCTCCGGGATCGTGGTCGGTTCGGTGGTGCGGTCCTCGTCGCCGGACGGATCGAGTCAGCTGTGGGTCGTGCTGCGCAGCGGCGTGCAGCAGATCACCCCGGTTGTCGCGCAGGCGATCGCGTCGAGCGCATCGTTCGGCACGGAGGCCGCTACGGCGGTCGCGCCGGACGTGCTTGCCCGGGCGCCGCATGTGCAGGATCTCGATTTCAGCGCATGGCCGACGCGGGCAGTGAGGCTGGCGACGCGGGCAGCGAACGTGCTGTGCCTGAACTGGTCGCGGACGGGCACAGCGCAGGATCAGCAGGCGTCGGTGACCACGGGCGTGTCCGCCGGGCTGCCGTTGAGCGCGGACCAGCTGGAGCGCGTGAGCCACCTGGTACGTGATTCGCGGCCCGGTAATCAGGCGACGTCGGTGTACTTCGCGCCGGACGCGGGGAACTGGTTCCAGGCGACGGGCACCGCGGCCGATTCCCCGGCGCGGGAGAGCTTCTGGTGGTTGTCGCCTTCGGGAGTGCGGTACGGGGTCAATCCGGATTCGGGTGATCTCAAGGCGCTGGGGCTCACGCGCGAGCCGGCGGTGGCTCCGTGGTCGATCCTGGGCCTTCTTGCCCCGGGGCCGCGGTTGAGCCAGTCGGAAGCGCTGCGGCAGCAGAACACAGTGACGGCAAAGGACGAGGTCGAGACGCTGCCCACGCAGCAGGCGACCTCGGGGAACTGAGGGGACGAGGCATGTCGACGACAGAAGGATTCGTCCCGCCCTCGGGGAGCGGGCCGAGCGGTCGCAACGGCGGCGGCTCGATCGAAGTCAAGAAGATCCCGGTGGCTCCGAAGCCGGTGGAGAAGAACGTCTTCTCCGTGATCGTGCCGGTGCTCTTGGTGGCCGCGGTCGTCGGCATGGTGGCGTTCTTCGTCACGAGCGGCGGCTGGGGATCGGGCGGTGGCATCGGCACGATGTTGCTGCCGATCATGGCGCTCTTCATGGTCGGGTCGATGCTGATGATGAACATGCAGCGTCGGGCCGGCGGCGAGTCGCCGACCGAGATGGCCAAGGAGTACTTGGGCGACCTCGACGAGACCCGCGACGAGGCCAACCGGCTCGCAGAGATCCAGTACTCCATCGATTGGAGCCGGCACCCTGACCCGTCAGCGCTGGCGAGCATGACCCGCACGGGCCGGATGTGGGAGCGGTTCGAGTCCGATCCGACGCGGTTCCTGGCGGTGCGCCTCGGTGTCGGCGCCACGGCGCTCGACGTGGAGTGGAAGGTCGAGGAGAACGCTCGGGAGGAGGACCTCGAGGTCGTGTCGGCGATGGGCTGGCGCGATCTGCTCAACAACACCAAGGAGATCCCGAACACCCCGCGCGTGTACAGCTTCGCGGCGCAGCCGGGGTTGGCGCTCTTCGCCGATGATCGGGCCGCCGCTCAAGCCGTGGCGCGGGCCGCGGTGATGCAGGTCGAGACGTGGCATTCGCCGGACGACGTCCTGGTGATCGTGATCTCCGACGATCGGGATGCGTGGGAGTGGACCAAGTGGTCGGCGCACTCGCACCATCCCACGCGCAAGGATGCGATCGGCCCGATCCGGATGCTGTATCCGACGGTGGAGGCCTTCCGCGCCGACTGGGACTCCGAGCTGCAGCGACGCGGCGAGTTCACCCTGCCCAAGAAGGGCGGCGACTCGACGATCCCGGCGGATCCGTACCTGTTCATCGTCGGCGACATGGGGACGATGAACTGGTCGAGCGTGATCCCGCCGTTGGGTGTGGGTCGTACGGCGTTCCTGGACTTGTCGAGCCACACCGACGGTCCGATGGCGCAGACGCCGAAGACGGTGATGCTGCTGCGCGAGACGAAGCTGATGGTGCCGACGCGGATGGGCGGCGAGGAGCTGTTCGCGGTCGAGGCGGACACGGCGACGGTCGGGACGGCGCACGCGTTCGGCCGCGCGATCTCACGTTGGCGGCCCACTACGCGCGCGAGCCAGCTGCTCGACGGGGCGCAGCGGATCAGTCCCGATCTGCGGCACTTGCTGGACATCCCGGACTTGGTCGACATCGACTTCGCGAAGTTGCGCCGCCGGTTCACCGGCAGGAACCGGTTGAAGCTGCCGTACGCGGTCGACTACGACACCGGCCGCCCGGTGACTCTGGATCTCCGCGAGCCGGCGGATCACCAGGGCCGCGGGCCGCACGGCATGGTGATCGGCATGACGGGCTCGGGGAAGACGGAGCTGCTCAAGACGCTGTACACGATCATCGTGATGACGCAGCCGACCGAGATGTGCCAGATCTTCGCTGGCGACTTCAAGTACGACGTTGCGTTCCCCCAGTTCAAAGCCTTGCCGCACAACCTGGGCATGGTCTCGAACACCGACCAGGACAAGAACAAGGCGTACCGGTTCGCCGAGGTGATGCTGGGCGAGCACAAGCGCCGGAGCACCATGCTCGGCGAGGTCGGCGCGAAGGATGCGCGGGAGTGGAACCGCCGCCGCGCGGGCGGCGAGGATCTGCCGGCGATGCCCGCCCTCGTGTGCTTCTTCGACGAGTTTCCCGAGATGCTCAACGAGTGGCCGGACCTGGGCGAGTTCATGGCCCGCATCGTCAAGCTCACCCGCGCCACCTGGATCCACATCATCGCGGCGGCGCAGGAGGTCTCGCACTCGCACGTCGGCAAGATCGACAAGCAGCTCAAGTTCCGTATCTGCTTGAAGGTCGAGGACATGGACACCTCGTCGACGGTGCTGAACAACCGGTGGGCGCAGGAGATGGACGACGAGCCCGGGGCGGGCTTCATGCGCGTCAACCAGGACATCGTGCACTTCAAGTCGTGCTACGTCGGTGGCATGTTCACGCCCCGCCGCCGGCCCCGCCGCACGTCCGTCATCGACGGCGAGGTCGTCACCGGCGACGGTGCACCCGGGCGCTTGTTCACGTCCCGCGAGGTCGAGGCCGCCGCGCAGGTCGAGGAGGTCGACGTCGCGGAGGAGCTCGCACCGCTCGAGCTGCCCGTGATCGAGACGATCGTGGACCAGTTGCTGGCCCTCAAGGAGCCGCGCTTCCATGAGATCTGGCTGCCGGAGCTGAGCGAGACGCGCAGCGTCGAGGGTCTGGTGGGACTCGATTGGCGGGAGCGGTATGGCAATCCGGAGGAGCTGCTGTCCTTCCCGTATGGAGTCGAGGACGAGCCTGCGGCGCACGCGCAGCACATCCTGCGCGCTCGCACGCTACGCAACAACGTGGGCATCGCGGGATCGACGTCGTCCGGTCGGTCGACGGCGGTGCAGACGCTGATCGCGTCGGCAGCGTTGACGCACACCCCGGACCAGGTGCAGTTCTATGTGATCGCGCTCAGTACGTCGATGATGGGCCTGGCGGATCTGCCGCACGTCGGATCGGTCGCCGGCGCTGCAGAGTCGGAGCTGATCCGCCGGACGCTCGCCGAGGTCGAAGACATCGGCCGGCAGCGCGAGCGTCGGTGGTCCATGCACGGTGTCGCGGATATGGAGGACTACCGGCGCCGCCGGGATACCCAGCCGGAGATCGACGACGGCTTCGGCGATGTCTACCTCGTGATCGACAACTTCAACCGGCTCTACACCTCGATGATGGACGAGTACGAGGCGGTCCTGGCGCTCTCGGAGTGGTGCATCGGCTACGGGATCCACCTGGTGCTCACCGCGGACTCCTGGCTGGACTACCGCAAGGCGGCCGACCGTCTGGGCGTGATGATCGAGTTGAAGATGAACAACACGCAGCACACGGAGATGGGCCGCGAGCCGACGATGCTGCGCGACAAGCAGGCACCGTTCGGGCAGGCGAACGTCCCGGACGACACCCCAGGCCGGGGTGTGTCCGAACGCGGCTTGCAGATGGCGATGGCCGTTCCGACGTTGGACACCGGCCTACCGGTCTCGAGCGAGCAGACGATCCCCGCATCGCTGCTGGAGCTGGTCGCCGCGGTCCGCGAGGTCACTGGCCGTAGGCGAGCCCGCGCGGTCCGTAAGCTCCCGAGCACGGTGAGCGTGCACGAGCTCGTCGCGCAGGCCGGACCGGAGTACTCGTCGCGCAACCGCAAGATCCTCCTCGGTATGCGCGAGACGGACCTGCTCGGCGCGCAGATCGACTTGAGCCCGGGCGGCGACGAGCACCTGGTGGTCATGGCCTCGGACGGCTGGGGTCGCAGCACGACGATGCGGACGGTCACTCGGGGCGTGCTGGACGCCTTCGCGCCGGAGGAAGCCCTGATCTACGTCGTCGACCCGCGGCGCAAGCTGAGCAGTGCGATCGACCCCGCGCGGCTCGCGGGGTACGCGACTACGAACGACCAGCTCAAGGCCATGTGCGCGGAGATCGGCGCGCTCCTGCAGCCTCGACTTCCACAGGAAGGGCTCTCCCTCACCGAGCGGATGGTCTCGTCACGGCGATGGGACGGGCCGGAGATCATCTTGATCGGCGATGACCTGAATCTGATGGAGACGCCGGCGAACGACATGTTCATGGGCGCCGACAACGCCTGGCAGGGCGTCGTGCAGTACGTGCAGCGATCGGCGGAGGTAGGCCTGCACGTGCTGGCCGCGACGTCGGCGAGCCGGTACATGACGATCGAAGGGGATCCGCTGCTCGGCCCGATCGTGACCGGCGCGACACCCATGCTGCTGGGGTCGACCCCGGCGGACCTGGGTTTGATCCGCGACAAGCTGCGAGCAGGGCCGCTTCCGCAGGGCCGCGGCTGGTTGTTCAACAGCTCGTCGGGATCGCGGGTCGCGCTCCAAGTCGCGGTTTCGGACACCGAGTAGAAAGCTTGGGAAAAGTTCGTACACGCTCAGCCCCGAAAGGCTGCCGAAGTGCTGTACGTTCTGCCGATAGGCATGAGTTTCGCATCACGAAAGGGGCATTTCATGAGGGACATGATGGTCGAGACCGCGAGCCTGTACACCGGCGCGACCACCACGGCGGCGACCACCGCAACGCGGTCGGCGATCGAGGCGGCCAGCGCACCTGCGGTGACGGCGGTCCTGCCGGGCTCGCTCGATCCCGCATCGGGTGTGGCGTCGGCGCGGTTCGCCGCCCAGGGCGCCTCGTCGGTGGCGATGAGCGCGCTGCAGACCCTGTTCATCAGTGAGTTCGCGGCGTCGCTCGCGGCCAACGGCGCGGCCTACGACGCCACCGAGGGCGCGAACACCATCACGATGGCCTAGGTGATGCATCGTGGTTGATTACGGAGTCGAGACACCGGAGGTGAATTCGGGTCGGCTGCTGGCCGGGCCCGGAGGTGCGCCGATGTTCGCGTACTCGGCCGCGATGGCAGCGAAGGCCGCGGCGCAGGAGACGCAGGGTGCGCAACTGCTCGCGACGATGGGGCAGCTGACGTCGACCTGGACGGGCACGTCCAGTGACGCGGCGAAGGCCTCCATCGCGCAGATGCGCAGTTGGATCGACCGGGAGGTCGCGAGGACGGCAGCGACCGGAGCGGCCGCGGCGGAGAACGGGCGCGCCCTGGAGACCGCGCGAGCGACGACACCACCGGTGCCGGCGATCGCGGAGAACCAGACCGAGTGCGTATCGCTGGTCGCCAGCAACATCATCGGCCAGAACACCGGCGCGATCATCGCGAACCGCACCGCGTACTTCGGAGGCCTGTGGCCGGCCGCAGCAGCGGCGGGCGCGGGATACATGGCGTCGACGCTGGCCACGACGGCATCCCTGCAGCCCCCGGAGCCGCCACGACCGATGGTGTTCAGCGGCGGCAACGGGGTCGTGGCCGCGGGAGTCGCGAACGCCTATGCGACCGCGGCGGCGGCCGCGCCCGCGTCGCTCGCGCAGCGTGCCGAGCTGACCGGGTACAGCATGCAGCAGTTGGCGACGATGGTGCTCACCACTGCGGCCGGTGCGGGCACGTGGGCCGAGTTCGAGGCCGCGCAGCCCGGACGCGAGGCGCCGGTGGCCGCCGCGGACGCGGAGAACCGGGCTGGCGAGAAGCAGGCGATCGCGGATCGGAAGTCGAACCCCCTCGACAAGGTCTCACCGGATCAGCTCGCGCAGCAGGGCGGCATGTTTCAGCAGGCCCTCGGACCGCTGACCTCGCTGCCGTCGACGGTGTCGTCGGCCGGTGGGCAGGTCCTACAGGTGCCGCAGCAGTTTGCGAGCATGGGACAGAGCTTCACGTCGCCACTGAGCGCGGCAGGCGGGCTGCAGTCGACATTGCTGGGCGCGACGCAGTCCACGCAGGCACCCTCGGCTGGACCGGCGCTAGCAGCGGCTCCCGCAGGCCTGGGCGCCGGCGCCGGGGCCGGCATGGGCGGTCTGAGCGCGGGCACGCTCCCCGCGAGTAGCGCGTTGGGAGCGGGGATGCGATCGCCGTTGGCGTGGGCGTCGGCCGACGCCGGGCGTGTCAAGCTCCCGCTGAGCCGCTTGACTGCGGCCAAGGCCGCGGCCTCTGGCGCGCTGGCGTCGCCGATGATCCCGCCAATGATGCACAACGCTCCGGTCGGTGAGAAGCGGCGCAAGCCGGAGGAGAAGACGGAGACGAAGTCGGAGGAGGCGGTGCCCGATTTCCGGGGCTACTTCGCTCACGAGGACCGCAGCAACCCGCCGGAGGAGGTGAGGTCCGAGCGCTGATCGGCCGGCGTGACCGGGTGGAGTCACGCACAGCACCGACCACCAACTCCACTCACCGTGATCGCAACACACACGATTTTCAGGACGAAAGGACAGTCAGATGTCATTGACAGTTACCCCGGACATGCTGGATGAGGCCGGAGTCGGCCTGGCGAAGATCAGCTCGGAGGTCTCGGCAGCGTGCAAGGGCCTGACGAGCGTCTCGCAGGCGACGTTCGGCTCCTCGTGGCACGGCCCGGCCGCGACGATGGCGCAGACCTCGGAGACCGAGCTGCTGACCAAGGTTCGGGTGACGGAGACCCACTTCCAGTCGCTCTCCACGCGCCTGCACGCCGGCGCCACACGCTACCGCGAGGCGGAGGCCCGCGGCACGAAGATCATGGGCCCGATCTTCACGTAAACCCACTACCTCACGACCCCAAAAAGGAGGATCGACATGGCATACAAGTACGGATACGCCGAGATCAACACGTTCAGTCTCGCGGTCGGCAAGACCACGGCCACGCTGGAGGGGCTGCGCGGGAATGCGCTGGCGACGCTGGCGAAGGTGCAGGACGCGTGGGGCGGTTCGAGCTCGGGCGCGTACGTCGCCGAGCAGACCAATCTCAACGGCATCTTCACCCGGCAGATCGAGGGCGTGCAGACCTACGGCGTCAAGATCAAGACGGCCGCGACGACGATGCTGCACCAGGATCAGGGCATCGGGAAGACCTTCGTGGTCTAGGAGCGTCATCGCTTGATGTCGCAGCGCTCTCGAGCTCGGGCGGCGCGGAGCGGTGGGTGGTGCGAGCGCGATGCGCGCTCAAGCCGCCCACCGCTTTCGTTTGGACCGACCGCAATGAACACAGAGGATTGACGCGATGAGCTGGGACTTCAACTTCACCGAGGAGCCGCCGGCAGCTGCTCGGTCGGCTGCCGAAGCGGCCGCACCGGACGCGGTGCTCGTGATCCCCGACCTGCATCCGAACGGGGTGTGGGCGTTGCAGGCGCTGGCCGATGTACGGGAGCTGCCGGCGATCCTCGCGCTGCGCCCGTACCTGCCGCAGAGCGAACCGCCGACCTTGACGTCGCCGGTCGCGGTACAGCTGCGCGAGGCCGGCCTGCTGACCGACACCGGACTGCCGCGCGACGACGTCGCGGCCTGCATGTTCGCCGGCGGGCTCCCCGACATCGAGATCGACATGCTCTACCAGCGCGGCGAGGAAGTGATGACGGGCGCCATCGTGCGTCGCGACGACGTGACCGCGGCCTTCACCCGCTTCAAGGACTCGGTGACCATGACGCAGCTGCAGGTCGCGTCGACGAGCCTCGACCCGGTGGTCGACGAGCTGATGACCTTCCTGGGAAATCCCGCGCCGTCGCCGATGCGTGACGTGGTGCTGCCGAAGGAAGACTTCAACGACATGGCCGAATGCCTGATCAACAGCGCCTCGCCGGCATCGGACCTGTGCGAGGTCTACGGCCTGTCCGTCGAGCAGGCGAGCCAGCTCGTCGACACAGTCGACAAGCCGGAATGGACGGTCGACCTCGGGGTGCAGGTCCACAAGAGGTTCGCGAAGTCAGCGATCAGCCCCGGTGGAGTGCACCTTGCGATGACGCGGTCGGGGTTGATGACGACGTTCTCGTTCTCCTCCCGCGATACGGAGTTCATGTCGATCACGAAGGGAACCAAGGGCAACATCCAACGGGCCCTCGCAGAAGCGGTGAACAGCCTGGGTACGGGCAGTTGGGGCGAGCACCGCCGGTAGGCCGCCCTGTTGGTCGCCCCGCGGGTGGCGGGCGCTTAAAGTGCGGAGCGAACGAGGAGGACACTTCACCCATGAGCGACGATTTCTTCAACAACTTTGTCGACGCCGAACCGCAGCAGCAGAACAGTCCGCCGCCGTCGGACCGCCGGGGAGGCCCTGCACCGCGCCAGGGGCAGCCTCCGCAGCCCCCGCAGGCACCGATCCCGGACGACCTCGACCCCGACGCGTACGAACAGCAGCCCCGCCAGGAGCCGCCCGGCCGGCACCAGATGGCGGGACCGGGCGAGGCACCGGGCGTGAGCCAGATCCGCGCCGGCGACCTGATCAAGCGACATCGGGAGCGCCCGACGCGCGGCGCCCGCAAGTGGCTGATGGCGTCGACCTTCAACACGATCAACCCGGGCCAGTCCAAGGACGAGAAGTACGAGAACTTCCTGATCTCCAAGGCGGATCGGGACCTGCGCAACCCGCATCGCACCGCGATCTGGACGATCAAGGGCGGCGTCTTCAAGACCCCGCTGACGCTGGGGCTCGGCTCGGCGTTCGCTCACTACCGCAATGACCGGATCATCGCCCTCGACGCCAATCCCGACCGCGGCAACATGGTCGACCGGATGGAGCATCCGACGGTGATGAACTTCCGCACCCTGGTCAACGACCCGAACATCCACAAGGTCAACGACGTGCGCGCGCACACCGCGAAGTCGTCGGTCGGGCTCGAGGCCGTGGGCAGCGTGAGCAACCTGGGTGACAACAACGAGATCACCGGCGACGAGTACAAGCAGCTCCTCGAGACGGTGGAGCGGTTCTACGACGTGATTCTCACCGACTGCGGGACCGCCAGCGGGCACGACGTCATGGCGACGGTCTTCGCCAACACCGACCAGCTGATCGTGCCGACGACGACGAAGGTCGACACCGCGTCGAAGGCCCGCGACACCCTGGAGTGGCTGCGGCTCAACGGCTACGAGGCGCTGGCGGCCAAGGCGATCGTGGTCATCAGCGACGCGCACGACAACGCGACCAAAGACAGCATCGCCTCGTTGAAGGAGACCTTCGGCGGCAACCAGCGCCGGGTGCGCGTCGTGCCGTACGACCCGCACATCGACGAGGGGACGGCGTTCATCTGGGACCGGCTCCAGCCGGCCACGCAGCGCGCCCTCCTCGAGATCGCCGCGGACGTCTCCGACGGCTTCGCGGAGGCGGGAGGCCACCGATGAGCGCGGGTATCGCAGAGTACGACGACCAGGCGGCGCCGGCGGTGACCCGGGTGAGCGCGGCGCCGCCGGTCTGCAACATGGCGTTGCTGGTCGGTGACGACCTGCAGATCGACGTGCAGCTGCCCGCCACGGTTCCGCTCGGCGAGATGATCCTGGACTGCTGGGACACGATCGCAGCGGAGATGCAGCGCCGCGGCTACGAGCCGACGGAGTCCCCGACCGACTCTCCGGGGGTCTGGTCGTTGGCCCGGGTCGGCGGTATGCCGCTGGATCCGGAGCAAACCCTGGACGACTACGGCATCAAGGATGGGACGCTCATGGTGCTCACGAACACCCCGACGACCCCGAAGTTCGAGCCGATGATCGAGTCGGCGGCGACGCTGGTCGCGAAGACCAACGCCGACTCCTTCCGCAAGCTCACCCCGGCCGACGCGCGGTGGGCGGGCGCCGGGTTCCTGGCAGCCGCGACCCTGCTCAGCTGCGCGGTGGCGTGGCGGGCGTGGGTCGTCGACGCGTCGGTGCTGCCGGGCATCGTGCTCCTGGTCATCGCCGCGCTCGAGGCCGCCGTGGTGACGGTGGCCGTACGGCAAGCGACGGAGGACAGCACACCGTTGGTGCGGATCCTGAGCGTCGCAGCGATCGCACCCGCCGCCGTCGGAACAGCGGCACTGCTGCCCGGCTCGCTGTCGGCCGGCCACCTGGTCGCCGCGACCGCGGTGATCACGGGCCTGTCGATCCTGACGCTGCAGCTGCTCCGCACCAACTACATCGTGCTCACCGCGATGGCCTCGGCGGGAGCGCTCCTGCTGCTCCTGTCGGTGTTACGCGCGCAGTGGCACTGGAGCTACGTCTCAGCCGGCGCGCTCGTTGCGATCATCGCGATGGTGCTCCGCGGCTACGACTGGCAGATCGCGGCCCGCCTGGCCGGAATCGCGCTGTCGGCGTTCCCGTCGGCCACAGGCCGGTTCGTGTTCGCGACCACCTCGCCTGATCGGACGGCGCCGATGGTGCCGGATCCCGACCATCCGATCCCGTCGCCGCAGGTGATGGCCGAGAAGTCCCGCCGCGGCAACCAGCAGCTGACGGGCCTGACCGTGGGGATGGGCATCGCACTGGTGGTCTCGACGGTGCTGATGGTCGACCCCGAGGGACCGCGGCGCACCGTCGCGCTGATCCTCGCCCTGATCCTAGCCGCGATCGTCGTGCTGGCGGGCCGCGACTACGTGGACCGCTACCAGGCGGTGATCGTGACGGCGACCGGCCTGGCGATGGCCGGCGGCGCGGTGACGCGCTGGGTGTGGGTGTGGCCAAGCGGCGCGTCGATCGCGATCGTCGCGGGCCTGATCTGGCTGGTGGCCGCCGGCGGACTGGTGGCCGCTGTCGCCGCGCCGAAGGTCGAGTTCAGCGCGGTCACCCGCGGCGCCGTCGAAGCGATCCGGTACGTGCTGATCCTGTCGGTGATCCCGCTGTGCCTGGTCGTGCTCGACCTGCTCACCGCGGTCCGGAGGCACTGAGATGCGGCGGCGCAGTTGGACTGCGGCGTCCGCCGCAGCGCTGGTCCTCGTGGCGTCGACGCTCGGCACCGGCCCCGCGATGGCCCTGGATCCACCACGCCCCAACCCTGGTGCCGCTCCGAAGGACGGTTGGCTATGACAGCTTGAAGAGGCCCCGGCTCGACGGCTAGACCTGGCCCCGTTTGCGACTCGCCGGTGGTGTTGCGACGGTTTGATCTGGCCCCACCTGATGGTTGCTCGTGAACATCGT
>NZ_CBCRZG010000029.1:0-45921 GCF_965137015.1 Tsukamurella hominis | reverse complement strand
GGGTAGCCGCCCGGGCCTCCTGCGCCGCCCGCTCTGGACCCTGCGGTTTGGCTGCCGCCAGTGCCGCCCGCGCCGCCCGCGCCAGCACATTTCGTCACAGAGTTCAGGGGTGCGGCCCCGCCCGCGCCGCCAGTGCCGCCCGCTAACGAATTAGGCGTACCGCCAACGGCGAGCGGGGTTGAAGACCCCGCGCCCCCCTGAGTGGCCGGGTTGTTGTAATCAGACCCAGTGCCGCCAGTGCCACCCTTCCCGCCGACTGACGTTGTCGGCACGAAGCCCAGCTCGCTCGCAATGTGTCCCTGCGCAGTGATCGTGGTCAAGTAAGACCCGAAGGACGTCTGTCCGCCAGACGTACCTATGACGACTGGCACGGTTGAGCTGATTGTCGATGGGTCCAAGGCGAGAGCAGTGAAACCGCCCCCATCGCCTCCGGGGCCGCCCGGCAAACCGTTAGCTCCACTTGCTCCCGCCGCTCCGGTTTTTCCGCTACCGATCCCGATCACGATCAGCTCAGTCAGATCGGCGGGCTTCGTCCACGTCGTGTTCGACGTGATCGTTTGGACGGTGTAGCCGGCAGCGATAGACGTGCGGATCGCCTGCATCGTGTCGTACACATCGCCCGTGCTGGCGCCGGAGCCGATCCACCCGTCAACAACGCCCTGCGCGGTCTGCTCCGCCGTCTGCTGAGCGGTCACCACCTTCGTGTTCAAGCCGCCGACCTCGGCGATGATGTCCGCCAACGTGCCGCCCACCACGGGGATGCCGCGGATCGCGCGCAGAATTGCGTTCACCAAGTCCTGCACGTAGCTGTTGACGTTCGCCAGCGCCGACGTGAGGCCGCTGACGTTCGCCTGCGGGATCGAGCTGCCCGGCCCGAACACCTTCGCCACCTCATCCTGGAAGTGGCCCAGCGAGAACAACGACCCGAGGATGCCGCGGCCGTTCATGAAGTTGTCGATGGTGGCCTGCACGAAGTTCCACGCGTCGGTCACACCCTGCCCGAGGTTCGACAGCGCGCCGGTGAGGCCCTCGACCCACTGCTGCGGCAGGGACTGCGCGGGCTTCCGCAGCCACAGGTCATCGAAGTGCGCCACACCCGCGGTGCCGGCGGCGTAGCCCTCCATCCGCACATAGCAGTACGCCGTACCCGCGGGCGCGGTCCACGAGGTCTCCATCTTCGTCTCGAAATCCGAGGACGTCGCACCCGACGGTGTGACCGTGCCGATCACCTGCGACCCGATCAGCTGGTCCCCCGCGTTGTACGCGAGCACCCGCAGCCCGACGGCCGGGCCACCCGACCCCGCGTAGCTGGTGAACCGCACGAACCCGCCCAACGACAGCTGCTGACCGCCCGCGACGTCGATCGGCTCCGACACACGCACATGCCCAGCACCGTCGAACGTCAGCTTCGCGCTGCCCAGCCGGGTGCGGCCGACGGTGGCGTCATGCTCGAACCCATCCCCCGCGGGCACATCCTCCGGCGCATCGAACGTGCCGAGCCAGTTCCGCTCCTGCCCCAACGGCAGGCGGATCAGCTGGCCGAGCTCGACGTTGCCGCCGAGCATCGACAACAGGCCCTTGATCCCCGCCATGATCCCCGCGGGAAGGTTGCCGAACAGCTTCGCCGCGTCGAACGCGCCGTCGGGGCGGAGGCCGCCGAACATCTCGCCGAGGCCGGTGAAGATCGCGGGCAGCTCGAGGCCGCTGCCGCCGCCGAACAGGCCGGCGAGCTGATCCAGGAAGGACCGCGGGTCGAGGGTGACAAGGCCCTCGAGGAGCTCGAGGACCGCGGCGCCACCCTCCGACAGGTTCAAGCCCTGCGCGAGGGCCTCAAATATCGCGTCCGAGAACTCCGCCAGCCCCGACAGGTCGATGCCGGTGGTCTCCTTGATCCACTCGATCACGCCGTCGCGGATGTTCTTGATGAACTCGTGGACCTGCTGCCCCGCCTCCCGCGCGCCCTCATCGATGTTCTCCCAGTCCAGGCCGCGCAGCGGGTTCCGGTCCGGCACACCCCGCCGGTACAGGTCGACTTGCCGCATATCAGCTCACCGGGAACCCGCGGATCACGACCTGCGAGTAGCTCGCGTCGATCGTGTACGACCCGCCGCCGGAGATCCGCCGCGCGATCACCCACACCGTGCACGCCTGATTCGCCGGGATACGGCCGACCTCCGAGGTCGGGGACACCGCGCGCATCGGCTCGCTCTCGGTCGAGAAGTGCGCGCCGATGTTCGTCACCGTCGTCGTGTCCAGCGTCGACGGATCGAACGGGCCGACGCCGAATACCGGCGCCGAGCCGGGCACCGACGGCGTGCCCACGTCGGGCTCGATGCGCACCTCAATCTGGATGCCGGCGCTCGACATCAGGCCGCGCCGCCACTTCACGTGACCGGACACGTCCGCCCACCACGCGACGGGCTGCGCCTCGATCGACAGCTGCGCGATGATCTGCTCCGGCGCGTTGTAGCTGTCCCCGTTGAACGCGCCCTGCGGGATTGTCCACATCTGCAGGCCGTACGGTGACAGGTCGCCGGGCTCGAACTTGCTCTTGGCCTCGTTCCAGACGATGCCCTGCCCGTCCTGCGGGTCGATCGAACCGTCGAAGTCGGTGGCCTCCTGGATGGTGGCGTTGTCGCCCTTCGGGCCCACGATCCCCGGCACCTTGAGGTGGAAGTGCGGGTCGGCGTCCGGGCCGGACCGCTCGACCACAATGGTGCCGTAGGGGCCGCCGGTCAGCGGGGCGACGAGCTCCGCCGACATGGACACGTCCGGCGTCGGCCCGGGTGGCCCTTCGAGGCTGCCCTGCTCCTGGATCCACTCGGTGCCGGTCCAGATGTGCCAGAACCCGCCGATGTACCAGGCCTTGCCCGCGTCCCCAGCGACGGGGTGCTCAATGGCCTTCATCTCCGCGGCGGTGGTGTAGCCGTGGCCCCACTGCGGGAGGATGATCGGCGACGGCACACCGGGGATACCCTGCGGGCCCTGCAGCGCGTCGAGGGTGAGGACACCGTCGGAGTCCTCGATGGTGAACGTGCCGACGATGGTCTGCGGGTCCCCCGGGCGGCGGGCCATCGCATAGAAGCGGGTCCGCACCAGCTTGTCGCCGATGTAGTTCAGGGTGCCGGGCAGGATCGGGTTGGTCACTGGTCCTCCTTCGGGTTGGCGAGCGCGTCGAAACCAGCGGCCATGAGCGCGGCGGTGCGGCGCCGGACGTCGTCGGGGAGCCGTTCGGTTAGTGCCTTGGCGACGGCCTGCGCTTCGGCCTCGACCTTGCGCTCGTCGTAGTCGGCGGGCAGGTCCTCGCGGAGCTTCCACTCGACGGTGCCCTGCATCTGCAGGTGCTCGTCGGGGACGGGGACGGCGACGATGTACGCGATGTCCGGGTGGACGCGGACGCCGGCGAGGGCGCCGTGCACGCACATCAGCTGCAGGTACGCCTCGTCCATGAACATCTGGGCACCGTTGGGGGCGACGCCGTCGCGGAGGGCGTCGGCGAGCTTCTCGGCCTCGTCGGTGATCTCGGCGATCTGCTCCTTGGTGAACCGGCGCTCGTAGGGGAACTGGGGGAACACTTCCTCGGGCATGGGGTGTCGATCTCCTTTGTCAGAACATGTCGCCCGCGCTCGCGATGAGCGCGGCGAAGTTGGCGACGTCGCCGATGGTGCGGAACGCGCGGATCAGGCCGTCTTCCTCGCGGGTGTCGTCGCCGACGGTGAGGATCGGCCGGCAGGGCTCACCGCGGGTGCGGGTGCGCTTGATGCCCTTCACCTGGTCGGTGTAGAGGATCCCGTTGCGCTCGATGT
This sequence comes from Tsukamurella hominis, assembly GCF_965137015.1. Classification (NCBI taxonomy): domain Bacteria; kingdom Bacillati; phylum Actinomycetota; class Actinomycetes; order Mycobacteriales; family Tsukamurellaceae; genus Tsukamurella; species Tsukamurella hominis. Next base: position 42,115 of record NZ_CBCRZG010000029.1, on the reverse strand, counting down.
TCACCCGGTGGCCGAGACCGAAGTCCTTGCCGAGGACGAACGGGGCGACATCGCCTACGTCCTGCTGGAAGCTGACGTAGGCGCGGTTCTTGTAGTCGCCGAGCGCGAGGGCCTGGAACCCGGACACGGTGAACGCTGAGCCGGATCCGCTCTCGAAGAACTCGTTTCGGGCGTACGGGCCGGCCGCCGCGCTCGCGATCGGGTTCATGTAGTTCTGGAACGCGAGGAAGACGTCGTCGAGCTGCCCTTGGTACAGGTTGTCGAGGCCCTCGGTGCCGTACTGCTGATAGGCGCCGATGCCGTAGTTGATGACCTGGGCGAGCTGGCTGAGGCCGTAGCGGATGGCGAAGGTGATCGCCTGGTTAAGCCACTGGGGACTCTTCCCCCCTGTGACGATCGAGACGGCTCGCCGCTTGTGAATGCTCATGGTGGACTTGCGGATTCCGCCGTGCTCGGCGTCGCGGTAGGTGTACGGCGACGGCTTCGGCGCGACCATGAACAGCTTGCGGAAGAACGGTTCGGGCAGGCCGTCGCCGTCGCCGTCGAGCGGGATGAGCGTCGACCCGAGGAGGTTGTCGAAGGTGGCGGCGGCGAGGTTGATGCCGCCGTCGAGGACGGTGCCCGTCGGGCCGTCGACGCCGCTGTGGTCCTCGTAGCTGAGGATGATGCACGCCCGCTTCGGGCGGAGGATCTCCGCCATCTCCGGCCCGAACATCGTGTACGGGGCGGGATCGCCGGGCAGCCAGGTGTAGGCGCGGCAGGTGACGCCGGCGTCCTTGAGCAGCGGCGCCTGCACCTCCTCGAGGGACTTCCACCGCGACGAGAGGGTGCACCAGCGGGTCTGGTCGAGCAGCGGGTTGACCGGCATGACCTGGACGGGCCAGTTCAGCATGTGCAGGTTCTCGAGCCACGTCTTCGGCGACCACAGGTTCCGCGGGATCGGCCAGAACCCGTTGAGGGTGTAGATGCGAAACAGGTTGAAGAACGCGGTCGACGCGCACGCGTACGCCGTCCCTCCGCCGTTCATGAAGATCTTGGGGATCTGCGCCTGCGGGGGCATCAGCGGGTTCGCGGCGACGCTGATGAAGTTGGGGTGGTCACGGAAGCTGGTGCACTTGAGCACGAGCCGGTCCGGTTCCCCTGCTTCCTCGGTGTCGTCGAGGTCGTCGATCCAGCCGCCCCACCGGTTCTCCGTGTCGTGCGGGTTGTCCCGGTCGGGGTCGATCGTGATCATGATGTTCTGGTCGAACGGGATCTGCTGCGTGAGCAGCCGGCGCAGCCAGTCGAACCGCTTCCCGACAATCGTGATCTCGGCGCCGCCGACCTTGTCGTCGAGCTCCTCCCACGTCGCAGCCTCCGGATCGGAGATCTGCGCGAGGAGGTCGAAGTTCCGATCCCACACGCGAATCAGCTCGTACTGCGGCGGCCGGTTGATGAACGCGTGCCGCGCGCTTTCGAGCGCCGGGCCGACCTCGAGGACATCAGAGGGCATGGTCGAACCTCTGCGGCACGACGCACCAGATCCGGCCGCCGGGACGCGAGTGCGACACCTGCAGCGTCGCCTCGGACCGCGGTGGGATCGGCACGCGGAACCCCTGCCCGCGAAGGCGTTCCATCACGGTCTTCGCCTTGTCGCCCGCGTTGCCGGTGAGGAGCTGCAGGAGCTCGGCGTTGTTGATCCACTCGAGCCAGCCGTCGGTGACCGGGGCCTTCGAGTCGATCGCGATGCGGTGCGTCGGGTCCGTGTCGATGAGCGTGTGCTCGTCGGTGTACAGGGTGACGTCGATGACGGTCTTCGGCTCGCGGCGGCGACGCTGCCCGAACGGGAGCAGCTCGCCGAGCTTGAACAGGCCGAGCAGCCCCGGAAAGTCGGTGTGGTCGGCGGCGTCGGCCGGGGTGATGATCGCGTTCGGGCCGTCCGGCAGGAGGATCCGGCCGGGCGCCTCGCAGATGAAGTAGGGCCAGGCGGGGACGTTGCCGCGGTTGATCACCCGGATCTGGCCGATCTTCTGCCCGTTGGTGTGCTGGTACATGCCGACGAAGTCGGGGCGCCGCCACCGCGGGTCACCGGACACGGCGAGGGTGAGCTCGTGGATCGACACGTTGTTGTCGTTCGCGGTCGGGTCGTCCTCGAAGATGGTGTTCACCTCGGCGCGGTGCACCGGCACCCACACCTCGCCCCACCCTCGCGTGGTCACCGAGAACCAGCACGGCTCGGCCGGGAGGCAGCCGTCGAAGAAACGTCGGCGCGTCGCGGCCCACCCGAACTCGCTGTCGTTGATGAGCAGGAGGTTGAAGTGAATCTCGAGCTTCCCGTCGACCCACCGCTCGAAGTACGGCGCGCTGTTCGCGGTCTCGGACCAGACGCCCTCGCCGGGGATCTCGCCGAGCCCCTCGACGGAGCCGGTGATCATCGCGCCCTCGGTCCCGGCGAGCGGGCCGGCGAGGTGGAACAGTTCCCCGGTGGTGAGGAGCATCTTGATTTCGACGTTCTCGGCGCGCAGGCGCGCGGGGAGGGCGTCCCAGCTGGTGTCGATCGGCAGCGGCAAGGCGGTACACCTCCTCGGGTGATTCGGGATGAGCCGCCCGGAATCGGGCGCTACGATCTGCGGATGAAGACGAAGACCTGGGCGGCTGCAGCAGTGCTGGCCGTGACGACGCTCACCGCGGGATGCGGCTCAGAACCCTCGACGAGCGACCGGGTGATAGCGGCGTGCAAGGCCGCCGCGGAGAAGAAGGCGATGGGCACCTGGGGCTCGTCGCGCCTTAGCGCGATCTCGCTGCACTACACCGATTTGGCTGCGTCTCTGACAGACGACAGCAAGCCGACTGAACGATGGACTGTCGAAGGGCAACTGCTGATCAAGAAGACGATCGCCCCGAAGCCCTACGAGTTCGACGACGATGGCAAACCGGCGGTCGAGGATGACCCCGGCCGCTTCATCTGCAAAGCAGGTCACCGCAAGTCCGACGGTGAGATCGTGGTGTTCGAGATCGAGCAGAAACACCCGACAGGCGATGGGAGCGTCGGCGCGGTCCTCGCCTACCCCGAGGGTGAATCCCCGAACTAGCGGCCGACGGGAACCGCGCCGGCGAGGCGGGTCCGCTGCTCCGGGACCGCGCGCCGCACGATCTTCCCGATCTCCTGCGCGTTCGGCCCCGACGCATTCACGTTGATCGACGCGTCGACCGGGCTGGCCGGCGTGATCGGCAGCGCCATCCCCGGCCCGGCCGCCGCGGACGTCGACGTTGGCGCCGCCACGCCGGAACCCGCACCCGCGAGCCACGGCGGCGGCGCCTCCTTGCCCTCCATCCACGGCGGCGGCGTGAACTTGATGCCCATGATCGCGTTCGCCATCTTCACGATGCCGAGGTTCTGCAGGTCAGGCAGCCACGAGCCGTCCATTCCGAGCGTCTCGAGCACGCCGCCACCGAAGATCTTCGTGAGCTCCTTGAGGTCCGAACCGCCCGAGTCGCCGGTGCTGCTGTCGCTCGTCTTCGTCGGCGACGTCGACGAATCGGTCTTGGCCTGCGCGGCGTCCCGCTCGAGGCGGGCGACGATGTTCCGCTGCGCGGTCTTCGCTGCCTCGGTGGCCTTCGGGTCGGCCTCAAGCTGCGCGAGCTTCGTGCGCGCCTCTGCGGCAGCGGTCTCGGCCTTCTCGGCCTTGCTCTTCGCCGCGGACAGGCCCGTGGACGCGGTGCTCGCGCCGGTCTGCATGGCCTCGTAGTCGGTTTTCGCCTGGGCGGCGTCGCGCTCTGCCTTGGTGACCCGGTTCTTCGCGGCCTGCAGCGCGGACGCCTTGGTCTTCGGGTCCTTCTCCTTCTCAGCGAGCGCGGTGCGCGCCTCGGCGGCCTTCGTCTCGGCGTCGTCGGCTTTGTCCTTCGCCTCGCGGAGCTTGCGCGGGTCGATGGCCTTCTTGACGGTCTTGTCGACGGCGGTCTGCATCGCCGACTCGCCCGAGCCGAACATGCCGGGAACGTCGCCAAACAGGGCGCGGCCGATCCACCAGCCGAGGCTGTACTTCTGCACTCCCCCGCCCGAGCCGGATCCGCCACCGGTGGTGGTGCTCGACGAGCCGGTCGAGGAGCTGCCCGTCGTGTCGAAGTCGCTGGCGCCTGACGTCGACTCGGTCGGCCCCTGCCCGTTGAGGGAGATCCACGCCCGGTTCGGGAACTCGTCCGCGCCGGCCGCGCCTGCGCCGTACCCGCCGTTGCCGGACTGGCCGCCCATCTCGACGTTGGTGCGCCCGCCGTCTGCGTCGACGATCGTGCCGGCGGCGTGGCCGCCGCCGGGGCCGCCGTTCTTCCAGCCGATGATGTAGGCGGCGGTGCCGGCGGGCGGGTCGCCCGTGATGAAGCCGCGCTTCGCGAGCTCCCCCGCTGCCGAGCCCGTCGCGAACCGGCCCTTGGCGCCGGTGATGAAGTTCGCGATCCGGGCCTGCGCGCCAGAGCAGTCCGTGTCCCACGACGACGTGCCGGATCCGCCGAACGTGTAGGTGCCCGAGGTGATCCCGGAGGCGAACGACTTGACGTCGTCGACGGTGAGGCCGCCGTTCTCCATCGGCCGGGCGAGGTTGAGGCCGAAGCGGCGGGCGACCTCGGCGAGGATCGCGGTCGAGCGGCTGCGCTTCGACTGTGCGAGCGGGATGAAGGCTTCGCCCTGGGTAGCGGGCTCGGCCCACTGGATCAGGCCCGGGATCGGCTTCTGGATCACCGCGCTGTTCGGGAGGCTGGTGAAGCCACCACGGGCAAACGCGCGGACGCCGCCGTCCTCCATCGTCGGCTCGCTGCCGCGGTTGCCGTAGCGGTCGGTGCCGACGCTCTGCCCCGTGCCGACGACGGTGACGGTCTTCACCGCTGGCTGGGTGAGCTCGCGGAGCTTTGCCTGCGCCTCGGCGACGCCGGACAGGGTGACGATGACGGTCTTCCCGTTGTCGTTTCGCACCGCGAGGCCGAGCGCCTGCAGCTTCTCGAGGACGCCGGGAGCGTTCGGGGCCTCGACCTCGATGCGCTTGTCGTTGCCCTCTCGCACCTTGATACCAATGCTGTTGAGCAGGTCGAGCACGCCCTGCCCGCCGGGGGCGCCGACGTTGACGTCGGCGCCCTTCGGGAGCCCAGTGACGGTGTCCATGACCGCGCGGAGTTGCGCGAGCGCGGCGTCGGACTTCGCGGTGATCTCGACGGTCTGGCCGCCCGGCATGTCCTTGATCGTGAAGCCGATGGCGGCGAGCTGCTTACGGGTCTTCTCGCTGACCTCCGACGAGGCGACCGTGACGGTCTTCTTCCCGGGCATGGCGTCGAAGGTGGCCTTGACCTTTCCGAGCCCCGCGACAGTCTCGGGCATCCCCGCGAGGCGCACGGCGAGCTCGACGGTCTTGCCGCCGAGGCTGTTGTACAGGTCGCGGATCTTCTCGATCGGCAGGCCGGTCGCGTCGGCGAGCTTCTTGAACTGCGTCTCGAGCTGCGCGTTGATCACGTTCATGTCGGCGCCGGTCGACGCGGCCTGACCGGCCTTGTCGGCGAGGTCCGCGAGCGTGCGTGCCAGCTTCGCGCTGTTCGCGTTCAGCCCGTCGAGGCCGCCCGACTGGTCGAGGGCGACGGTGCCGAGCCCGGCGGCCGCCTCCGTGGCCTTCTGCGTGGCCTCGGCGAACTGAGCGACCGCCTCCACCTTGGTGCGCGCGGGGTTCATCGCGTCCATGGCGGTCTTGAGGGCGTTCATCTTGTCGCCGGCCGACGCGGTCTTATCGCCCATGACGCGGATCGCATCGCCGAGCTGCGTGATGCCGGGCGCGAGGCGCTGCGCCTGGCCGCGCTGCTCGTCGTACTTGGCGCGGAGCCCCGCGAGCCCTTCGGCGGCGAGGCGCCCGCCGTCGCCGGAGGCGCGGAGCTTGCCGACGAAGCTGTTCCACTCCGCGTCGGAGCCGCCGAGGCGCTTGCCGAGGTCCTCGGTGGTCATGCCGAGGTCGTCGAGGGCCTTCTTGGTGACCTGGGCGCGGCCCGCGGCCTCGTCCATCCGCTGAGTGCGGGTGTTGTCGAACCAAGCGCCGCCGCCGAAGACGTCGCCGAAGACGTCCTTCGCCTCGTCGGTCCACTTCGCGTCGTTCTTCGCGGCCGCCTCGACCGACGAGCGGTAGGCGTCGACCTGCTTGGTCAGGTCCTGGAAGACCTCGGCGGTCGCGGCGCCGCGGCTCGCGATGAGCTTCGAGCCGGTGCCCTTCTGCGTCTCCGCGAGCTCCTTGAGGGAGCTGTTGTACTCGTCGGTGATGGCCTTCTGCTTGGCGGTGGTCGCCGCCCAGGCGGTGCCGAGGATCGCGGCGCCGGTGAGCGCGACACCGAGCGGGCCGCCGAGGACGCCTGCGACGCCGGACGCGGCGCCCTTGACGGCGCTGAGCCCCGACGATGCGGCGCCGGCGACGTTGCTGCCGAGGACCCGCAGGTGCGCGGACGCGGTCGCCGCGTTCTGCCCGGTGCCGTAGAGGACCCGGCCGAGGGTGCTCGTCGTCGGGTTCGCCTGCTGCATCCACCGGACGCTGTCGCGGTAGGCCGACGTGAAGTTCGAGACGCCGGTGCGGGCCTGCCCGAGCGAGCCGACGATGCCCGACACGCGGCCGCGGGCGTTGCTCACCGCGGTGCCGAAGGCGCCGACGCCGCGGCCGGCGGTGTTGGCGGCGGTCGCCATGCGCCCTGCCTCGACGGCGGTGCCCGCGACTCCTGCGCGGAACGCTCCGACGAGGCCGGGGAGCACCTTCCACGCGAGGAACGCGGCGAGGAGTGCGGTCGCGGCGACCTTGTTGTTGTCGATCAGAGAGGCGAGGCCGGCGAGCGGCGGGGTCACCAGGTTCAGGACGGTCGAGAGTGCCTGCAGGCCGGTAACGGCGACGTTCCACCCGGCCACGCCGATCGCGCCGCCGACCATCGCCGCCGACTTCGCGAGGCTGAGGAGTGACGGTGCGGCGGCCTTCGCCGACGCCATGATCGACTGCAGCGCGCTCGAGGTGTCGGCGCCGCGCATCAGGTCGGACGAGAACAGCTTGCCGAGGCGCTCCGGCGCGTCCGAGAGGACGTTGAGCGCCTTGGTCGCGGGGCCTTCGATGAGGTCGTACAGGCGAAGCTGCGCGTCCTCGACGGTGTTGGTGAACTTGGCGACCGCACCGGGCAGGCCCTGCGTCTTGGCCTTCGCGACGTCGGCGGCGGCGCCCTGCCGGTCGACGGCGGCCCGCATCTGGTCGTAGCCCGTCGCACCGTCCTTGGCTGCGACACCGGCGAGGCGCATCGCGTCCGACCCGAACAGGGTCGACGCGGCGGCCTGGTACTGCTCCTCGGTCATCCGGCCCGCGGCCTGGCCGAGCTGGTCAAGCAGCGAGTGCATGCCGACGAACTTGCCCTGCGCGTCGTAGATCGTCAGGCCGAGATCGTGGATCGCGTTCTGCGCGGGCTTCCCCTGGTCGGTGAGCGCGAGGAGCGCCGACTTGAGCAGGGTGCCTGCGTCGGACCCGGCGACACCGTTGTTGGCGAGCAGCGCGATCGACGCGGCGGTGTCCTCCATGGACAGGCCGAACTGGTGCGCGACGAGGCCGCCTGCCTGCAGCGCCGAAGCGACGTCGGTGATCTCCGACGTCGAGGCGTTGGCGGCGTTCGCGAGGACGTCGGCGGCCTTGCCCGCGTACGCGCCGTCCTTGCCGAAGGTCTGCAGCGCGCGGGCCTGGATCGTCGCCGCGGTGGTCGCGTCGATGCTCGCCGCCGCGGCGAGCTGCAGGGTGCCCTTCGCGGCCTGCATGGACTGGTCGACGGAGAGGCCGCCCTTGGCGAGCTCGGTCATCGCCTCGGCTGCGTCGCGGGCGCTGGTCGCCGGAAGGTCGATGTCGCGGCCGAGTTCGCGGGCGCGGGCGCTGACCTGCTTCATCTGCCCGGCGTTCGCCGAGCTCGCGGCCTGCATGGTGTTGAGCGCGGTCGTGAACTCCATGCCGATCGCGAGGGACTGCTTCACCTGGTCGACGAGGAGGGTGCCGCCGGCGGCGATGCCGGCGATCTTCGCGACCTGGCCGAGCTTCTCCATGAGCGAGCCGGTCTGCGCGGCGGCGGAGCCGAGACCCTCGACGCCTTCGGTCGCCTCGGCGGTCTGCTCGTTGACGGCGGCGGCGGCCTCCTCGGCTGCCTTCTGCGCGTTGGCGAGCGCGCCGGTCGCGTTCGTGTGGCTGTTCGCGGCGTCGGTGGCCTTGCGGCGTGCCGACGCGATCTTCTCCTCGGCGGAGGCGATGCGGCCGGCGTCGGTGATGCTGCGGTCGCGGAGGGACTGCAGCTGGGCCTCGGCGACGCGGACCTTGCCGACGGCGTCTTCCTCGCGGCGCCGCGCGGTCGCCAGGGTCGACGCGGCCTTCTCGACCTTCGTCTTCGCGGCAGCGATGCCCGCGGCGATGGAGTCGCCCGCGTCGCGCCCGGCCTTCTTGGCGGCGGCCTGGATGGGGACGCCGAGGCCCTGCGCGATCTGGTTCTTCGCGCCCTCGAAGGAGAGGATGACGGGAAGGGCGGCGTATCCGATGTTCTCGGCCATGGCTACTCCTCCTTCGGGTCGTTCGGGCGGGCGTTGCGTTGGGCGGTCTCCACTGCGGCGAGGACCTGCGCGGGCAGGGCGGCCTGTCCGCGTCGTGCGCGCTGCCGCTCGGCGCGCTTGAGGGCGCCGGCGCGGCGGTTCTCGCGGCGCGTTTCCTTCTCGTCCTGCTCGGTGTTCGCGCCGGGCCGGGCGAGGTACTTGATGCCGGCGAGGCGCTCGACGAGGTCGGCGAGGAGGTGATCGGTGAGGGTCCACGGGGTGGCGCCGTCACGGAACTTCTTGTTGAGCGCGGAGTCGGCGGGCAGCGTGGTGATGCGGACGCCGATCATGCGGATCGTGAGCCTGCGACAGCCGTTCTCGTCGAACCGCCACCGGTCGCGGTAGTCGATGCCGTGGTAGCGCGACAGATCGGATTCCACCAGCCCTGCATGGTGCCGAAGCAGACCAAGCAGGGCCGGCAGGATCCCGAATGAGCTGACGCGCTCGGTCAGTTTCCCGACGAGTTGAACGCCTTCATGATCGTGGCGACGAGCTCGCGGCGCTTGCGCACCGTCGGGCCGGTCGCGACGAACAGCGCCCACTGTGTGGGGCCGAGCAGCGCCTCGGTGGCGAGGGCGTCGTGGCCGCGCTCGAGTTCGGTCTCGGCCTCGACGGGCCAGTCCTCGAACGTGGCCGGGACGAGGTAGGTGAGACCGTCGAACTCGACCTTGACGCGGTCGGCGCCGGTCGCTTCGGCCTCGGCCGCGGTGTCCGGGGCTTCGACCTCGGAGGTCTCGTTCTCCGCCTCGTCGGCCTTCTCAGTCGTCGTCTTCGCCATCTTCGCCTGCCTCGCTGTCGTTGTCGTTGGTGGATTCGGCCGCCGCGGTGGCCTGCTGGTTCAGCGCGCGCGCCCGGGCACCGCCGGACTGCACCGCGGGCGCCGGTGCCTGATCGTCGAGGAGCTTCGCGTCGCCGCGCGCGATGAGCGCGGCAGCGCTGTTCTCGTCGACGGACAGCACCGCGCCCGCGGGGAACATCTCGGTGTCCGTGGTCAGTTCGACCTTGATCACGGCGTCACCACGGACCGCTGGACGAGGAACAGCTCCTTCGCCGAGTTCGGGAAGATGCGGGCGTTGAACTCGTAGCCGTCCGCGGCGCCTTCCTTCTCGTTGGCGTTGGACGCCCAGATGCGGGCCTTGAGCTTCGACACGTACCGCACGGTCTGGCCGAGGTCGTCGACGAGCTGAAACGCGACGTACTTGTACGCAGGCTTCGGCACGACGAGCGCGGTGCTCGTGGAGCCGGGCCAGATGAGCCCCATGGTGGTCTCGTTGTCCTCGAGCGCGGTGAACTTCCGCTCCACCTTGAGGTTCTTCGACGCGACCTTCACGACGCCGTAGCCCCACGCGGTGATGTCGGTCTCGTCCCACTCGCGCGAGTTCTCGAAGCCCTGGTCGCCGTTGAGCAGGCCGACGAACTCCCACGGGGCGGGGAACGGGTCGGTCACGGCGGTGGGGAGGTCGGCCGGGGCGAGCGCGCCGGCCTTGTCGAGGATCAGCACGTCAGCGCCGTCCCACAGCTTCACGTTGTCCGGGTTACCGGCCATGGTGAGTCTCCTTTGAAATAGGAAACCCCCAGCCCGACAACGGGTTGGGGGTGGATGGGTGCCGACGGCGGATGCCGCCGATCAGGTCACGAGACGGAGATACCGTTTCGTGCTGCGGCTCGGGTGAGCTCGCCGTTTCGGGCCTGCTGGTAGGCAGGCAGTTCGACCGCGGCGACTGCGCGGTCGGTGGTGTACTGCGCGACGTTCGCGTCCTTCGTGTTGGCCGCGATACCCTCGGCGACCTTGGTCACTACGGTCCGGGCGCCGGCGCTCTTGGCAAGGGCTGCGAACCCGGCCGAGCGGAGCTTGATCGTTGCTTTCGCCATGACGGTCCTCCTCTACAGCGGCTTCGTGCGGACGGTGACAGTGAGCGTCGCGGTGGCGAAGAACCCGAGGTTCTTCGGATCCCGCCCGGACGCGATCGCGCCGGAGCCGCGGATCGTCGCGATCCCGGGCACGGGATGAGTGAGGAGCAGGCCGACGGCCTCGCCGCACAGATCGCGTGCGGCGTCCTCCCCCGCTGCCCAGGCGGTGATGCGCAGCTTCTCGCGGACGGCCACCGGCCACATCGAGGCGGGGTCGGGGTCGGCGGCGATGACGATGCACGGCGCGCTGGCCGGGGTCCAGTTGTCGTCGAGGTTCCGCCGCACCTCGTTCGCGATCCGGGTGGCGAGCCACTCCTTGACGATCGGCGCCATCGCGGAGGGCTGGACGGGCGGGCGGGTCATCCTCGGCCTGCCTCGGCGAGGAGGTCGTACCCGGACAGGTCCGGGTCGCCGTCCGGGTCGATGTACGGGGTCGGGTCGCCGATCACCTGGTAGCGGCGGCCGCGGACCTTGAGCGCGCACCCGGCGTGCACGCCGGAGGTGATGGGCAGGAGCACGCGGATCATGCCGATCGACGGGGAACCCTGGCCGCGGCGCTCGTCGGGGCGGCCCGCGTCCTCGCGCACGGTCGCGTCCTCGACGAGGCAGTTCGGCACCGTCACCTCGGGCGAGGCGACGGGGTTGTTGTCCGCGTCGAGCCGGGCCTCGGTCAGGAGGATCACGGTCTCGGTGCCGAGCATCAGTAGTCCCCTCGGGGGAAGTTGCCGCGCGGCATCGCGTGGATCGGCAGGCCGAGTAGCTGCCGGTGCCAGTCGGTGAGGTCGACGCGCCCGGCGGCCCCGGAGAGGGTGCCGGCCTTGGTGCGTGGGCCTTCGACGCGGGTGTACGTGGTGTGTCCGGCGTAGGGGCCGGTCGCGAAGTGCGTCTTCACGACGTCGAGGGTGACGACGCGTGCGGCGTCCTCGCGATCGGCGGGGAACTCGGGGTAGCCCGCTTCGGTGAAGGCGTCGCGGATGGCGTTGGAACAGGCGGTGAGGATGTCCTCGACCGCCTGTTCCTCGGCCGGTGTGAGGGCACGCCACCGCTCCGCCACCTGGGGAGCGGTGAGGAACGGCTCGGCCATGTCAGCCCACCAGCTCGCGCAGCTCGTCACGGTTGAGCTGCGCGGCCTCGTCGACGGTGACGATGCCCTTGGCGACCGCGTAGTCGCGCCACACCTCGGTCTTGGCGGTCCCCTTCGGCTTCTCGACCTCGTCGGCCGTGGGGGTGTCCGCACCGTCGGGCTGCGACTCGTCGCCCTGGTCATCGGCACCGGTGTCATCCGAGCCGTCGCCCTGGTCGCCGTCCGTACCGTCGGCCTGGTCCTGGTCGTCCTGGTCGTCGGCCGGAGCCTCATCGACCTCGGCGAGGGCGCCCGCAGCGATACCGCGGGCCGCCTCCGCCTCGTCGACGTCGACCACATCGCCGAAGAACCGACGACGGCGCAGCCCCTCGCCGTCGAGGATCTCCCACGTGGCGACGACCACCTTGTGCGCAGCCATCAGCCCGCCAGCCCCGTGACCTTCTTGATGCTGTACGGGTTGGTGACGCCCATGATCGGCATCACCGACGACTGCACCCAGTTCCGCTTCGTCTTCTGCTCGCGCCAGGTCTCGGTGCCGAGCCCCTGCTCGTAGTCGAGGAAGCCGACCTGGTTGCGCGCCACCGCGTACGCGGTGCCGGCCGTGACGCGGTTCGACGCGAAGATCTCGATCTGCGCGGCGGCGAGCGCCGCGGCGTACTCCTCGCCGTAGGCGATCCGCAGGTTGTGCTGCTCCTGCGGGTTGACGATCCACAGGTCGTAGACGACGCCGAGCTCCTGCACGTCGGCGGTCAGCTGCACCGCAGCGAAATCCGCGAACGGGCGGGCGTTGTTCGGCGTGGGCGACGTACCCGACAGGGTGACGTTCGACCAGTCGTGACCGGGCACCACGCCCGCGCCGCCGAGGCCCGCGATCGCGTTCTCGAGGGTCGCCACCGCCCGCTGGTTGACCTTGCGCACGATGGTGTTCGCGAGCTGGGTGGTCTGGCGGTCGAAGTACACGCGGTCGTTGCGACGCACGGCCTCGTCCGTGACGAAGAACTTGCCGCCCCAGTCCTCGGACGTCGCGACCTTCGGCTCGAGCCGATCGCTCCCGACGAGCGGGTACTCGGCGCCGGGGGCGCGTTCCTCGACGTCGCGGTTCGTGTACAGCTCGTTGGTGGTGGCCTGGTCGTACAGCACCGCGCCCGACGCGACGCTCACGCCCGAGGACGCGAAGATCTTGTCGACGATGAACTTCTGCAGCGTCAGGTCGGCGATGCGGCGCGTGATCCGCTGCGGCTGCGCGAGCGCCATGTCGACCGTGAGCTTGTTGTCCTGGATGGTCGGCGCGCCCAGCGGGTACGCGACCGGGGAGGGAGTCGTTGCCATGATGCGTTCCTCGCTTCTCAGTACAGGCTGATCTCGGCGTCGCCGCCGGACGTCGCTGCGGTGACGGCGTAGCCGACGGCCACGCCCGAGGCCTTGGTGATGGCGACGCCGTTGGCGCCGACCTCCACCTCAGCGAAGGCGGCGATGTTGCCGCCCGCGGTCACGAACGTCACGCGGTCCTTGCCGCGCTTGACGTTCACCAGCGCGCCCGAAGCCGTGTCACGGCCGGAGACGCCGCAGACACGGCCGCCCGCGTCGGCGTGCGCGACGGCGACGTTGCCGCCGGCCCGGTTGCCGCTGATCTTGAGGAACCGCTTGCCGGTGACGGCTGCAGAGCAGCGGCCGGAGATGTCCTGGCCGGGCTCGTAGACGCCGATGTTCTCGTTCGCCATGGTCACGCCTCCTTCGCGCGGGGGCTGTCGAACCAGCCCAGGTCTTCGGTGCTGGCCTGCGCCTGCACGCTGTGCCCGATCTCGGCCACGGGGATGAGGCCCTTCTCGAGCGAGTTGAGGGTCGCGGTCGCGCCCTCACGGTCCGCGTCCAGCGCCTTGAGCCAGTGCTCGGCGCGGGCCGGCGGGATGCGGCCGTCGTCGATCGCGGCCTGCACGAGCCGGTTGTCGGCCTCGCGGATCTGGTGGGCGCGCGCGGCGCGGCCCTCCTCGGCCGCGGCGACGGTGGATTCCCACTGCGCGCGGTCGACGACCACGGTGCCGGGGTCGACGGTGGCGGCGGCCGGCGCCGCCTCCTGCTCGCCCGGGGTGGTCAGCTCGTCCAGCGCCTGATCCAGCGCCGTCAGTACCGCCTCGTCATCGGCGTCGGCGGGGATGCCGAGGCGCTCGACGAGGCCTTCCTTAAGAGTGGGCATGGTGCCCTCCTTCCTCTCGTTCTCCGCCGCCTCGGCGGAAGCCTTCGGGATGAACGGCGCGGGCGCGGCGGCCCGGCCGTCGTAGCGCGCCACGGCGCGGCGCTGCTCGCTCGCCGCCGCAGCCTGGGTGTCGGCGACGGGGTTGCCGACACGGTCGGCGAGCCCGGCCTCGACGGCCTCGTCTGCGCTGTACCAGGTCTCGGCGTGCATCGCGGCCCGCCACTCGTCGGCGGTGCCGCCGGCGCGGTCGGCGTAGACGGTGGCGAGGTTGTCGCTCACCTTGTTCAGCCACACCGCGTACTCGGCCATCTCGGGGCCGGTGCCGAGGCAGGCGCCGCGGGCGTCGTGAATCATCAGCTCGGCGTTGCGGCAGATGACGACCTCGTCGCCGGCCATCGCGATGATCGACGCCGCCGACGCGGCGAGGCCCTCGACGACGGTGACGATGCGGGCGCGGTGCGAGCGGAGCGCGTTGGTGATCGCGAGGGCGTCGTAGACGTCGCCGCCGGGGCTGTTGATCCGCACGGTGATCTCGTCGACGTCGAGCGCGACGAGATCGCGGACGAAGTCCCGGGCGGCGATGCCGCCCCACCACGGGTCGGGGTCGATCGAGTCGTACACGAACACCTCGGCCGTGGTCGCGGTGTCCGGGTCGGGCTCGGCGAAGGCCTCGATGCGGTACGGGCTCGGGCCGGTCGGCCGCGGGCCGCGCTGCGCCGCAGGACGTGGCTGCCGCTCGCGCAGTAGCGCGCTCAGGTCGATGGTCATGCGAGAGCTCCTTCGCTCGAGGCCGCGGGAACGGCGGGGGCCGGGGTGTCCGGGGTGCGCGCGGGCAGGCCGAGGCGCTGCCGAAGGTCCTGCTCGACGAGGACGTCCGGCGAGAGGAGCCCCGCCTCGACGAGCATCTTGAGCGCGGCGGCCACCGGGGCCTGCTGAGATCCGATCTCGTCGAAGATCAGCCGGGGCGCGGGCTCGTCCGGCCCCCAGTTGACGTCGACAAGGTCCTCGATGACGTGCGCGTTCGCGGTGTCGCGGACGGACTCGGCGAACGTCTGCACGCTCTGCGTGAAGGTGTCGGCCTGCACGTTGGCGAGGGCGTAAGAGCCTCCGCCGTCGAGGTTCAGGAAGTGAGCGAGCCCGGCGAGCGCGATCGCCTTGTCGTGGTAGGAGATCGCCTGCTGGATGTCCGGCAGGTTGCCCTGGACACCGAGCAGCTTGAGGTCGGTGCCACCCGGCAGGCCGACGCCTGCGGTCTCGCCGCCGCGGTACGACTGCGCGATCTCCGCCATCCGGTCCACGAGCTTCTGGTCGGCGTTGTCCGGGGTGGTGCCGACGGGGACGCCGATGCCGTTGCGGCGGATCGCCACGGCCTGCAGGCGGATCAGCTCGTCCTTGAGCAGCCAGTGCTTGTAGCTCGGGCGGAGCAGGCTCTTCCCGATCCACATGCCCGGCGCCATGTCCCGCGTGTACACCACCAGGTGCGAGACGGGGATCTCGATCGGCTCGAAGCCGTGCCGCCCGTACGTGATCAGCTCCGGCGGCTGCTGCTCGATCGACACGAGACCACCGTCGGCGGCGACGTTCCACTTCGAGATCGTCGACTGCGGGCGCGGCGCGAGCTTCCGCAGCACGAGCCGGTCGCCCTCGCGGCGGTACAGCTGCTCGAACACGCTGTGCCCGAACTGCAGGACGTCGAGCGCCCACGCGAGGTGCTGCGGCCACGAGAACCGGTCACGGGTGCGCGCCGCGTCGGGCAGGTCCCCGGCGCCCTGGATGGGCAGCCCGAGATTCCGCGCGACGAACTCGGTCACTTCGTCCGATGCGCCGGCCTGCGCGATGCGCCACGGGGTGCGGCGGATCGGCAGCCCGATCGCGGCAAGCAGCGACGACACGCGGGAGTCCTCGGACTCCATCCGCGAGAACACTTCGACGGACTGCGGCCACTGCAGCGACGGGACCTTCTCGTTCTGGTTCCACTGCGACAGTTCGCTATCGCGGGTGACGTACCCCTTCTCGCTGGTCGAGGGCATGGGCGAGGAGGTCGGATCGGGCTTGGTCACGCGGCCTCCTCTCAGAACGCCATGGTCAGTAGGTCGAGCTCGCGGACGGCCGGCGCCGGACGGTGCTCCTCGGCGGCCGTCGAGGGCAGGGCCTGCACGGCCTGCTGCTCGGGGGTGCCGATGATCCCGCCGTAGGCGAGCGCGGCGGCGATGAGCACCGGGGTGTCCATGTCCCGCTCGAAGACGAAGTCGCCTTGCGGCAGCATCCGTTTCGCGGCGGCGGCCCACGCGGTTTCGGTCTCCTCCTGCCCCGGGTGGGCGAGGAGCCCGTCGACCGCGTCGTCGAGGAAGCCGCCGGTCCACGCGGCCATCTGCGGCGTGCTGGCGACGTCCGGTTCGATGCCGACGGCCTGCAGGCGGGGCACGATCACCTTCGCGAGGCTGCGGCCGTCGACGAGGATCTTGTCGGGGTCCCACGACTGCACGATCGCCTCGAGGAACTTGACGACGGTGTCGTGCCGCGCGACGCGCCAGAACCCGACCTCGATGAACACGCGGCCCGTGCTGGTGCGCTGCGCGGCGACGACCGCCCAGTGCCGGCGGTCCGGGGCGAGGTCGAGGCCGATCGCGCGCGGCCCCACCAGGGTGGGGTTCTGGTCGGTCATGTCGTGCCACCGCTCCGTGTCGAGCAGATCCTCGCGTTCCTCGTCGGCAGCGGGCCAGATGCCGCGGCCGAGCGCCTCGACGCCGTAGGACCGGCGGGCCGCCGCAGTGCGCGCCTTGCGGATCGCGTTGAGGATCTTCGTCTTCGTCTGGATCATCCCGAAGGACGGGTTCGCGATCTGTGCTGTTTCGACTTCGTCCCAGGCTGGTCCCTCGGGGGCCATGTGCTCGCGGAAGTACAGGCCCTCGCCGCGCTCGAGGCCGCGGCGCCGCTGGCCGGCGAGGACGCGGCAGTTGATGTGCTGCTCCTCGTTGGCCGCCGAGCTCGCGTAGATCGTCTGCGGGTTGCGCGAGGCCATCTGCGTCCACTCGAGGCCCGACGTCTCGGCCTCGGTGAGGTTGTACGCCTCGTCGTAGATGATCAGGTCGACCTTGTCGAGGCCGCGGCCGCTGTCCGACGAGCGGGTGATGAACGTGATCTGCGCGCCGTTCTTGAGCTCGATGTACGCCGACCCGGGGGCCTTCGTGTTCTCGACGACCTCGGCGCGCAGGTCCGGCCGGGACTTGATCAGCCCCGAGAGCCGCTTGTACGTGTTCAAGCTGGTGGCCCACCGTTGCGAGGAGAAGATGATCTTCTCGCCGAGCTTGTACAGGCCGAACAGGACCCGGAGGATCAGGATCTCGGTCTTCCCGTTCTGCCGCGGCACGAGCAGCAGCACGTCGGGGTGCGTCCAGAGGCCGTCGATGCCGACGCGCATCATGCCGCACACGCAGTCGGCCTGCCACGGGAACGGCTTCATGCGGACGTTCTGGCCGAGGCGCACCGCGCGCCGGCCGAGCGTGTCGTCGCCGTCGAACATCGACAGGTGCTCGGGCTCCTGCCGGCCGGTCAGCCGAGGGAAGTCCTCGAGCGTCGGCATCGCGAGGTCAGACGTCGAGATCACTCGGGGCCGCCGGGCCGGTCGTCGGGGCGTCGTCGGTCTGCTTCGCGATCTCCGCGAGGAGCGCCTTGAGGGCGGCGCCCTGCTGGCGGGCCTCGGCGAGCACCTGCGAGAACTCCACCCTCACGTGGATCGTCTGCACGCGGTCGTCGATCGCGCGGTCGAGGACGCGGAACCGCATGAGGTCGAGGACGCCCTTGCCGTGGATGACGTTGTCGAGCTCGTCGAGCCGGTCGACGGTGCGCGACGCCTCGAGGATCAGCGCGAGGCGCGCCTCGGGGGTCGAATCGTCGGTCAGGGCGTCCCACAGGCGCCGGCCGGGGTCGTTGAGGCCGTTCGCGTCCACGGATCCACCCCCTGACCAGCAAAAAATAAAAATGATGACTACCGCCGGCAGTCAGGCCTCCCACCCCCTTCGAGATTGCAAGGGGGTGGGGTTGATTGGGGCGTTTCCGCAGGTCAGAGGCTTGCTTAGCGGGGCGTATGGTCGGTGTCGGCGAGTCTGTGACCTGCGGTTATGCGTCCGCAACAGGATCCGAGGGGTGCGTGTGGGCCGGGTCAGTCGAGCGGGATGCGCTTGAACTCGACCTCGGTGAGCGCCTTGTCGCCCGCCTCGTTGAACCGGACGTGGCCGTCGGGGCCGATCTGCCAGACCTGCACGAGCAGCTCGCGACCGTTGCGCCATACGCGGCCGTCAGGGACGCGGAGCATCCCAGGCTGGGCGGGCACGCGCAGGTCGGGCTGGCGCATGAGAACCGCGGTGACCGCGTCGTACTGCGGGTGGTCGCGGGTGATGCGCTCGCCGATCAGCGGGTTGTCGAGGCTGGCGGTCATGGTTGCTCCGTTCACCAGGGCCAGGCCATGACGCGGACGTCGTCGGTGCTGGGCTCGGTTGGCTGGGTGCCGGCGAGGGCGGGCCGCATGTGGTCGCGGCTGCCGTCCTGGCGTTGCCGGTTGCAGGTCATGTGCAGGAGGCGGTCGGCGTGCTGGCCGCCGTTGGCTCGCGAGAGCGTGTGGTCTGCCTCGAGGACTGCGTTGTCGAAGTTCTGGTCGGCGTCGCGGTGCATCGGGCCGCCGCACCACCAGCACGGTGAGCCGTCGACGTGGGCGGCGATGAGCCGCTTGCGGATCTGCTGGTGCTGCCAACCCAGCCCGCGGGCGGTGGTGGTCTTGGTGCGGGTCATGTGAGCTTGGAGCGGACGATGTGGTCGCGCATGTAGCCCTGCGAGTCGACCTCGGCGCGGTGGAGCTGGGAGCGGATCGTCTTGCACGGGATGAGGATGGCGTCGTGGATGGCTTCGATGGGCCAGCCGTTCCTGCTCATCCTCACCGCTGCGGTGGGCTCATGCCATTCACCGTCGTGCTTGGTGCTCATGATGCGACCTGCACTTTCCAGAGTGCCACCAGCAGGAATGCCGCACCGCTACTCGTGGGTAGGTGCGGCCTGGTGTGATCCCCCGACGGGTGCAGCGCCCCGAGCCCCGAGCGCAACCCGGCCCGGAGTAGGGCGGTCGGGGTGCTGTGATTGCGGAGGGCCATCGGTGGGGTGCTTGGCCGTGATGAGCGGTACGACACCCGCCGGGGATCATGCTGGCCCGTGCGCTGGCTGGCGGCTGTCGGGGCAGCGTCCGCCGAGGGAGACGATGCCCGGGGCGGAAGACACGAATGCGGCCAGGTTTTGAAGACACCTGTGCCGCACCTCAGATACTACCTGATCGAATCCATCCCCGCGCCGCGACATGGCGAACTAGCCTGCTTCTCGTGGTTGAGCAGAAGCCATATGCAGTGCGCCGGTGGCTGCCGGGGGTGCTGATCGCCTTGGCGATCATCGTGGTCGAGCTGATCGTGTTCCGCGCGACCCCAGCGGTCATGGCCTCGATCCCCGCCGCTGTGGGCAGATTCGTCATCTCGCCCGGTTTCGGTGGTGCGATGGCCCTCGCGGCGGCTGCAGTCGCGTACCGCGGTGTCGTGCGGAAGGTGGAGTCGGACGAGAAGGAGGCCCGCGCGGCGCGACGAAGCGCGAGCCGCATCGCAGCAAAGAGCCTCACGCAGTCGACCCGGATCTCGAGCAAGGCGCGCACCCACGAAGCCGAGCTAGCCAAACAGGCCCGCATCCACGCTGCGGAACTCGCCGCCAAAGCGCATGGGTATGCCGCGGAACTGGCCGCCAAGTCACACCAGAACGCTCTCGAGGCAGCTCGCGTTGCGCATGAAGCGACCATGGAACGCCAACGGCTCGAAGCTGAGAACGATCGGTGGTGGCAGATCGTCGATTGGCTGACGAGCGGCGCTTTCGAGGGGCTCGAAGTAGACTGGATTGAGTTTCTCGCCGATACGAGCAAGACCCGCGACCAGGACCGAGTTATCGAGTCCCTGATCGCAATGGTCGAGGAGCGAAGGAGAGCGAAATGACTCAAGACGAAGGCCGTCGGCGCCCCGCCGGTGATGGCAAGACGACGAGGGTCGAGAGTGCGAAGGACGAGGCTCGTGAGGGTCCCTGGGCGAACGTTTACTTCGTAAACGAGGCTGCAGATTTCGGTCCCATACACAAGTATCTCCCGGGTCTCGATCTACCTCCGGTATTCGGTGCCGAGAGCCGTCACATCGAGGTCAAGATCACTGGCGATCCCCCACGGATCGTCGATCCTCGCAAGGTGATTCCGGTTTACTCCGGACCAGTAGACGACATAGTGCCGAAGGTGTCCGCCCCTCAGATGGGTGCGGATGACGCCTTCTCGGAGGACGAGAAGGCTGATGACGCCTTCTCTGAGGACGAGAAGGCTAGAATCCGGGTCGTCCGTCGGCGGATCGGGAAGCGTCGGGCCGGTCGCAAGGGCGGCCTAGGCGCCTAGGGGCGCGTGCTACTCCAGGACCCCGGCAGGTAGGGCGCAGCCGATGGTGCGGGCGAGGTGCGTGAAGTAGTCCGGGGTCCACGTGTAGTGGCAGCACAAGCAGGTGCAGCCGTCCGAGCTCACCTGCAGGGCGGCGGAGCGCACCGTCTCCCCCGCGCTGTCCCGGCGGTACGCGATGGACTCCCCGCACGCGGGGCACGGTGCGGCGAGGTCGATCCGCGGCGGCGGGTCGAGGAGGTCGTCGATCTGCTTCGCCCACCGTTCGAGCGCGCGGGCCGCGACCGTGAGGTCGGTGGTGTTCGCCGGCGCCCAGGGTCTGGCTTCGAGGAGGCGGAGGCGGCGGACGGCCTCCGGGGTCGGTGCGTGGGTGAGGTCGCCGTCGAACGGGCCCGGGTCGGGCTGCCACGCGGTGACGGTGGTGTCGATGTCGCGGAGGACGTCGACGGCGTCCGCCCACACGGCGGGGAGGCTGCGGTGGGTGTTGCCGTTGCCGCTCCCCTGCTGGCCGGCGAGGTGAGCGCGGAGCTGCTGGTATCGGCAGTCCTGCTCGTGGATGCGGTTGGTGCCGTCGTCGAGGGTGAAGTTCTGGAAGCGGGCGCCGATGAGGTCGTGGATGGCGTCGCGGAACTGGTGCAGGCGCTGCCGGAACTCCTGCTCGGGGATCTCGTGGGGTGCGGTCACAATTCAGCTCGCCTTCTCGGTGTTGTGGGTCCAGCGGATGACCAGCCATGCGGCGGCGGGTTCACCCTTGCGTGCCGGGTGCTGGGTGGGTCCGATCTCCGTCATGAAGCCGGGGCTGTCGTCGTGGACGACGGGGTGCTTGGGGCCGCGGGCGCCGGCGGTGTTGCGGCCGCGGTGGGCGTGGAGGGCGTCCTGCGCTGCTTTCCAGATGCCGGCGCTCGCGAGGTTCCGCGGGTCCCACGCGTAGCGGTCCTCGGCGGGCCGGTAGTGGTATTCGATCGTCAGGTGGTCGAGGCCGGTGGGGATGTGGGCGGCGCGGGCCCGCCAGGCGACGGAGTGCCGGATGGTGTGGGTGTCGCGGGCGCGGGCGAAGTGGTTCGGGCGGCCGTTCGGGGACATCATCGGCAGGCCGGTGAGGTCGATGATGGCTTCGGTCGGTGGCGTGGGCGCCGGTTTCAGCGGGCGGGGTGCGCGGACGGCGGCGGGTCGCTTCGTGGCCGCGGCCCGGATCTTCGGGGTCTTCGGCTTCGGGGGCTTCGGGCCCGCCCACTCGAGGTTCGCGAGGCGGACGTCCGTGCGGTCGCCGTTGATCACCCTCGGTCGTGCACCCTGCGGGGCGGGGCCGGCGTGCGCCTCGAGGACCAGCGCGGCGATGCGCCGGTTCGTCGGCCGCCCGGCGGAGTCCCGGCGGATCGACACGTACGGGGAACCGTTCGCAGTCATGAGGCGGGCGATCGGCTTCCCCTCGATGGTGCGGGGAATGCCGTTGCTCGCGGTCACCGTGTGCGTGACGGAGCGGACGTTGCCGAGGTCGGACACCTCGTAGCGGGTGGAGTCGGGGATCAGCGCCCAGGACTCGGTCATCGCTCCTCCTTGGTTGTCAGGTGCTTCCAGATCGCCGCGGCCGCCTCGGCATCGGCGAGCGCGCGGTGCGCGTCACGGTTCGGGGACAACCCCAGCTCAGCCAGGCAGTCGTTCAGGCCGCCGACGTTGCGCCTGAGGTGCCCCGCGGTCATGGACTCGACGCAGCGCAGGCGGTGATGCCACGGGGCGATCCCCAGGAAGTTGGTCAGGAACGCGGCGTCGAACCACGGGCAGGCGCCGACGAAAATCGCCTTCTCGTCCGTCCCGCCCGTGAACATCGACACAAGGTTGGATCGGACCTTGGCGTTGTCGATCGGGGCGAGGTCCGCGAACACCTCGTCGTGCTGGGCGCGGAACTTCTCGGGCAGCCGCTCTGCCAGGCTGCGGTCGTGCTCGACGAACGTCTGGTACACCAGGGTGTTTCCGTCCGGGAACAGCCGAATCGCGGCGACTTCCCAGATCTGGTCGACGTTCAGGTGTAGCCCGGTGGTCTCGACGTCGACTACGACGACGGGTGCGGTCACGGTCGGTCCTCCTCGGGGTATGGGTGGCATTGGAAGCAGCGGAAGATGTCCCCGATGTGGGAGACGCCGTCCGGCCAGATCAGGTGGCGCGGGACCTTCCACGCGGACATCTGCATGCAGGTGTCGCACCAGTCGGGTTCGGGTGTGCCGGCGGTGAGCTTCACCTCGACGGCGGGGATCTCGGCCATCACCGCTCCCCCTCGATGACCACACCGGCCACCAACGTCCACCCACGCGCCCCAGTCACGACGCACCCAACAACGGCTCGGCGTCATGAAAGGTGATGGTCTCCACCCGACCATCCCGATACCGGACCGTCGCCACATCCCCATCGGTGTGAACGTCATGGCTGGCATCGCGGAGACCTGCCAGACGGACGCGGCGGACATCCTGGGCGGTGTAGTCGTCCCAGCGGGTCGTCATGATGCTGGCGCAGCGCTGCCGTCCGTCGCTGATCGGTGGGTGGAC
Source organism: Tsukamurella hominis (assembly GCF_965137015.1). Classification (NCBI taxonomy): domain Bacteria; kingdom Bacillati; phylum Actinomycetota; class Actinomycetes; order Mycobacteriales; family Tsukamurellaceae; genus Tsukamurella; species Tsukamurella hominis. The sequence goes on along the minus strand of NZ_CBCRZG010000029.1, from coordinate 19,343 downwards.
GATGACGTTGCGAATCCAGGCAGTAGCGCCGGGTGTGGGTCCGGGTGCGCGGCGGAGGTAGGCGGTCACGACGACACCTCAGGCAGCCACAGGACGATTGCGGGGAGGTACCGCGCGACGTGCTGGGAAGTCCGCTCCACGCCGCCTGCTGGTATCCACCAACTGCCGCTCGGCTGCTTGTCCCAGTAGGCACCGGTCTTCTCGCGGATGTGGGCGCCTGCGGGCAGCGCATCCAGCTCCTCGGCGGTCTCCACCCGGCGGGACACCGTCGGGATCGGGTGCTCCTGGGTCACATGCTCGTAGGCGGCATCCTCGACAACCGACTCCAAGCCGCTCGTAGTCCAGTCGCATTCCCAACAGCGCGCCTCATGCCATCCCGCACGGGCTGACGTGACCGCAGCGACATCTACCAGCGCGGCGACGTGTCGGTCGATCGTGATCCGGTTCGTCCTCACGAGCCGTTCGATCGTGGCGTTCGCCTCAGCCAGGGCGGCCTCAGCGCGATCAGCCCGCGCCCGCTGCGCACTGCACGAGCACGGCGTCACGGCGGCGAACGCTGCGAGACGCGCATTCTCGCGAGCCTCACCGTCCCGCCAGTCCCGCAGCTTCTGCGCCTCGTGGGCCAGCTCAGCGCGGGACAGCGTCAGCTCTGCCGCCTCCGTGCGCATGGCGTCGAGCGCGTCCCGCAGGCGGCGCACCAGATCCGGGGCTGAGGCGATGAACAGCGCGTCGGCTCGGTTCTCCACATCCACCGCGATGTAGTCGATGATGCTGTCGTCGGTTGAGGCGATGTCGGTGCCGAGGTGGTGCGGGCGTTCGGCTTCCCACGGTCCGGGTGTGATGCCGTCGAGGGCTGCGTTGGCTTCGCGGATGAGGTCGGTCGGTTCACTCGCCATCGCGGGACACCTCCGCCGGGGCAGCGAACGTGAGGTGGCACGCCTGATGCTGCATGTCTTGGAACGCGGCCCCCTCAGGCTGGTGTGTCCAGCCTGGCCGCCCGGCCCAGTCGTTGATCGGAACGATCCGTGCACCGCAGTGCTTGCAGGTGGTGTCAGCCACGGTCGCTCACCGCCTCCGCTGCCTTCGCGGCGGCCAGGAGCGCGGCAGCGAAGTCCCGTGTCCACGAGGGCGTCACCGGCTCCTCAGGCTCGCCATGCACCGACCAACCGACCTCGCCGTATCGCGGGTAGGTGCGGACCGTCGTGCTGTCGCTGAACGGCCAGAAGGTGACCGTCTCGCCCTCGTCGTCCTCTGTCTGCGGCTCGGGCAGGGAGATGACGGCGAGGTCGTCGGAGGAGGCGATCACGGCAGCGACGTGGCGGTCGTGCTGCCCTCGGGGATCCCGCATTCCCGGATCGGCTCTCCATTCGCACAGGCAGTCGCGTCCGCAGGGCACGGGCGACCAGCGGTGCTTCGCCAGCGTGGCGGCGAGACGGTCCTCGACGGCGCTCACGAGGCACGCTCCTGATCGGCCAATTCCAGGTCGTCGCCAACCTGTAGGTCGAACTCCATGAGTCCGGCATCGCTCCATACGACCTCGTAGAGATAGGAATTGATCACCTTGGTGATCAACCCGACCACCTTGTCCCCGTCAAAGCGGTTGGTCACTCGGTCGCCTAGCTTGAACTTCTGAGCACTCACTGTCCCGTCTCCTGACGCTCGGCACGGCCCGCACGGACACCGGCGAGGATCAGCCGCAGCGACGCATCACGACCCGCGGCGGTGAACTCGTCGTCCGGGTACTCCTCCGCGAGGATCTCCTCGGCCCGCTTGCGGTCGGAGGCGTCCTGCTCGGCCTCGGCGCGCTCACGGTCCAGGCGATCGGCGCGGGAGTGCAGACTCGTCGCGAGCGCCCGGACCTGCTCGGCGATCACGTCGTCGTCCTCGCCGATGTAGCAGCTCATGACGAACTTTACGACCTGCCGCAGGTGTTCGGGGTTGCCCGGGTCCAGCGGGGCGGGAGCGGCAGACCGAGCGTCAGCCAGGGCAGCGGTCAACTCGGCACGCTCAACAGCGAGCGCCGACACGTACGCGTCGATAGCCGCCTTGGCATCACGCTCAGCGCACTCCCGGTCGAAGTCCGCGCCTCGATGCCAGCCAGTCCACGCAGCGATGAAATCCTCACGGTCCTCAGCCGACACCCGGTTGCCGCCAGCCCAGTGCGCCAGGAACGTTTCTGCTTCCCCGGCACGTTCCGCGTCCGTGACGGCACGCGCTCCCGGGGCGATCGGGGCGGGAGCAGCGCCGTCCGGCACCACATCCTCGCCGCGCTCGTCGTAGTGGTAGCCCACCGCCGGGATGAGGCGGACCAGGCCCGCGGCCTCGGCCTCCTCCTGCGAGCGGACGCGGTAGCCGACCGAGTGCCCGACTATGAACTGCGCCCAGGGGTGGTCGTACGGACCGCCGGGGCGCCGCACCCACGTTCCGCCGTCGGGGTCGGTGCCACGCCAACCCGGCAGAGCGTCGGCAGCGGGGTTCGGGGCAGTCATGCCGCACCCGCCTCGTCCGCTGGGACAGAAACCGCGATCCCCGCCCCCTGAGCGGCTCGCAGAGCATCCAGAATGAACCCGTCGGGCATCCGGTCACCCTCACGACGCACGAAGCCCACAGGGCGCGTCACACGCTCCCGGAACTCTCGGCCCGTCACGCCCCACGACTCCGACCGCTCCACATGCTCACCGAGCAGCACCGCCACCCAGCCGACGTCGGACGCGAACACCGCCACCTGCTCGACCCGGTCATGCCCGAACGTCGTGCCGTTCACCTCCACCGGCCTCGGCAGCGTGTAAACGTATGTCTGTCTGGTCATTTCGACCACCTCCGATCCTTCGATTCTACCGGCGTAGACGCCGCCACCTGTTGTCCGAGAACACATTTCGATCACGATTCCTGCGCCGGTCTCAGATGCGAGCACCGGCGGACCGGCTCCACACCCAGCACGTACCCCGTGTCGTCGCACAGGCCGCACGCATCGATCGCCTCACGCCGAGACCTGCGCTGCGCCACCTCGTCCGCCTTGCCGCGATCCGGCGCCGACTCGCACCACTCCCGCACCTGACGGCACCCGCGGCAATTCGGGCCCATCTCCGCCGCCGGCACCGACAGGTGCCGCGGGCAGCGAGGGTTCGACGGATCGAGATTCCCCGGCGGGGCGGCGGCTTCGCGCGCGTTACCGGACGTAACCGCCCCTCCCCCCGTAACCCCAGAAGAAGAAGGGCCGGGTCGGGTCGGGTCGGGTCGGGTCGGGGGTAGCGAACTCACACCGTCTGTCACGTCATCGGTCACGCGCGACACGCTCTGTGACTCACCACGTGACGAACCCTGTGTGTCACTGCGCTTTTCCTCGCGACGTGCACGCGAACGACGCTGCCGCTCACGCGACTCGTCACGCCGCCGCTTCACAACAGCGCTGGTCTCCTGATACTCCGACCAGTCGTGGAACACCCACCCGTCGGACGTCTCGTCCCACAGGCCGGCGGCCACCAGCTCGTCCGCCGCCTCGACGGTGCCGAGCATCCGCAGCAGGGTCCGCGCCACTGCACCGTCGGTCAGGTGCTGGCAGCTGTACGAGCCCGCGCGCGCCCACAGCGCCACCGCGCCGTCGGAGAGCATCGCGACCTTCGGGTGCGACCAGAACCCGTCGTCGATCTTGAACCAGGTCAAGGTCTTCTCCCCTCGATTCGTCGCTTCGCGCCGCTGTCCGCCAGCTGCACCCACCCGACGGCCGTCCACACCGGCACCTCGTCCGGCCCGTCCGGTGACAGCCGAGAGATCAGCCAGCCCTTCCGCTCCGATTCCGCACGCGACCCACGCACCCGGCCCAGCTGCGGGTGCTCCACCGACCGGCCCTCGACCACGTCGTGGCAGCACGAGCACAGGGCGAGGCCGTTCGCCGCCCGGTTCGTGCTCGGGTCGCTGGTGCCGCCCATGCCCCGCGGCCGCCTGTGGTGGATCTGCGCCACCGGCAGGACGCCGCACAGTTCGCACACGCCACCCGCACGCGCGTCGATGAGGTCTCGCACCGGCCGCGGGAAGCCCTCGGGCCGGCGCGGGGAACGCGCGCTCGTCGGCTTCGTCAGGCGGTCCGGCCGCGGCTTGATCTGGCTCATGCCGCACCCACCAGGTCCCGGCCGTGCAGCGCCGCATACAGCCGCCCGCCGATCCACTCGCCCACCGGCGGACTGACCGCGTTGCCGTAGCCGTCGACCTGGTCTCGGTCAGAGCCCCACACCTCGAAGGTGCCCTTATGGTCGCCGAAGTCGGGATCGAAACCGCAGCCGCGGCCGACCTCGTGCGGTCCGAGCATCCGGAAGTAGCAGTCGTCCAACTCCACCTCGGCGAGGGACTGCCGGTACTGCGCGAGCAGCATCCCCGTCGTGTCTCGCGACGTGAGCGTCCCGAACGGATCAGTGACCGGGTGCGGCGCCGTAGCGTCGGCACCCGACCCGTTCTGCTTGAACCAGCCAGCCGCCGTCAGCAGGCCAGGGATCTGCTCGCTCGTGACCGTCGGCATCGCCTCCGCGTGCACCGTCGGAATCGTGTTCCGGCGGAACGGAATGATCCCCGAGGACAGCAGAGCCATCGTCTCCGAGCCGCCCTGTGTCGGCAGTGGCTCGTCCACGCCGCGGGGCGCGCCCTGGTAGTTCGTGATCGCCATCGCTACAGGCGGAGTCACCAGACCGACCGCGTTGGTCGCGGTCTGCGCCCACAGTGGCTCTGTCAGATCGCGCGAGCGGCATTCCGATCCGGGCCGCTCGTACGTGTTGCCCGCGGCGACCATGATCGCCCCTGTCGACAGGATCGCCGTCTCCTGCTGGCTGGTCTGCGTCGCCATCGGCTCCCACGGGTGCTTCTCAGCGCCGCGGATCGCCTTCGCCGGCATCAGCACCGCCGGGAAGTCCCCGAACCGCGAGTGGCAGCGCCCGGCCCGCGCGTACGTCGTGTCCTTCAGTTTCCGTAGGCCCGCGGCCTCGCGGTCACGGATGCGGGTGCCGAGGTTCGTGAAGTCGATCGCGGTGAGCGACGGCGTCGCAGGCGGCAGGACCGCACGCCGACACCGCGGGCAGCGGTACTCGTACTGCTTGCCGTACCTGACCGATCCCGTCGGCGGCACACCGGTCTTCCATGACCACACCGCCTCAACGGCGTCGTCGCACGCGTGGCACCACGACAGTGGGCAGTGATCGAGGTCCGGCGCCGGGACCTCGACCAGCCAGAACACGATGTACAGGCGGTCCCGGGACTGCGGCACCTTGAAGAACATGCTGTTGAGGCGCAGCACCTTGTACCGGTAGCCGCGGTTCTCGAACTGCTTCAGCCACCACCGGTACGTGGTGCCGTCGCCGACCTTCTTCTTCCCCGGCACCGCCGGGCCCCACGACACGAGCTCGGTGGTGCACTCGACGAGGATCATCAGCGGACGGTGACGCTCCGCGTAGTGCAGCACGCAGTTCGCGGTCGCGCGGTCCTTCTCGCTCTTGGTGACCCGCTCCTCGTAGTCGGGGTCGTCCATGTCGAACAGGGACGCTCCGGTGGCGTACGCCTTCTTCGTGTTGGCCTGGCTGTGGTTCACGCACGAGACACCGGCCACGAGAAGATCGGCGCGTGGAAGGTCGCGAACGTCGTGGTAGTCCGCGGACTCGTCGTCGACGAGATCCGCGACCCAGTGCTCGGCCTCGGGGTGGTTCCGCTCGTGGACCTGCACCTTGTAGCGGTTGTGGTTCGCGGCCATGATGACCTCGAACCCGGCGCGCTTGATGCCCTGTGTGAGTCCACCGAATCCGGAGAACAGGTCGAGCGCGGTGAGCTCGTCGTGCCGGTACTTGCGCTGCTTGGTGGCCGGACGGTGCTCTGCGACTGCGGTGGTCATGCCGCCACCTCCCCGCCGAGCTGCAGCGCCGAGTCCGGCACCAATGCCCGCACCTCGTGCACGCCGGCCGCCGACTCGATCGACGACATCACGCACTCCACCTGTCCGGCCGGGGCCGCGACGTCGAGGTCCGCGTGCACCGTCAGGCCGGCGACGAACATTCCGTGTCTGGTGCGCACCGGTCTGGTGAGCACGCACTCCATGAGCCTCGCCATCAGAACGGCGGCTCGTCGGAACCGAACGATCCGCCCGCGGGCGCCGAGCCCCACGGATCGTCCTGCTGCTGCGACGGCCGCTGGTACTGCCCGCCGCTCCCCTGCTGCTCGCGCGGCTTGAACCGGTCCAACGGCAGCGCCACCTGCGAGACGTTCTTGATCTCGTACGCGGTCCGCTTCTCCCCGTTGTGCTCGTACTCCCGCTGCCGCAGCGCGCCGGTCACGGTGACCTTCGTGCCCTTCCCGATCTTCTCGGCGCAAGCCTCCGCGAGGTAGTCCCACACCTCGACGCGGAGGAACGTCACGCCGTCCTTGATCCACTCGTTGGTCTGACGGTCACGGTGGCCGTAGTCGTCGGCGACGGTGAACGTGGCCACAGCCTTTCCGGTGCTGGCCACGAAGCGAAGCTCGGCCGGGGCAGTCGCGCGGCCCTCGATGGTGATGGTGTTCGTCATGTCGTTCTCCTAAGTCAGGTGGTCAGGGCTGGACGCCCAAGGTCTTCAGTTCCGAGCGGAGGTTCACGCCGTGCGTGCGGCCCACGTCGATCCGCGCGTACAGCGCCTTCGACTCGCGGATCAGGCCGCGGACGACGGCCTCCTTCACCGCGACGGCGGCGCGCAGCTCCGCGGTCTGCGTGACCGCGATCGCCTTCCGCGCATCCACGGAGCCCTCGGCGCCGAGGAAGGCGCGCGCGTCGGCGAGCTTCAGCTCCTCCGTCATCCGCGCGAGGTCCACGTCCTCGTTGTTCAGGGCCGACGTCAGGCGGTCGAGCTCGCGGGCCAGGGCCAGCAGGTGCATCGACACCTCGTTCGCGGTCAGCTGCGGCGCGGTCACGACTCGACCCCGTGCGCTACACGGGCCAGCCACAGCCACGTCTCCCGCTGCTCCGCCGGCACGTCCTCCCACGGCGGCGCGTCGACGGTGAGGTCCGTCGCCGGGGTGCCGTCGAGGACCAGCTCGCACGCCTGCTGCAGCCGCTTAGCCGCCGCGAGCACCACCCGGTTCGGGGGCATCGCGTCGTCGCGCTGCATCCGGCCGTGCGCCAGGAGATCCTGCGGGGCCGTCACGCGTACTCCTCGAGTTCCGCTTCCCAGGCGTCCGGGTCCTCGGACTCCACCGGGTACGTGCCGTCGTCGTACGGCACCTCGGTCCGATCGAGGACCTTCTTCATCAACGCGTCGGCCGCGAACTCCTGCTTCAGCTCACGCAAGACGCGCTCGGCCTGATCCTGCGCTGCCGCGATCTCGTCGAGCGCCTCCACGATCCGCAGCAGCCCCTTCCGGCGCGCCTCGGTCAGCAGCGCGCCGCCTGAAGCGCCGGCACTGCCCCACACCTCGAGCACCAGTCCCGACTCGGAGACATCAGCGTGCTCTCCCGCGTGCCCGTCCGGGCGGTTGCAGACCGTGGACAGCCCGCGCGTGGCCGGGCACTTGTTGTTCCGGGTGACCGCGACCTCGGTGTAGTCGCCGGGCTTCACGACGGCACCTCGGTTCCGCCGAGCTCGCCCTGCACCGCGGCCTTCGCCTCATCCGGCGTCGGCTCCGCGAACCCACCGTCCTGCACACGCTTCGCCAACGCGTCGAACACCTTCGGATCCGTGCACACGTTCAGCGCGACACCACCGTTCGGACCCGACGGGGTGATCGCCCAGTCGATGACCGTCTGCGGTGCTACGCCCGCGGTGCGGCACGCCGCGGCGAGCCGGTCCTTCGCCATCTGCAGCGGATCCGGCGGCGCGGACTGCGGCGCCGGGTCGTCGTGCTGGTTCCGCTGCTCCTCAGCGCCGTGCAGGTCCTCCTTCGACCACAGATCCAGCGCGCACCCGAACCGCATCGCCGCGTTCCGCAGCGCGTCGCCGATCGCCTCCTTCACCGCGTTCCCGCCGGACTTTCCCTGCGCGTCCCCGTAACCCGGTCTGGTCACGCCGAGCACCGTCAACCGGATCCACAGGCCGCCGTTGCGGTCGAGGATCGGGGCGCCGAACTGGTCGACCGCCTGGTGCTCCCACGTCCACTCCGGGTCGACCTCGAGGAGCCGCTGCGTGAGCGCGGCGTGGCCGACGTAGTCCAGGTGCACCGCGGGCAGCCCGTGCCAGCCGTTGCACACGTCGCACCGGCCCTTCGGCGCATCCTTCGATCTCGGCTTCGGGAGCACACCGATCTGCTCCGCGGGGAACGGCTCTCGCAGCTTCGCGAACCCCTCGGCCCGCGGGTCCGTCTTCGTCGCGGTCATGCGGCACCGCCCAGCTCGGGCATCGCGTCGCCCTGCAGCAGCGCGCGGGCCCGGTCCGTCGCCGCGGCCTCCAACCGCACCTGCAGCACCGGCGCCTTCTGCGACCGCTCCACACCCGGCACCACCGCGGACTCGCTCGCGGCCGCCGCGGCCAGGACCTTCGACTCGAACGCCGCCGCCACCGCCGGCACCTGTTCCACGTACTCCGCGGCGAGGCCCTCGTCGAACTCGGCGAGCACCGCCGCCACGTCCTCCCACGACACGCCCGGGCGGGGCCGCCAGCCCATCACCACCTCCGATGGGTGGGCCTCGATGACGTGCGCCAGGAACTGCGCCCGGTCCGTCACGGTCGCCTGCCAGGACGGGTCGGTCAGGGTGACCGCGCCCAGCTTCACGCCGTCGTGGCGCGCCGCGCGCCGGTCCCCCGGCTGCAGACTGGCCGCCGCGAGCGCGCGGGTCGCGTCGACCTCGCCCTTCACGACCTTCGCCACCGCCGACTGCATCGCCAGCCGCCCGTACACGTCGAGCGTCTCGACCTCGTTGGTATCGCTCATCTCTCGTCCTCCTCGTTGTTCTTGGGCGGCAGCACGTCCAGCCCCGTCTTCGTCGGCCCCGTCGACTCCCCGGTCGCCAGCCAGCCCAGGACCAGCGCGAACAGGACCCATCCGGCGAACAGCAAAGCTCCCCATCACGACGCCTTCCTCCGCAGTTCCCGCAGGTGCCACTTCATCTGGCCGTCGGTGATCCCCAGCTCCCGCTTCAACCGGGTCAGCGCGCCGTCGGGGAGCCGGGTCGCCGGCCACCCGTGCTCGGAGAGACGGGCCGCGATACGCGCGCGGGTCCTCGCGTTCCCGTCCGACAAGGTCCCGCCCTTCGGCAGCGGCTCCGACCACTCCGGGCGGTAGCCGACCATCCGCCGCAGCGACGCGACCTGCTTGTCCGTGAGCGGAGCGGCCCCGCGACGACGCCGGTCGTAGCAAGTGCCGCACCGGCCGCCGCCGCCGTTCGGCCGGGACTTCCCGCAGTCGAGGCACTCGATGAGCCGCCGGTAGTCCTTCTTCGCCGTGGCCGCGGTCATCGCCGCCCCACCATCACGTCGAGCGGCGTCGGCGCGAGCCGGCCCCGCAGCGCGGCGAGGTCCTCACCGAGACCGCACACGTCCTCGGCGGGCTCCGGATCCCCATCGCACCGGCAGCGCGGCGGCGACACCGTCTCCCCCGTCGCGACGAACCGCTCGAACCGCTCCGCCGTGTTGATCACCGCACCCGGACCGGGATGCCCGCGACCCTCGAGCGCGTGGTCACCCGCCCAGTCGCACGCCACCTCAAGGGCGGCGAGGCGGATCTCCTGCTCCGGGGTCATGATGCGGCCCGCAATCGGCTGATCGCGGCTTTTGCCTGCCACAAGGTGCACCCGGCGGCGTCTGCGACGGCCGCCAGAGTTCCCCGCGGAAGCCTCTCGTTGAAGTCGACGCGGTGGGCGGTCAGCCACTCCATCGCGCGCACCTCGTGGTCCGCGGCCCCCGCGCATGGGCCGGGACCGCGCCGGACCCTCACGCCCTCGGCGCGGCGGATCGCCAGTAGGTTCCTGCGGAATCTGTCGCGGTCGATCTGCAGGTCACGGCAGCACGATTCGGTGACGCCATACGGTAGCGGCTGCAGCGGGTCGACATCCTCGGCGGCGAACCAGCCGCGGATTCGCTGCCGGAGCTCGACCGACGGCCTGTGCGGCTCGCGTCGATGCGGGACGTCGCGGTCACGCGAAGGCGTGTAGTCGACGATGGCGCGGTAACGCCGGACTTCAGCTTCGGTCAGCAAGGCGCCACCTCCTCGAAGGTGCGCAGGCGGTGCAGATGCGCGGCCGGCACCCGGTGAACCCCACCCGCGGAACGAACCTCGGTCAGCCCGTCCGGGCCCGGCGCCACCGTGACGGTGACGTGCTCCTGGCCCGGCACCCACGCCATCAGCTCCCCGACCTCGATGGTGTGCCACGCCGCAGCGCAGTACGCCTCCCGCAGCACCACGATCGGCACCGGAACGACGAGGTCGAGGACACCGAGGATCGGGCCCAGGTCGAGCGCGACCGCCACGTGCGCGGCGTCCGATCCGACGTCCACGCCAGCCGGGTCGTCCGCCTCGAACACGAACGTCGCGGCGTCAGCGGGCAGCCGACGGCCCTCCGCGTCATCGAACAGCTCGGCGTCCGGCAACGCCCACGTGGACTCGTGCGGACGCAGCGGCGCGGTCATCGCGCAGCCTTCGCCACGGTCACGGTCGGGCACCACGTGGGCCGGTACTTGCCGGTCCACTCGCACGGGTCCACCGCCGGATCGTCCTTCCCGGGGCGCACGGTCGTCGGCGGTGCCGCGGTCTCCGTCTTCGTCACGGTTGCGGCGGGCTTCTCGGCCGCGGTCTCCGTCGGCTCCTCCGTCGGCTCCGGCGTCGGCTCCGGCGTCGGCTCCGGCGTCTCCGTCGGCGTCTCCGTGCTCGTCGGATCGACAGTCTCGGTGCCCGTCGGGTCCGTCGTCGGGTCCGCGGTCTCCACCACCGACACCGACTCCGACGGGTCCGCCCACGCCGGCGACGAGCACGCGCCCGCCACCACCACCGCGGCCACCACCAGCCACACCCGGTTCATCGTCTTCTTGCTCATCACAGCTCCTCGTTCGTGTTGCGCCCCTCGGCGCTGACAATCAGGTCTTCCCGCGCCAGCACGGCGCGGCCGTCGAACATCCGCACTGACCACAGCCGGTGCCGCCCCGTCGACATGGGGCCCTTCATCACGTGGCCGAACCGGCCGTTCACGCGCACCAGCTCGTGCGCCCGGAACCCGGTCATCTCGGGTGCGTCTCCTCCGCGAGCTCCGCCATGTCCCGGCCGAACCGCGCCTCGACCGCCGCGTCCGCCTCGGCCTCCGCCCGGTTCACCCGCCGCTGCAACACCGCCATCGCCGCCGACAGCACCGCCGCCACGACCAGACCCGCGGCGAGCACGCACAGCGCCAGCTGCGCCTCCGCGCTCACCGGACGCCCGCCTTCAACGCCTCGACCTGCTTCTGCAGCAGCTCGATCACCGTCTCCACCTGCTCCGCCAGCCCGAAGTCCGACAGGTCGTCCGCGGTCCACTGCGTCAGGAACTTCTCGAGGTCGTCGGCCAAGTTGTGCACCCGGCCCGCGACGCGGAGACGCTCCGCGCGCTCGTCGAGCAGCTCCTGCGCCAGCGCGGTCGCCGCGCCCGCGTTCAGCTCGCTCCGCGACCACGGGCCGCCAAGCGGTCCGGGCACCGACTCCATCCGGGATCTCGCGGAATCCACGAGGTCCTGCGCCGTCAGCGCGCGGACTTTGGCCTGCGCCGCCACGACACGATCCATCTGCTGATCCGCCGGCGTCATCGCCCCGCCTCCCGCTCGAACAGGTCATGAACGACCAGCGGCAACGCGGCCAGCAACGCCACTCCGAGGAAGATCACGCGACCCTCCTCACCCTGGGCACCGACGCACGGTTAAACACCGCGGTCAGCCGGTCCTTCTGTGCCTGAGACAGCGGCGGCGCATCGTCCGCGAGTCGTTGCGCCGCTGCGCGGATCACCTCGGCCTGCGCGACGGCGCGCGCCAGGCGGCGTTCCTCCGTGGTCACGCGATCACCTCGATCCGGTCCGCCGGCAACGCGAGCGTGTACGGCTCCGCGAAGTCCTTGTGGTTCAGCACGACCGCACCCATCAGCGCGCCGTCCGCGCCGACGAACCAGTGCGCCAGGTCGACCACATTCATCGGCAGATCGAGCTGGTCGTCCGGGCCGCCGTCCTCCCGAGGGAGCGCGCGGACCAGCGCCGCGGTCACCGCGCACCACCCTGCGCGGTGCGCGCCCCGGCCATCGCCGCGTCGAACAGCGCCTCCTGCAGCCACGACGACATGTCCTCCCACGCCGGCATCACCGTGTGCGGGATCGAGTCCGACATGAACTTCGCGCGGCGCGGGTCACGGAACTGGGTGGCGACCGCATCACGGACCGCGGTCTCGAACTCGTTGATCCACGTGATCGCCGTGTTGACCTCGGGAGGCTCGAAGTCGGTGCTGTGAGCCAAGACGTGCCTGGCGTGCTCGTACTCCTCGAACGACGGGATCGTGGTGGTCATGCGGCACGCTCCTCGGTGTTGTCGGGCCAGACGATGCGATTCGACCGCTCCACATGCGCCGTAGCGCCGCAGCTGATCAGCAGGTCAGCGCGCTTCTTCGCGGTCGACCGGGACATGTAGGTCTTGTTCGTGACGGGCCACACGAAGTCGGAGGTGCCGAGCATCTCGACGTAGCGGCCCTCGGGACGCCAGCCGGGCGGGGCCCAGCCCTCGCGCGGGATCAGGGTGTCGCCGGTCGGATCCGACGGGTCCACCTCGAGGGAGCCCTCCGGGTACGCGGTGACGACGACGCGGTACAGGTAGTCGGGGTTGCTCATCCGGCCACGTCCTGCGGTGCGAGGGTGCCGAACTGCTCGACGTGCGCGGTGATCCACTTCCACGCGAGGTCCTGCCCCTTCGGGTGCAGGTACGTGGTCGCGGTAGCGTGACCGTCGACGGTGGTGTCCTTCTTCGTCCACGCCCACCCGGAGGTCACGGCGTGCGCCGTGGCGTGGTTGCGGTCCGACCGCTCGCCGGCGACCAACATGCCCTTGCGGCGGAGCATCTCGTACACGTGCTCATGGAGGATGCGGATACCGCGGAGCACTCCCCACTGCTGGACCTCGCGGGCGAACGCCTGCCGGTGGATCGTGCCGTTCGAGCCGGAGTGCGCCTCCGCCTTCGCGACTAGCGGTGCGTCTCGCTCGATGCGGAGTTCGAGGACGTTGTTCCGGGACTCCGCGATCTCGGCGCGGTGACGCTCGGCCTTCAGGTCCGTAGCGAGCCGAATGATCGTGTCCGGATTGAGGAGGACCTCCTCCACCTTCTCCGGAGTGAGGTACCCACCGTGATCGCGGACCGCAGGCCACACCTCGTGGGTGAGGAACCGGCGGAACTTCCGGGCCTCCGGCTTCCGCGAGTCGAGCACGAGGTCCGTCGCGCCATCCTCCGAGATGAGAGTGATCGTGTGGACGCGGGCGTCGAACTGCGCCCAGAAGGTGTCGGTTGAACCGACACCTTCTGACCTGCGCAGGCGCAGGACGTCGCTCGGATCGAGGCGCGCAACGGCGTCACGCGAATTCTCGATCTCGAGGACCATGCAGATGTCGTTGGCCACCGCCCAGCGCTTCTCGGTGATGTCGACAGTGCGGATCACCCGCGTGCCGTATTGGAACAGGGATGCCACCCCGTTGGTATTCTGGTTCTGCACTGAGACTCCAATCTCTCGTTGTGCTTGATGGGCCTTCACCTGTTCGCGCAGGTGGGGGCCTTTTCTATGCCGCGTCGTCGTCGGGGACGACGTCGAACAAGTCCGTGAAGCAGTCGCTGCCAAACGCCTCGACACACCCGGCGATGAACTTCGGGCCCGGTGCCGCCTTCCCCGTCAGAACTCGCGAGACGGTCCCCGGGTCGACGCGGATCTTCTCGGCGAACTCGCGGTCGAGCGAGGTCTGAGTGAGGCGTCGAATCTTGGCGAGGCCGACCGGGTTGATCCGCAGTGTGGCCAACACGCTCCCCTCCTAATTTCTCCCCGCTGACCTGCTGTCTTGCGGGAACACCTAGGACTGTACGCATTCCTAGGCCTTCTCGCAATCTATCGAGATCACAGTTTGGTAACGGCGACTTGCGCAAGCGTCATTCGCTCTGGACCTGCTGAAATACCACCGTGTAGTTCGCTCACCTCACCCCTTGCGCACACGCAACACCTGATCGGGTGCCGAATTGGGCAGCGTCTGTGCAATACGCTTTGGAGGTGACCGAGAGCTTCTGGACGTACCTCATGCGGATAACCGACAACGCATCGGGCGTGTCCATCTCGCGAGCAGCCGAAGTTGACGCTGGGAACGTCTCTCGCTGGAAGACGGGACGGTCGAACCCGAGCGCCGAGTCGGTAGTGAAGATCGCGCGAACCTGGGGTCGCTCCCCTGTCGAGGCGCTTGTCGCCTCTGGCCATCTGCGTCAAGACGAGGTAGATGGCGTCGTTGAACTGGGCCTAGACGTGTCAGCCCTGTCCGACGACGACCTCATCGCAGAAGTCCTGCGACGGATGAAGGGAGCTACCGATGCCGACCAACCAGACCGATCCGATCCGCCGACCTCGACCGAGGACGCCGAGGACGAGGCGCGTGAAGACCAGAAGACCCGCGATTCCCTTGGGATCTTCGACGCACCGAAGCCCCTGTTCGACCCCCACCCATTCGAAGAAGTTCCGCTTGACCCGGTATCTCGTATCGGACTGAACAACACCGCGCTCACCGCGGTGAACTTCGCCACGATGGTGCAATGGAAGGCCCACGAGACGCTCACAGAGTGGTACGCCGACCGCGAAAAGACGCTCGCAATGCCGCTCGAGGCGCCGGCGCGGGAAGTTCACGCGACCCTCGCCGCCGGGCTGCTCGACATGCTGAAGGGCGCAGCGGACATGGTCGCCCAGTACAGGTACTTGCCCGACGTGCGCACTCAAGTGGACGGCGCGATCAGCGCGAGCGACTACTGGATGGGTGAGCTTAAGGAGATGGTCGACCAAGCGACGTCAACAGTGGTGCGCCGCCAGCAGGTTGAGGACCTTGCGCCCTCCGAGGGCAAGCCTCATGACCTGCGAGGCACCCAGGATCCGTTCGACGACCCCAACCCCGAAGGTGCCGAGTGGCCCGACGGAACAGTGGTGACCGACGAGGAGAAGTCCGGGTACCTGCAGTGGCTCGCAGCTCGGCAGCCCGCGGACTTCGAGCCGTACCGGGCTGGGGAGCGCAACGACTACGACCTCGCTGCGAGGGAGAACGACGAGCGCAAGGGCTCGGACGACGCCGGCCTTGACGAGGGCGAGGAGTAGATGATCCCACCCCTCGGCCCCGATGGACACCTTCCACTCGGCCGGTACCCCTGCTCCCTTGACGAGCTCGAGAGCGAATTCGTCAGCGCCCCGCGGTACACATCCAGCGTGCGACGACGTGTTGTGTTCGATGGACTGCTGAAGTACCTCGACGCCTGGGAACGAGCGACCGAGCGATTCGGCACCGACATCCTGACGGCCTTCTGGGTCGGCGGGAGCTTCGCATCGGCCGAACTCGATCCGGAGGACATCGACATCTCCCCCCTGATCGACGGTGCGGAGCTGAGAAGGATCGATGGGAAGCCTGGGACCAAGCGGGTCAAGGAGCTGATCGGCAAGCGAGCGAAGGTACGTGACGACTACCACGTCGAGCCGTTCAGCGTAGTGCGACACCCATTCACTACCGTTAAAGCCCGCGCGCTGACGGTGGACGAGCATACTTACGTCGAGTCGCGCGGGATCTTCGACGACTTCTGGCAGCGCTGTCGCTCGACGGGAGCCGCGAAAGGCCCCATGCTGGAAGTAGACGCCGTACCGCGGCGCGGATACTTGGAGGTGGACCCGTGGCAGTAGCCAGGCGAAGCCTGCGAGAGCGATTCCCGCAGCTGGAAGGCACCCGCGACCCAGAGTGGCTCAGCGAGCCAGACGAAGCAGCCGACAACCTGCTTGAGGTCGCGCGCAGGTCGCTAGTCGATGCAATGCGAGAGCAGACCATGGACTTCTCGATGCCACTGCACATCGATTTCCGACTGATCGGCCCATCTACGGACGGCGGGGGCCTTCCAGCTTCGGCCGGCTCGCTCCTGCCCGCATTTCAAGAAGAGCTATCTGCGGCCCTCCCCGGCCCGGGGTCGGTCGACTTCGTCATCGCAGACGTCTCGGAAGGGAGCGCGATCGTGCATTTCCGACCCGTGTTACCCAGCCCCGACGACCGCTCAAACGAGATCTCGGTGCCGGACTCAACCGAGTGTGAGCAGGCAATACTCAAGGTGATCGAACTGCATAGCTGGCTCGAGACGCAAGAGCCGAGCCCGCGGTTCGCCCGCGAGCGCAAGGGGCTGTTGGACAAGCTGGAGCGGGTCACGAAGGATCTTCGCGATAACAACCTAGACCTCGAGATCACCGCTAACGGCCACGATGGCCGGCGCCACAGGTCGACGTTGACGCGCGGGAAGGGCTTAGCCTGGGCGCGCCAGGTATTCGATGCGATCGGCGAGAGCGAGACGAAGCCCGGCAAGGTCAAGGGGCTCGTGGTCGCGGTGGATGCGGACGCGAACGAGATCGTCGTCCGAGGCGGCCCGAAGGGCGGACGAGTCACAATCACGGACGTCCCTCACTCGTCACTGACCAACCACGACATCCAGGTGGATCAGGACGTTATCGTCATCGTCTCCGTGGTCACCTCGAAAGACTCCGTAGGACGCTCAACCTCGAAGGCGCGAAGATTCGTCTCGATCGAGCACACCCTCACGTCGGAATAACAACAGTGTAGTTCCTGGTCAGAGCGATTTTTGTCAGTGGGGTCCGGTACAAAATCGGGCATGACGACGACCGAGCCAACGCCCACGTGGCACCCTTGGCGCACGCTACGAGAAGAGTTCCCTGACGTCAGCCTCGAGTGGACCAAGCTCCCCGGAGGTATCGGTGGGTTCACCGACGGTGACACCATCTGGCTCGACCCCCGCCTGAACCAGGTCGGGCGCCGATGCACCCTCACTCACGAGATGTGGCACCTGCGCCGCCGGATCCTGCCAGCCGATCCGGTCGAGGAGCGGATTTGCGATGAGCTCGCGGCCCGGCAGCTGATCCCCCTGCCGCGGCTGATCGACGGGTTCCGTTGGACCCGGTGCGCCGACACTCTCACCAAGCATCTGTGGGTCGACGCGCGGACGCTGCGAGTGCGCCTCAACGCGCTCGACCCCATCGAGGTCGCCGAACTTGAGTACGAGACGAATGGAGCGTGGTGGCAGTGGCAGTGATCGGTCGCAACAGGGACTTCGGGGATCCTCCCCCGCCACCCCGTCCTGAGTGGGCACGGCCGGCGCAGGACCTCACCGCGAACGGTGCACCCGACGGCCCCAACCGCTGGCCGGACGGCGCGATCGTCTTCAGCGACACCTGGCAGCAGTGGTGGACGTGGCAGTCCGCCGGCGCCTCCACCGAGGGCTGGGAAGAGTTCCGAGAGGCTGAGCCGGTGGTCCTCCCGGTCACCGCCTGCAGGAGCTACCGGCGCAAGGGACTGGATCCCCGCGGACTCGACGACGGCGACGAAGGCGGAGCCGGCACCAGCGACCACCTTCCGTGGCCGCTCGGCGACGAGCCCGACCCCGACGGCCCGGAGTTCGGCGCATGACCGAGCTCACCGACCGCGAGCGCGCCATCCTCGACTTCGAAGCTGCGTGGTGGCAGCAGCGCGGCGCGAAGGAGGACGCCATCCGCGCCCAGTTCGACGTCTCGCCGGTCCGGTACACGCAGCTGCTGAACCAGCTGCTCGACCGACCTGAGGCGCTCGCCTACTCCCCCACCGTCGTCAACCGCCTACGGCGCATTCGTCGACGTTCCACCTGATCACCACCGACTCTGGGCGGAACGTCCGCACCCCCCGCCCCACCCCGAGGATCTGCACGCGCATCAGCTCCCCGATCAGCCCCCTCCGGACAGAGGTCGACAAGGCGAACCACGCCGCGCCCACGTCGTCCGCGGTCACCAGCTGCGCGACCGTCGAGTGGGCGATCGCCGCCGACGCGCGGACCTCCAACGCATCAAGCCGGGTCTTGATCCGGTCGCTGGCCGCCCGGAACTGCTGCCTGGTCATCGCACCGTCGGCGTAGTCCTCGGCGACGTCCTGCAGGCGGCGCCGCAACGTGTCGGCCTCCGCCGCATCGTCAGCGGTGTCGATCTCCGGGGCGAACACCTCCACCGCGTCGTCCCGCGACAGGCGGGCCACCACCACCTGCTGCACGTAGTCCTCGATCGGCTCAGCCATCCGCTGCAGGTGCGCGTGGTCGCGGCACCGGTACATGCGGTACTCCCTTCGGGCGCCGCCGGTGTGCACCGTCGCACCGCAGTGGCAGACGGCGACACCCGTCAGGAGTGCCACCGCGTTCTTCGGCGCCCTACGCCGTGTCGGATCGGTGAACAGCCGCAACGCCGCCCTGTACGTCTCCTCCGGGACGATCGGCTCCCAGTTCCCGCGGCCCACGATGTACGGCTCCGGGTTAACGCGGAACAGCCCCGCCTCCCCCGACGGACGGTGTCGCCGCAGCCCAGCGTTCGCCGGATTCATCAGCATGTCCCGCACACTGTTCCGGTCCCACACGTTGTTCTGACCCGTGCGATGCCCGGCCTCATTGAGGGTCCGCGCGATCACCGTCTGCGACTCGCCAGCCAGGAGCGCGGCATACGCGTCGCGGATCGCTGCGGCCTCCTCCGGGCGATGCTCGACACCGCCCTTCTCGAACCCGAACCGCCGCTTCCCCGTCAACGGTCGCCCCTGTTCCGCAGCCTGCCTCGCCGCGGCACGCTGACGCGCGCTCTTGCGCTCCACCTCGCCCTGCGCCACAGAGCCGAGGATCCGGGCGACAAGCCGCCCACCGTCAGTGGAAGTGTCGACACCGTCAAGCGCAGTCACGACATGCACACCGGACGGAGCGCAGGTTTCGAGGACCCGCTCGAGCTCGGCGATCTGCCGCAGCAGACGATCCATGTGGCGGGCCACAATCACGTCGAAGGTGCCGGTCGGGACGTCGGCGAGCATCTGCTCGAAGGCGGGCCGCGGGGTGCGCGTGCTGGCGGAGACGTCGTTGTCGACGTAGGTTTGCACAATCGTCCAGCCCCGTTGCTGCGCGAATGCTTCGATCGCTTCACGCTGGCGGTCTACGCCGAGTTCGTCGAGCATCCGGTCGGACGATTGGCGGAGGTACATCGCTACACGCACATCCGCCATATTAGTTGCCTGGCTAATCGCAGGCAGCGGTCCGCGCCGCGCGCCGTGATCTTCCCGCCCCGCAGGTAGAGCTCCAGCGGACGAAGAGCCTTGGCCGAGAGCCGGAACCGGCGGCGCAACACGACGCCCGGGACCT
>NZ_CBCRZG010000028.1:0-45932 GCF_965137015.1 Tsukamurella hominis | reverse complement strand
CAACCACACTGCGCACCCGCGGCCGCCCATCCACACCCCGGACTCTAGCGGCTCAGGGCCCCACTCAGGTGGGGCCGAATGAAACCGCCCTACCGGGGCCAGATCAACTTGACATAGCCAGACGGTGATCCGTCGCCGGCGATGGAGATGCGTCAGGACAGTGGGTGCGGGATCGGCCGGTGGGAGGGTGACGACCCGAAGGCGGTCCCGGAGTCGACGCGGTTCTTCAACCCGTCGGAGCTGTGGAAGAAGACCCGTGGGGCGGGCGTGACCGTCGCGGTGATCGACACCGGCGTGACCCCGAATCCGCGGCTGACGCCCCGTCCGGGCGGGGACTACATCGTCGCATCGGGCAACGGCCTCGACGACTGCGACCCCCACGGCACCGTCGTGGCGTCGCTGATCGCTGGCAAGCCGAGTAGCACGGACTCGTTCAGCGGGCTCGCGCCGGAGGCGCAGCTGATCTCGATCCGGCAGTCCTCGCGAGCGTGGTCGGGACGGGTCGGCCTCGACGGGGACCAGACCAAACGCACGGCCGGCGACCTCGAGTCGTTGGCGCGGGCGATCGTCCACGCGGTGAGCATGGGGGCGAAGGTGATCAACCTGTCGGTGACCTCGTGCTTCGACGCGCGGAAGCTGGTCCCGCAGGACGCCCTCGGCGGCGCACTGGATTTCGCGGCGAAGCGCGACGTGGTGGTGGTCGCGGCCGCGGGCAACACGACGGACTCGAACTGCGGACAGAACCCGAATCCTGAGGTGACGGACAAGACGGGCGGGTGGAACAACGTCAAGACGGTCTCGGCACCGTCGTGGTTCCACGAGCTGGTGATCTCGGTCGGTGCGACGGACTCGCGCGGCGCCGGCCTCTACGGCGACCGCAAGGAGGACTATTCGCTGCATGGCCCGTGGGTGACCGTCGCGGCGCCCGGCGGTCCCGTGATCGGCTTCGGCCGCGAGGGCAAGCTGATCAACCGGGTGATGGACGACGTGACGCCGAAGCCGATCGCGGGGACGAGCTTCTCGGCCGCGTACGTCTCTGGTCTGGTCGCGCTGATCCGCTCGGCGGAGCCGAAACTCACAGCGGCGCAGGTCCGCGAACGGCTCACCTCCACTGCGCACCATCCGGCGGGCGGCCGGGACACCGTCGTCGGTTACGGGGTGGTCGACGCGGCCGCCGCGCTCAACGGCGCGCCCGTCGCGGCCTCGGTGGCCCCACCGACGGCCACCCGTGAGGTCCTCGAGGTCGCTCCGCCACCACCGCCGGCGGATCACCGGGCGCTGAACGTCGGCTGGATCGTGATCGGCGTCGGAGCAGTTCTGATCGTGGCGGTACAGCTGCTGGTGAGCCGGCGGCGGAAGGGGAGTAAGTCGTGAAGCAGTTCGGCCTCGATGCGAATCTGAAAGCGCTGGTGATCGCGGAGGCGATCGGCGCCGGCTTGATGCTGGCGCTGCGCGTCCCGCCGTGGTGGGTGTGGGTTGTGGTGGGTGTCGTGCTGCTGCTCATCGCGACGGTCACCTACCGCGGGCTGACCGCGGCGGGGTGGGTGCGCAAGTCGCTGCGGGCCCGTCGGGTCGCGCGGCAGCCGCGCGCGGACTTGCCTGCCGCGATCGCGATCGAGCCGGAGGGCTCGTGGGCGGATGAGGTCGGCGTCCGCTACCACGGGGACGAGATCATCACCGCGGTCGCGCTGCTGGGTAAGCCGCACACGATGACGGCCCTGACCGGCGAGACCGCCAGCTACGAGGACGTGATCCCGATCGCGGTCGCCCGCCGGATGATGGAGCAGTACGGCGGGCTGTGCCTGAACACCGTCGACATCGTCTCCGCGGGTAGGCGGCACGGCGCGACACCGTCGGCCTACACCGACGTCTACGAGGCGCTGCTGGCGTCGCGACCGGCGGCCGCGGTGCGAGCGTCATGGCTGATTCTGCGGCTCGATCCCAAGCAGTGTCTGGCGGCGGTCGAGTACCGCGGCGACGCCGCGGCCGCGGCGGTGGCGGCGACGCAGCGGATCGCGCACGAGATCACCCTGCAGACCGGGCAGCGGGTGCGCCCGCTCAACGCGGCACGCTTGGACGCGGCCACGCGGACGCTGCTGGGCGGCACGACGCTGGACCAGATCACCGTCGGGTGGCGCGACATCCGCGGCCCGCGGGACTTCATCCAGGTGTGGGCGGTGCCGGCGGCGAACATCACCTCGGACTTCCTGGGCCGCATGTGGTCGCCGCGGACCAACTTGACCGTGACGACGATCCGGCTGAGCAGGAAGTTCAGTGGTGCGGTTGACGCCTCGGCGGTGGTGCGGATGCACACCGCGTCGCCGATGGCGGAGGCTCCCGCGCTCGAGCTGGAGTCGCTGCCCGCGCGTCAGCTCGACGCGCTGATGTACGGGGTGCCGGCGGGTACCGCGCAGACGGACCCGACCTTCGCCGAGCGCGTGCCGGCAGAACAGCTCGACGAGCTGCGACTGCCGGTCGGCTCCGACGGACAGCTGATGGGCACCACGTCGCGCGGCTTCCCCGCGCTGATGCCGCTGAGCGACCCGGCCGAACCCACCCGCATCGTCGTCCGCGCAGACCTGCCGCTGATCCAGCAACGCGTACTGCGTGCGGTCTCGGGCGGCGCGCGGACGGTCGTGTACACGGATCGCCCGCAGGTGTGGGCGCGCCTGGCCTCGAGCGAACTGATGATCGCGGCACCGGGTGGCGGCGAGACGATGCACAGCCCGGCGATGGTGGTCGCGGATCTCGGTGTGAGCGTGACCCGCTCGGCGGCCGTAGTGATGACGGTGGTCGAGTACTCGGCACCGGATCCGGGCCCCTGGGACGTCTCGATCCGCCAGACGGCGGCCGACAAGATGGAGGTGGCGGTCGGGGACCGGGCGCCGTTCACGCTGACGGTCGGCGCGGCGCGGTCCGAGCAGCAGTTCTTGACGATCCCGCTGGCTCAGCCGCAGCCGCAGTAGAAGAATCGAGCGAGCAGTGAGTGCAGCAATGGAGGCGTTGACCGCGGGGGTCTCGGCGCTCGGTGTCCCGATCGACGGGCGGCGCAGCCGCCCTGACCCGGTGACGGCCCGCGCGGTGCTCCGCAAGGCGGTCGCCGCGGATCCTCGGCTCGCGGATGGGTGGCTGGCGCTCATCGCTGCGGGAGATCGCGGCGTCGACGTCCTTGCCGGTCTGCACGCGGCGAAGGACCGGGTCGGCGAGGGCTTCGAGCGGATCCGGGTGCAGGCGACGGCGCTGGACACGTCGACCGCGGTGGCCGACATCATGATCGACAACCTCTTCCATCCGGGCGCGATCACCGCGGCGTACGCGGTGCGCCTGGTGGAGGAGGGGCGCTTCGACGAGGCCGATCGCGCCCTGGCCGGCGAGCCGGCCGACGACTACACCGTCTACGCCCGCGTGGTCCTGGCGATGCGCACGGAGCGCTGGACCGACGTGTTGGCGGCCACGGACAGGTCGGCGCTGGTGTCGTCGGCGGACCCGTACGTCGGGAAGCTCCTGACCGAGCTTCGCCTGCACGCGCAGGCCCGGGTGGGCTTGTTCTCCGAGCTGCTCGACAGCGAGGTCGGCCGGCGCCGCCCGGCGCCGGATCTGTCGGAGGCGGTGCGCGCGACCGGGTTGTACTACCGGGCGATGGCCGCGCGCGCGACCGGCGACGGCGCGCTGGCCGAGTCGCTGTTGCGGGAGGCGCTGGCGGTGCTGCCCGGGTTCTCCGGTGCGCAGGAGGCGCTCGATGATCCGTCGCTCGGGCTAGTTGTGGTCAACCCTGCCCGGATCTCGGAGCGCGCGGACCGGTGGGACCCGGCGACGCAGCCGACCGAGGAGGAGCGGATCGCGGTCAAGGCCGCGGCCGGCGCCGCGGACAGCCTGGCGAAGGCGCAGGCCGAGCTCGACGCGATGGTCGGCCTCGAGGACGTCAAGCAGCAGGTCGAGGATCTGTCGGATCGGGCGATGGTGCTCGCGTACCGGCGCGACGAGCTCGAGGAGGAGCTGGACGATCCGGAGGACTCGCAGCACGTGCTTCTCGTCGGCCCGCCCGGGACGGGCAAGACCGAGGTCGGCCGACTGCTGTCGGGGTTCTTCTACGGGCACGGCCTGCTGCCGACCGACAAGTTCATCGAGACCTCGCGGGCGAAGCTGATCGGCAACGTGCTCGGCGATACGGAGAAGGCCACGCAGGCGGTCCTCGAGGAGGCCGACGGCGGCACGATCTTCTTCGACGAGTTCCACGACCTCTATGAGCAGGGCTATCACAAGGGCGACGCGTTCGGGAACGCGATCGTCAACACCCTGCTGCCGGTGATGGAGAACGCCAGGGCCAACCTGATCGTGATCGCGGCCGGCTACAACGGCGCCATCGAGGAGGTCCTGGACGTCAACGAGGGCCTCCGTGGACGGTTCGCGCAGCGGGTGACATTCCGCAGCTACAACAGCGTGGAGCTGTCGGGGATCGCGGACCTGATGTGCGAGCGCCGGTCGACGTCGATCGACCCGGACGCGCACGAGACGATGCGCCGCTACTACGAGGCGCTCGGCAAGTTCGAGGCCCTGAACAAGCGGGGCGTGCAGGCCACCGGCACCGACCTGGTGGGCAACGCCCGGTTCGTCCGGCAGTGGACGCGGCAGGGGAACAAGTTGCTACAGCGGCAGACCGCGCAGATGTTGAAGGCCGGGAGCCGGCCGAGTCGCGAGGAGGTCCGTACTCTGACGCCGTCGATCGTGGAGGAGGCGCTTCGGTCGACGATCCTCGACACGGTGCGCCCGGAGCACGCAGAGGGGATCCTCAACCTGGCCGGAGGCTGATCGCGGTGTCGCGATCACATAAACGCCCGCCTGCTCCGAATCGAGCAGGCGGGCTTGGCTATTCGTGAGCAATCGGCGGTATCTCGCAGGCTAGGCAGCCGGCGGCGCGATTCCCTTCGGCCACGGGGCGGAGGCGAGCTTGAAGGCCGCCCACGCCGCGAGGATCCGAACCACGAACACGGTGAGTGCCACCACGAGGGCGGCGTTAGCACCGACCCAGACCAAGGCGACCGAAGCCACCAGCACCATGCCGAGGACGACGAGGCCGTCACTCCAGCAGAGCCATCGGGGGACCGACAGCCGGTTCTTCACCGCCATCACCTGCTCCCTTCTCTTCACCAGCTCCTCGTGAGCTGATACCTCAAATATGAGGCCCCGGCCTCCGTGGCGTCAACCCCGCATCAGAGGACAAACTGGTGTCATCTGTTTCAAGATATCTCCCGGTAGAACACCTGATAAAAACTAGACGTGCGTCCAGTCAAGGCGGGGTTAGGATGTCAACATGGCGAAGCGGCCACTCAGGCCTCCACGGCTCCCTCGCACCTCGGACGCGGACGCCCGGCGCGAGTTCTTCCTGCGCGCACAGAAGCTGGTCTTGGATGCTGGCGATCCCGCGGTAGCGGCGCTGGCCGCGGACGTAGGCCTGTCGCACCAGACCGTCTATCAGGCCCTGACAGGGCCTCGCATGCCGAGCAAGCGGGTCGTCGACCTGTTGAAGGGGCGACTGAGCGACGATGCCGGCGATCTCCAGGGTTTGTGGACGCGCGGCGTCGCTGAGGAACGATCCGCACCGCAGAAGGTCATGCCGGCACCGAGTGTGCCGGTCGAGCGATTCCCGCCGGGAAAGCTCGAATTCGTCTCGGACAAGCACAAGTTCGTCGGCGGTCATGCCAAGTCTCGCCTCGCAGATCGCGAACGGGAGGCGATCATCCGCCGGGCCCGGTCGGCGAAGAGCGATGTGCAGAATCCCGCTGCGCTGAGCGATCGCGAGCGGGAGGCGATCGCCACCTGGATCGTGTCGAGCTCGAAGGAGGAAGCGGCCCGACAACTCTCGATCTCGACGTCGACGATGGCGACGTACGTGGCCCGCGTCCGCGCGAAGTACCAGGCGGCGGGGCGTCCTGCAGGAACGAAGTCTGCGCTTCTGCTCCGCTTGCTCGAGGACGGGATGGTCGACGTGGTGGAGGACGGGAAGCCCTGATCTACAAGCACTCCCGGCCGGACGGATCTTCCTAGCGGCAGTCCGCCTGGCGCAGCAGGATCGGGGTGTCGTCGACCTCGGCGAAGATCTCGTCGGCGGCGCGGTTCGCGGGCGCGGTGATCTTCCGCGCCGCAAGTGTGTCCGCCGCGGCGTCGTCGGAGAGGAGCTTGAGTATCTTCACCAGGCGCCGCGGGCCGTCGCCCACGTAGCCGATGCAGAATTCGTCGGTTTCCGCGGCGGGGATCGGCCACTCGACGCCGGCTGCGTCGGTGTAGAAGGCGATCGCGGAGCGGGACCCAGCCGTGATCGCCGCGGTGGTGAGGGCGCCGCGTGCCGCGGGGGTGCGATCACCGACGGTGTGGGTGATCGTGCCGGTGGCGCGGTCCTCGACCACCCAGACGTCGGGGGCGAGCGGGTCGACGAGCTGGACCAGCTCGTCGCCGGAGAGCATCGCGGACCGGGCGACGGTGAACCCGAACTCGCCGGCGCGGGGGCCGGCGTCGACGAGGCGCCCGCGCCACCGCTCGGCGAGAGCGTTGCCGGCGAGCTCGTCGCCGCCGATGATGCGCACGTGCGCGGCTGCGCCGGGGGTGACACCGCTGGGCAGCAGAGCAAGCAGATCTTCCCCGTCGAGGTCGGTGACGACCTGGTGGAGCAACGCGGCGCTCATGTCGGCGGTCGGATGCTCCGGCACGCCGTCGGGGAGGGGCGGGAGGACCGCGGCGCTGGCGACGGAGCGCGACAAGCGGTCGACTGCGAGCGGAGTGTGCGTGAAGCGCCACCGGTCGAGGAGGTTCTGGAGCGCGTCAACGGCGTTGGGATGCGTGTCCGGGGCGTCGCGGAGGCGCTCGGCGGTGCGGACGGGGCCGCTGGTCCAGTCCACGGGCACGACCACAACGGGGTCGTCGCCGGGGCGCCACCGCCGCATCACCGCAGCCGACCGCAGCGGCTGCGGCCACCAGGGGAGTTGGACGCCGGGCAGAGCCTCGACGAGGTCCGTCCATCCGGCGGACCAGGCACCGGCCCCGTCAAGAACGGTGATGTACGGCGCGACGGAGCCATCACCGCTCGGGTAAAAGTCGTTGCCCGGCAGAATGATCGCGGCGTGATCGGCGCCCTGCTGGGCCAAGGCGTCGCGAACCTGCTCCAGCTCTGCGAGCGGCGGGATCATGCCCGATGGGTCGAGGCGGTAGGTCAGGGCGACATGCTCGCCGTCGTCGTGAGGGTCGATCAGGTACGCGATCCAGGTGATCGACCGCCCCTGAGGATCGATCGCACGGAGCGTGATCGAGGTGGTCAGGGTCGCGGCGCCGAATACGCGGCGCGGATGGAGCCGCGGCACGGGTCGGGGGCGGCGCCGCTGGTCCTTGGCGAGGGAGAGCTGGAAATCGTAGATCTCACTCGCCCGGTACCGCGCAGTTGGACCGCTGGCTGCGCCGGAGACGGGAGCCGGGAAGGTGTCGTAGCGCCGCCGCGCTGTGGCGACGGACGCGGCGGTGATGCCGAGCTGCTCGGCCGTGGCGTCAGCGGAAAGTTCCGCGTGCGTGGACCACCGACGAATCTCGTGGACCGGGGAAGCGGTGCGAAAGTTCATACGCCGAGATTACACCAATATTTGTTCTCGTGGCTCAAACTATCTAGGTCCAGCTAGATAAGCCCTGTTCAGAAACTCATGCCAAGTAGATAACTCCAGGTCACCGCTATCTGCGAAGCGGAGGGAGTCCGTATCCCTCGTCTGGGTCGTCGGTGGGGTACCAGGGGTGGTCATCGAGGTCGGCGGGGCTGCTGAGCATGGGCGGGGCCTCGTAGATCCGGCGCTCCTCGTCGGCGTATCCGACGGGGAAGAGGTCGGTGCTGCCGTCGACGGCGAGCCATCCTTCGAGGATCCCGTAGATGCCGGCGGCGAGGAAGACCGCGGGGAGCTGGGCGAGGAGCCATCCGCCGAGGATGACGGTGCCGAGGCCTCCGCTCGTCGGCATGGCGACGAGGACGGCGAGGCCGACGAGGACGTTGCACCACAGGAGCAGCGTGATGGGGTAGCTGGGGAGCTGGTCGGGGATGCGGCGTTCGATGGCCTTGTAGAGCAGGCGGCCGCCGGCCCACCCGATCGGGGCGCATACCGCGGCGACGGCGATGACGGCGGCTTCGACGCCGTCGACGACGGTGGCGTGCTTGCGGTAGGCGAAGGCCTGGGTGACGACCTCAGCACGGACGTTCGGCTCGACGCCGGCGTTGGCCCGTTGCGCCTGGCGGATGTTCTTCCACATGATCTCGGCGCGCCGCTTCTGGAAGGCGAACGGCCCGGCGTGGTTGGCGATCCAGTCGGCCCGGGTCGGTTCGTAGCGGCGCAGGGTGCGGGCGCGGCGGTTCACGGGGTGCCTCCGAAGTCGGTGCTGATGGTCAAGCCGGTTCCGCCGAGCGGATCGCTACTGGTGCCGGTTGGGGCGAAGCTGAACACGGCGCCGAAGTACAGCGTGAGGAACAGGCCGATGCCGAGGATGGTGCAGATGATCGCGGCGTAGAAGGCGATCTTGTTCCTGTTCATCGGATCACCGTCGCGTTTCCGGTGCCGGTGACGCGCGTGTGTTGGTAGCGCTCGAGCATCGGCCACAGCTTGCTCCAGTCGGGCAGGTAGGCGCGCACGCCGGGTGTTCCGCGGATGATCAAGCGGCAGTAGTCCTTGCTGGTGGGGAGCATCTCTTGCCATTCGATGAGGTTGCCGAACCGGGCTTCGTGCGAGCGTTCGCTGGAGTTCTGGGTGAAGGCCTCGGTGCGCCGCTCGGCGAGGCCGGCCCACATGGACGCTTGCTCGATGATGTCCTTCTCGGGTGCGCCGTAGAGGAGGCCGAACGCCGGGAAGATGTCGCGCAGCACTTCGGCCTGGGCGTGACCGAATTTCACGTCGAACTGGCTGGTCGCTTGGACCGCGGCGACGAGCGCGACGCCGAGTCCGCGGGCCTCGCCGACGTAGGTGGCGAGCTTCGGTAAGGGAGCGGTGTTGGGGAGCTCGTCGATCACCATCAGCAAGCGGTATTCGAGTTCGCCGGCGGATTCGAGTTCGCGCCAGGTCCGGATGATCGATTCGAGCAAGGCGACCGCGGCACCGGCGGCGCTGCCGTCGGGCGGGGCCAGCAGGTAGAGCGTGGTGTCCGGGTTGTTGAGGAACCGGATGTCGAAGGCGGGTGCGGCCTCGTTGCGGACTGCCTCGCGGACCCACGGGGTGAGCGCCTTCGTCAGCGCCAGGGCGACGGAGTCGCGTTGGCGCGCGTCCATCGTCAGGACGCGGCCGAGGCGCCGGCCGATGATCGTGCCGGAGAGCTGGTCGGCGACGCTTTCCCAGGAGGGGCCGGGGAGCGCGTTCGGACCGGCGTCCTCGGGCTCGTGGAGGTTCTCGGCGATCTCGAGGGCGAGCGGTATTCCGCCGCCGACGGAGGCGGGGGAGCAGTAGTAGAGGATCGCGGCGAGCGGACCTTCCGCGACGCTGTCCCAGAGTCCGCCGTCGGTGACCTGCTCGGTGCTGCCGCCGAAGCCGACGGCGGACATGGCGATGAGCGTCTCGGCGACGATCAGTGCGTCGTCGACGGTCTCGATGGAGATGGTGGGGTCGATGCGGCAGACCTTCAGGTCGGCCGGGTACGCCGATCCGCTGATCGGCCGCAGGTCGATGACACAAGCTTCCCCGTAGCGCTTCTGCGCGACGAGCTCCATGAGGTCGCGCTTGGAGGAGACGACGACGGCCGGTCCTTGCCAGACCGCCGCGGCGGGGGCGAGGACTCGGCGGGTCTTACCGACGCCGGTGGGGCCGCTGACGAGCAGGTGCGGGCCTGTGGATGCGAACCGGTAGCCGCGGTGGTCGTCCTGTCCTTCGCGATCGGCGGCCTGGACGAGGCCGCAGTAGGGGCTCTGCGGCGGCCTGGGCGCGGTTTCGGGGCGTTCCATCACGGCGGTGCTCATGGGCGCAGTCTCGCCCGAACGAGGTCTCCGCGCGATCAACTGAGCACCCGCTTGTCTGTCCGGACTCCTGGGCGGGAACGATGCACGCCGCTAGTAGTCGATCCCGCAGCAGCAGGGATATGTTCTGTGCCCCCGACCTGGCAACGGGTACTGCCGCCGGCACTTCGTGGACCCGTCGGGCGTGAGTATGTAGTACGTCACGAGCGTCTTGCACGTGATGACCCCGTAGGTGTAGCCCTGTCTGACTTCCGTCCACGAGCGGCACGGAGTATCGATCGCGCTCGCCGGCGCAGCTGTTGCCGCGGTGCCCGCCGAAAGCGCCAACGCAACAGCTAGTCCCCATCGAAGAACCCTCATGTCTTCGCCTTTCAGGATGAGAGCGGAGCGCGCTGGATTCGGCCCCGGCACGGGGACTCTCCAATAGTGATCGCTGCTCGTGCAACCAACTGCCGGCACGGTGCGCACGGCGCGACGGGGTCTCGCCGCCGCCGGTTGGTTGCGCGTTTCCGCTGCGGCCAGGCGGTAGTACCGTTAGCGGGTGACGGAGTATCGGATAGACGAAACCCAGCAACGGCTTCTCAACTGGTCAGAGGCCAAGGGCTTCGGCGAGCGCCTCGCAACGCAAGTCTTGTATGGCGACGGATACCAGTCTGTGGATCCGTCACATCCTAACGGTGGAAAAGACGGTGGGCGCGACGGGCACGTGATAGACCGCGATGGAAACGAAAGCATTATGGCGTGCTACTTTCCACGCGGGAAGCAAACTATAAATACCATTGTCTCTAAACTGAAAGAGGACGCGGAAAAGATTCCGAAGTGGGGCGTATCGCGAATGGCCTTCGTCACCGGCCAAGAAATCACGCTCAGTGAGCGCGATGCGTGCCACGCGGCCGCCAAGGAGTTCGGGCTGACCCTCGACCTGTTCCACATGGAGCGCGTCGCGGCCATCCTTGATCGGCCAGACATGCACTCGACACGCAAGCAGTTCTTGCATATCGACTACCAGCCGGAGCTCGAGGTCGACGTGCACATGGGCGTTGCTGGGTGGGCGGTGCTCGACGACGACAACAAGCTGCGCGAGGCTCTGCTGGACTACGCCGATCAGCAGCGGCGTGAGGCCGCCGACGCTCCGCAGTTGGACCCGCTGACGGCGGCACTCATGCGGGGCCCGTTTGGTCGCCCCGCGGAACCGCCGCCCCCGCCGACCGCCGCGGAGCTCGATCAGCAGCAGGCGGAGGAGCGCAAACAGGTGGAGCGCGACTGGCCGTCGGCGATCGGCTACATGGCCGCGCGGGGCCTCCCACTGCTGCAGGTGACGCTCACGAACCGGCAGCTCTCGTTCCTGGAGGACGTGGAGCTGGTCGCGACGATCGCCGGCGCTCGTGGTGTGCGCTTCACCGGCACGGACTTTGTGCTGGAGAAGATGCTCGACCCGGAGTGGCGGCGGCCCGCGGGTCCCGGGGGCGCCGTGGCCCTGGATTTCGACGACTTGGCGTACTTGCGGCCGGATGGAGCGGTGACGTGGCGTAACCGGGACGCGAGCGGGTCCTTGGAGGTCAGGGTGAAGCTGGACACTCTGCGGAGTACTCCCGCGTGGACGTCGGAGGATGAGACGGACCTGATCGTGTTGGCCCGAGATCCATCGGCGACGTCGTTGCCGGTGGAGTGGACGCTCACGGCCAAGCCCTATGGCACGCACAACGAGGGCTCGTTCGAGCTGCCGGTGGCGTCGATCGCGGCGGTCGAGTTGTTCCGCGCCGCGGAGGCCGCCGAACGTGTGGAGGATCCCGAGCCGCCTGCGCCGGCTACCGACTGAGGTCGTGCCCGCGGGCGGTATCGCGGGCGCGAGCGGCGGCGTGGGCCGCGGCGCGGTGGCGCGCGGCGCGCTGTTCGGTGAGGTACTCGTGGAGTCGTTGTGCGCGGAGCTCGTCGCGGGTGCGGTGGGCGGCGACGATGCGTGGAGCGATGCCGCTGCCGGTGAGGGGGGCGCCCGTGTCGGTGTGCTCGAGGATCGCGATCTCGGCGACGCGGTGCGCGGCTTGGTCGGCGGTGCTCCGGTCGGCGACGGACGCCATGAGGTGCCGCGCCTTGGCTGGTTGGAACCGGATCTCGGTGAAGCCCTTCTCGGGGCCGGTGCCGTGCTGGTGCTCGGCCTCGCCGTTGATCTTCTCGGTGAGATAGAGCTGGTTGGATTCCTTGCCGCGGGTGAGCCCTGGGTAGAGCAGCTCGCGTCGGCCGGACTCGCTGGACATGACGGTGTGGCAGGTGTCGGCAGTCGCGCCCTGCGCGGAGTGCACCGTGCCGGCGTAGCCGAGCACGACGTTGGTGCGCGCGTACTCGGCGGGGATCCACGCTTGCGCGGAGTCGGTGGTGCGCTGGACCCAGAGGTCTCCGTTGTCGCGGAGGCCGATGACGGTCCAGCGGTGGCCGTTGCGGACGCGGAGGCTGTCGTCGGGGATCCCGTTGTGGTGCGCGTCGGTGACCTCGACGTCGAGCGGGCTCAGGTTCTGCAGCGTCATGACGGTGTCGCCGAGGTACACGGTGTGCTCGCGCGCGACGGTCGTCGACGGGAGCGTGCGACGGTAGTCGTGGCCCGCGCGCTGTTGGCCGAGGGCGTGCTGGACTTGCGCGTTGAGCGCATCGGAGACCGCCCACGTGTCGCTGATGAGAAGCGCGTCCTTCCCGGCGTCGACGTCGCCGAGGAAGCCGCGGAGCGCGTCGTGCGCCATCGCGACGTCGTTGCCCGCGTGCACGCGCCCATGCTCGACATACCAGTCGACGGCGAGCGCGCGGCCTGCCTTCGATCCGTTGCGCAGTGCGAGGCCGGCTTCGCGCTCGTGTGGGTCCTTTTGGCGGAACACTTCGGTCAGTTCCTGGCTCCACGGGAGGTCGTTGTGGAGCATCGCGAACAGGCCGGCGCGGGCCTTGACCGGGTCGAGCTGGTGGGAGTCGCCGACGAAGACGAGCTTCGCGCCGGAGGTGTGCGCGGCGCGGAGCAGGTCAGTCAGTTTCCGGTTGCTGGTCATCGCGGCCTCGTCGACGACGATGACGGACTTGGTGGTCCAGTTGTGCTTGTTGTCGGCGATCTTGGATAGCTCGCTGTCGACCGTGGCGGTGCGCGGCGCGACGTCCTCGGATGCGCCGGCGTCGGCCGCGCGGCCTGTCGGCGCGAGCAGAACCATGTCGCGGCCGTTCTCCTCGCACGCCGCGCGCAGGCCGCGCAGCGAGGTGGTCTTTCCCGCGCCGGCGGGGGCCTCGATCAAGTTGAGTCCACGGTCGCTAGTGACGACTGCGCGGATCGTCTCGGCTTGCTGTTCGGACATCTTCTCGGCGAGCACCTGGTGGGTGTTCGCGCCGACGGCCATCCGCAGGCGGGGATCCTGGCGTCCGGCCATTTCGAGCGCGGCGGCCTCCTCGACGACGACCTCCTCGCTGGTGAATCGGATGCTGCCTTCGCGGTGGTGCGCGGCGCGATCGACGCTGCTCTGCCAGCACTGCGCGACCGCTTCGTCGGTGAGTGCTTCGATCTGCCGGAGGACCTCGCGGGGATCGTCGTTGCTCGGCGGCCACAGCGTGCCGACGGCCTCGACGAGGTCCGCACGCGTCCACGTCGAGCGTCCCTGTCGGACGAACTCGAGGACCTCGTCCACGGTCGGTGGTTGCATGTTGTGCGGGGCGATCGCGTTGCCGCGTTCGACGACGTTGATGCCGTGCTCCGCCAGCTCGGACTCCCATGCGTCTCGGAGCTCGTCGAGCGTCTGATCCTCGCCCTTGACGACCTTCGTAGCCCGCTGCCCTGCGGCGGTCGCCGCGGCGCCGACGCGGCCGTCGACGTTCTCGCGAACCCATTCGTCGAGTTGGGTCTTGCGCTTGGAGAACAGCTTGATCGCCTGGGGGTTGACGCCGACGATCTCGGCGACGCCGCTGTCGCGGTTCACCTCTCCCCAGAGCACGCCGAGGCGCTGCGAGAGGCCGTCGCGGAGTGCCGTCTGGTAGACCATGCCGGCGGCGCGGGCCTCGTGGTAGAGCGACTTACTGTCGAGCGAGGCCAGCTTGCCGTCGGCGCGGGCCTGGCGGTTGGGGAGGATCATGTGCGAGTGCAGGTGAGGGTCGCCGGCGCGACTCGTTTCGTGGTTGTACTCGATGAGTGCGAGCCCGGGAAGCTTCTCGAGGTCTTTGTTCCCCGTGACCGGGTTGTGCCGCCGCGTGTAGCCCGCGTGCTGGTTCAGATACTCGAGCGCGACCTTCACCGCGTCGCGGTGCGCCCGGGTGAACTGGCCGAGCATCTGAGGGTCAGCCATGCCTCGCATCACGGAGACGCTCTTGGGAGCGGCGAAGGTCAGGTCGAAGCCGTGCACGCCGTCGCGTGAGCGGCCAAGTGCATCGACGGTCGGCGCAGCGAAGGCGCGACCCATCGCACCTGAGGGCGCCTGCGCCTCGGACCACCACGCATGAATCTGCTTCTCCGAGATCACATGTCCCGATGGCAGGCCGACCAGCTCAGCGACGGCCTCCTGGTCGCCGGCAAGCACCATGCGGGGCGCGCGGCGATTGCCCTCGCTGTAGTACTCCGTCAGGCCGCCCTCAGGACCGGATCGGTCCGCGGTCTTCTCGTAGTAGTTGATGCCCCAGGAGCCCAGGCGCGCGATCGTCAGCATCGGCCCTGACCTCCCTTCTGTCGGCCGGACGACCGTCCGGGGGACCCGGCCCGACCAGGGCCGAGCGGAGCGCAGCGACGCAGCTGGAGCGCAGCGACAGCTCATTCTTGCACATTGTGCCAATGTGCCAGGTATCTTCTTGGGCTTTCCAAAGGAAAGCTAACTACTTGCGGGGACTGCACTGAAATCGGAGAGGTCGTGCCAATTGGTGAGGAAGTTGCTGAGCTGGGGAATCTCTCGATGTGCATGAAGAGGTGCTCTGAACTCAAGAGCTCTGGAGGAGGGGAGTGATCGGAGGAAAGCGCGCGGCAGCGCGCGACGACGCGGCACCGTCGACCAGGACGAGCGCGAGCGCGCGGCAGCGCGCGACGACGCGGCACCGTCGACCAGGACGAGCGCGAGCGCGCGGCAGTTGGTCGCGCGGGCGGCGTGCCGGCGCTACGAATAGTTCATGAGCGAGGACACGATGAACGCACAGGAGTCGGGCGCAGTTGCGCTGTTCGAGAATCAGATCGAGGCGCAGCGTCGCGAGATCGCGGAGCTGTCGCGGCTGGACACCCACCGGCGAGAGATCCGGTCGGAGATCGAGCGGCTGGAAGCGGGTCTCGCGGCGGCGGACAAGGAGTACACGGCGCGATGGAACGGGGCGGAGTTCTTCACGCCAGCGGCGCTGGAGAAGTTCGGCTTGTCGGCGCCGGCGGCGCCGAGGTCCACAGCGAGGCGGGGCTCGTCGAGGAGGGGGGCACCGAGGGCAGTGCCGCAGGGGAGCCCACGCGCGGCGGGCGCGTCGTGACGGCGCCGCTGTTGTACGCGGAGCTCGCGGACCGGCTCGTGACATCGCTGCCGATCGAAGACGAGGCGTATCGCCACCGCGCGAGCATGTGGTTGGCGGGCCGAGTGACGGGAGTAGCTGCGATCCTCCAGGTTCGGGCGGCCGCGCTCGGACCGGTCCCGGAGGTTCTTTTCGAGGAGCCGGATGTGCCGCCGGAGCTCCCGCCGGAGCAGCCGGCACTGTGTGTGCCGTGGCCGGCATCCGTGGCAGAGCAGTGGCGGCAGGTCGCCGCGCAGTTGGACCGCTCGGGCGATGCCAAGCTCATCGCGTGCGGTGACCTCCTTGTGAACTGCGCGGCGAGCATCGGGGGAACGTGATGCGGGCGGAGGATGCGGGCGGTCGCGACGCGGCGGCGCAGCTCCGGATCCTCGAGCGTGTCGTTGGATGCTGCGACGGCGCCGCGGGCCGACGTCCGTGGACGCAGTCGTTGGAGTACGCGACGGTGGTCGAGGACCTTGAACTAGACGAATGCCACCAGGCGCTGCTTGCTGATCGCACGTCTGACTATCCCGCCTTGTCGGCGGAGCTGGCGAACCTGCTCGGCCGAGAGACCGAGGCGCCCCGGGCGGCAGCGATCCGCCGCGAGTTGGACCGCCGGCAGCGACGGCTTCTGTGGACGGCGCGGCGACAGGGCAGCCCGGCGGAGTTTGATGCCTGGTGGCCGAGCGCGCTGCGCGCTGGCCGGAACGTCACGCCGCGGCAGTGATGCGCGGAGGGCGTCCGCGGTGGCCGAAACGATCGACACGGGCGATGTCTGCGATAGGGACCTCCACGCCGCGCTTGGCGTGCATCCGGCCGGCGTAGATCGCGAACGCGAGGTTGCCATCCTGTGCGAGCTCCAGTCGCAGCGCCTCGCACGCGTCGAGGAACGGGCACGTTGCGCAGAGGTCGATCGCCTGACGCGCGAGGGCAGCGTTCGACGTCTCGAGATCGAACCAGTCGGGGTGCTCGGTGCAGGGTGGGGCGGTGTTCGGATCGAATTTCATGGGGCGGTTCCTCCTCCTCGGTGTACCTCGATTATATGTCTCGAATAAATGCGTAGCAAGGGAGATGTTCGCGCGGTCATGAAGTTTCGTGCCAAACTCCGCCCCGTCCCGCTCGGTCGGTATGGGCTCCGCGTCGCAGCCTCCCCTCGTTTCCGCATCGCGGTCGCGTGGTCACCTCGGCCGAGCGGGACACTTCTGTCTCGTGCCGTGGTGGTCGCACCGCGGCACGCGCGGCCCTAGGGTCGAGAGCATCGACATGCAGACGAACAGCACGGAGGGCGCAGCGATGGAGCAGCCGGAAGCGACCGACGCGGGAAGCCCCGTCGACGCGGTGAGCGCGATGGCCGCCGCATCGATCGGTGTCGGCGTCGTCGACGTCGCGCACGTGCTCGACGCGTGCGACGAGGTGGTCCGCGAGTGCTTCACCGAAGAGCCGCCGGAGGACCTGTCGCTGACGAGCATCGCGGACGAGGGAACGCTGCAGACGATGTTCGCATCGGGTGTGCTGGGGGCTTGTGTAATCGAGCGGCTCGGCCGCGCGGTGGCGGATGAAGCGGCGCGCGCTGGCTTCGGCATCGAGGCCGTGCGCGCGGTTGTCTCGGAGTCTCCGGAGAGGTTCGTCGCGCTGCCCGCAGATGTGGAGTGCACCCCGGTGCCGGCGCGCGCGGTGATCGTGGCCGCGGCGGCCGGCGAGCCCATCGACCGGGAGGGTCTTGCTGAACTCGCCCCCGCGGACAGATCAGGTGCGGCGCTTGCGGCGCTGATCTATGCCGCGGTGCTGGGGTCGATCGACTACAGCTCGGCGCCGTAGCCAGCGGACGCGGAGCTGCCGCGATCGAGACTGCGGTACCGCTGTCGGGTCCTGGTGTGGGTGGCGGCGCGGAAGACGTCGAGCAGTGGCGTGGGATCGGGAGCGAGGTGGTCGACGTCGGGCCGCGACTGGTGCGACGCGTCGTTCCACGCCTCCTTGGAGGCGGCGGCGGTGCGCAGGTTCAGTTGGTAGTGCGGGGCGACGTCTCGGATGACGGACTCGATGAACATCCGGGTCGAGCGTCCATTGCCTTCACGGAACGGGTGGGCCTGGTTGACGTTGGCGAACAGGTCTGCCGCGGCGAGCGCGAAGGTGTCGCGATCGGCCGATCTGAGGCCGTTGTCGTGCTGTCGAAGGTCGTACTCGATGCCGGCGAAGTAGTACCGCTGGATGTTGCCGTAGTGGGCGAACGGCTTCCCGCCTTTGGCGATGTTGAACTCGCGGACCTCGCCCGCCCACGCGTACACATCCTGGAAGAGGTGCCGATGGATGGCCTGCAGTTGGGCGAGGTCGTGCGAGCGTGGGATGAGCCCCGGGTTCGTCCGCAGTTCGACGGCCCGGACGTTCGCGGCGTGGCGTTCGCGGGCGTGGAGCTCGTCAGCGTCGCGGAGGCCGTACTTGTTCTGGAGGACGGTCGTGCCCGGGTAGAACAGCGCGTGGAACCGGGCGAGCTCGGCGGCTCGCTCGGCATCGCTCAACGCCGGCCGCTCACGCCAGCCGCGGCCGGGCGGGCACCGTCGAGGGCCTGCGAGGCGCTGATCTCGCCGGCGACTTGCTGGCCGAGCACCTCGAGCTCGCGGCGCGAGGGCGCGGCGTTCTCCAGCCAGCTCGAGTAGCAGACGTCGAGCAGGATCTCAGCCTGACGCGGCTCGAGGCGGTCGAAGACATCGCGGTACTGCGCGCGCCACTGCTCGAACGTCTGCTCAGCCATGATGATCACCCCTCGTTGTAGAGCTTCATTTTACCATGAAACTGAACGTGGCGGGGGTGTCTATACCTCTGCAGCGGTGGGCATTTGAGCGAGTTTGTCGATTCGTTCCGGCCTAAATCCGGTCCACAGAATCTCACCGTCGACTTCGACGAGCGGCACAGTCGAATAGCCCTGTTCGGAAAGGTGATTGCGGGCGGTCTCATCGGTCGATAGATCGACGTGGCGGAATTCGATTCCCGCCTTTTCGAGGGCGCGCTGTGTCGCGAAACATTGGCCGCACTCGGGATTGGAATAGACGGTTACTCGCATCGCAGCTCTCCTGTTCCTGTCGGTGGGCCGGTGTTTACTGGCCCACGAGCGGGCGCGGCGGTCACCGCGCCGGAAGGGTAGGCCCGAAGGTGAGCTCCGCACATCCAACTGAGCGGGACGCCGGCGACGGCGACGCCCTTCCGCTGCCGGGACTGGCGTTCTTGGTGCCGACGGAGCGGGCGTCGCCGAGGCCGGCGCGCAGGTGGTGGCGCGAGGCGCCACCGGCGGACGCGGTTGCTGCGTTCCGGTCGCGGATCGTCGAGATCCCGACGGGCTGCATGGTGTGGGTCGGCGCGATCAGCACACCTGACGGGTACGGCCGGATCCGCGTGCGCACGGGCCCGGCGCGGTCCGAGGTCGCGACGGTGTCGGCGCACCGCTTCGCGCTATGGCTGGCTGCTGGGCACCTCGAGGCGGAAGGTGTGGCCGAGCACGACTGCAACGAGCCGCTGTGCGTGCGGGTGGCCGACGAGCACGTGCACGCGTCGACGCAGTCGGCGAACATGCTCCACGCGATCGACTCCGGGCGGCACCGGGGAAGCGACCTGGTCGTGGATTCGGCGCGCCGCGCTGAGCGGTCGTTCCGCGTACGAGAGCTGGTCCGGTCCGGCTGTTGGTCGGCGGCCGAGTACGCCGCGGCGCGCAGCGCCGGGACCGACGAGAGCGGGGCCCTGGACGAGTTGCTGCTGTGGTAGTTGGTCGCGCGAAAGCGGCCTTCGTGCCGATACTCCGACTCGAATAGATCCGATGTGGGAGGGACGAAGATGACCGATCAGCGACGAGTCCGAGTGGCGCGAAGGGCGGCGGCGGTGCTGGCCGCGGCCGCGATCACGGCGGCGGCGACGCCGTTGGCGACTGCCGCACCGCGGGAGGCGTGCGGGAGCGGGAGCCGCGGGGTGTGCGCGACGACGCAGCCCGCACGCCCGAACGTGGACTGTTATCAGTCGATGCCGGCCGACCCGAGCCGGCCGCCGTCGCCGAAGGTGACCGTCCCGAAGACGGTTCCGCCGGGGCCCGCCGGCTCCGGGCTCACGATCACCAAGCCCGGACCGGGGGCGGCGGGCTGGGCGCCGAACGGCGCGAAGCCCTCGCGGTCGAGCAAGCCGACGGGCACAGCGAGGGACGGCGCATGTCATCGGTGATGCGCCGGCGGGGGATTCTCGTCGAGGGCGTCTGGCTCGACGACACCTCGAGCGACGACCGCGTCCAGGAGCTGCTCGCCGCGGCGCATAGCGCTCGGCGGCGACCGATGTGCGGGTGCGGCGCGCGACCGGAGCTGTACGTGGCGAAGGTGGGCGATCGGTTCGTGGTGAAGCGGATGCCCGGTTCGGGTGGCGATCACGAGCCGGGATGCGAGTCGTGGTCACCGTCGGAGTCGCTGACCGGGATCGGTCGCGTCCTGGACGCGGTGCGGATCCGCGAGGATGGCTTGGCCGACGTGCGGCTGGACTTCTCGCTGTCGAAGCGGCCCGGGAAGGGGCGTCCGCCGGCGGCGAGCACGAGCGAGTCGAAGGTGGTCCGTGCCGACGGGGCGAAGATGACCCTGCACGGGCTGCTCTGCTGGCTGTGGGATGAGGCGGGCATGACCTCCTGGAGCCCGGGAATGGTCGGGAAGCGGTCGTGGAGGGTAGTGAGCTGGTACGTGCGAGGGGCGGCGACCGACAAGCAGGTGCGCGGTGGGTCGCTAGCTGCCCGGGTGTGGCTGCCGGAACCGTTCCACGCGGATCACAAGCGTGAGATCGCGGCACGGCGGGAGGAGGCGTGGCGTCTCGCGCGGGAGGTGCCGGCGCGGACGACGCAGTTGATGGTGCTGGTCGGTGAGGTCAAGAAGATCGACGTCGGCCGGTTCGGCGGGCACCTGCTGACGGTGCGCCACGCGCCGGATGCGCCAATCGTGCTCGACGAGGACCTGCACCGTCGGATGCAGTCTCGGTTCGCCGACGAGCTCGAGCTGTGGAACGCGGATCCGACGGTCCGCCTGGTGGTGGCCGCGACCTTCTCGGTGGGCCGCACGGGCACCGCGCGGGCGCATGAGCTGACGCTGATAACGATGACGGAGCAGTGGCTCCCGTTCGCCAGCGTCCAGGACCGCGCGGTGCTGGACGCTGCAGTCGCGGAGGGGCGCCGGTTCGCTGTCGGCCAGAAGTACGGGATCTCCGGCGCTGCCGAGGTGCCGATCGTGGTGCTGACGGACACGGAGGGCGATCCCGTGCCGGTGTACGTGGGAGCGGCCCCGGAAGACGATCCGATCGGGATCCCGGACAACGGATGGCGATGGAGTGGCGACGGGCCGCTGACGCTGCCGGCGGCGCATCACGCCGCCGCGACCGTGCAGCAGGAGGTGTAGACGTCATGACGAGCACGACGCTTCCGCCGGAGATCCTCGAGCGCCTGGCGCACCTCGCATCGATCGGGGAGGAGCCGCACGTCCCGGAGCTGTTGCCGACACGTGACGGGCTCGTCGACCAGGACGCGGTGTACTGCTTCATGTCGCCGACGATGATGTACCCCGTCGAGGGGGCGCGGGATCGGTACCTGATCGCGATGTACGGCGCGGACTGCGTGTGGACGTTGGTCGCGGTGGACAACCTGGCGCACGAGGACCACTGCGAGGATCCCGGCTGCGTCGAGGTGCGCGAGCGGCTCGGTGCGCAGTACGCGCGGATCCCGGCCGGCACCGACGGCGGGTTGTTCACCACCGTCTACGTCGACCCTGGAGTGACCTGGCTGCCCCGTCGGGTGCCGTACCTCGTCCACGTCGACGATGCTGCCGCGTTCTCTGGCGATCTGCTCGCCGGCCTCGAGGTGACGGTGCCCTGGACGTGGTCGTGACGATCGGGAACCGATCGACTCGCTGGTGCGTCCAATTGGTATGGGCGCGAACTACACGAACAGCCGCTACGGTTGCAACGCCGGGCGGAACGTCGTCGATGCTGCACTCGAGGACTACCTGCTGCGGTGGGTCGACCAGCTGGCAGAGGAGGGGCCCGGGCCGTGTCCGGAGCTCGACGCGAAGATCATCGCGGCGGTGCGCGCAGCACCACCGCCTGGAACGGACCATCGGCGGCGTGTGCCGCCGACCGAATAGGGGAGGAATTCGATGAATCTACAGGTGCTGAGGCGGGGTGGCGCCGGCCTGGCGATCGCGGTCGCGGTCATCGGCGCGACGGCCGCGTGCGGGGGCGGTGACGAGACGAAGACGAGTTCGAGCAGCGCCGCGAGTAGCACGGCGGAGGCGTCGGTCAACGTGGATGCGGCGATCGCCGCCCTGCGCGAGAAGGGCTTCACGCAGCCGGACGCGACGCTCGGTGACGCCGTCAAGAGCGTGTGCACGCAGTTCGACAACAAGGCGTCGAACGCGGCCATCGCGCAGAGCCTCGAGAAGGCCTACGGACTCGACCTCGACAAGGCGACGGACATCATCGCGTCCGCGGTGATCGAGGGATGCCCACGGAACCTGACGGCCGCCGGCGGAGGGTAAGCCGCCCGAAGGAGTGGTGGCCTTGCTCGAAAGAAGACTGAGAGACCAAAGGGGGCAGCATGAATGAGGACGAACGGATCGCACCAGTGAGCGACGAGGTGACCACCGCGCACCTGGCGCGCGTCGAGCTGACGGACAGGATCATCGGCCGCCTAGAGGTGTACGCAAACGCCGTGGCGACGTTCGGGCCGCCTGACGCATCCCGGTACCCGTTTGATCTCGCACGCGCGGTCGCAGCCCCCTTCCGCGACGGTGATCGGCTCGTCATGCAGATCACGCGGATCGACGAGACGGTGCCGTGGGGTGAAGCGGGTCCGCTGTCGTCGACCATATCCGGACAGGTGAACCTCGGGAGCGCGACAGCCGATGCGCTGCAGGAGATCATCAAGAGTCACAAGCAGGCGATGACGAACGCGCGGCTGCTGGCGCGACGAGAGCGCGGCGCCGAGGCGAGCCAGGAGCTGGCCACGGACGGGGCGCCTGCGGAGGCGCACCGTCGACGGTTCGCCGAGACCTTGGTGCAGCGGGTGCAGACAGTCCAGGCTCTGGGATGGGACGATCTCCGCTCGGAGTGGAAGCGGATCGAGGTCGTCGGCGTCGCGCTGGTCTTGGGCGACACGGCGACGACGGTGGAGGCGGCCGGGAGCGAAACAGCGGCGCTGGGCGAATGGGCGGTGGAGCTGTGGGGCACCGCGGCCGCAGCGGCGGACGCGGAGGACGGCTACACGCGCACCCAAGAGTGGTTCGCGTCGATTCGAGACACGACGCTCTAACAGCAAGGGGCGCACCAGGTGATCCATCATCTCGGTGCGCCTCGGCGCTCAGCGCCGCCAGCACCCACGGATCGCACGCCAGCGGGGATCGGCAGCGTTGGCGCGTTCGCCGCGGTGCGAGAGCCAGCGGGCGCCGGCGCGGCCGCGGATCTCGATCCAGATCGAGAACGTGTCCGGGTCAATCATCACCGTCGGCCGGATCGTCATACCCAGAGCGTAGCGAGGAAACCTGCTGGTCGAGCGCACCGAAGAGGGTGACGGTCGGCAGCGAATCAGACCAGTCTAGGACTGGCGATAGCATCGCGATATATCGGCGATATGTCATAAGGTAGCTTATCGGCGAATCATATTGGGCAGCAACAGCGTTCAAATTCGCCCCGGCCCGCCCCGGCCCGGCACGCCCCGGGCACGCGAACCTGAGCTCCCCGAGTACCCCACGCCGGGCGCCGCTGGACCCGCAGACCTTCGTCGACCGCGGCCTCGCTGCGCGCCGCGCAGCACAGAGCGCCCTCGCCGACGTCAACGACGTACTCGACGCCGTCGACGCCCGCGCCGGACAGCTCCTCGAGGACCTTCTCCAGCTCCTCGTCGACGCCACCACAGACTGAACGGAACCAAACGCCGAGCTGGTACCTCTAGTCATGTGAACGATGACCTGTACGAGCGCGCGCTACCCCCGTTCGTCTGGGGCCCACCCCAACCTCCCGAGACATCGGGACTAGTTGAAGACCGGGCGATGGACCACCAGATGCCGGATACTAGCCGACATGAACGATCGGCAGTGGCTCGATGTCCCCTTCGAAGAGAAGGACCACGCCAAAGCTGCAGGTGCACGATGGGATCCAGAGCAACGCTGCTGGTACGCCCCCCACGCGCGGCATCACTGCTCTGGCTAGGTGGCTTCCCGAGAACACTGCCGACCGAATGGTTGGTAGGCTTCGGGGCCCTCTCTCCGCGACGCTGAACAGACCGCAGCTCGAGGTGAGCATGGCGGAGGCCACAGCCTTGTCCAAGCCCCGCCTGACCATCAAAGGGTCAGGCGGGGCTTCGGCGCTTTCGCTCGCCCAACGCATGTAGTCCGGTTTGTCAGGGTGGCAGCACGGGAGTGCGTAGCCCCCGGAGACTGCACCCGGCAGGGCGCCGGGTTTGAACTTGAGAA
The DNA here is from genome assembly GCF_965137015.1 of Tsukamurella hominis. NCBI lineage: Bacteria > Bacillati > Actinomycetota > Actinomycetes > Mycobacteriales > Tsukamurellaceae > Tsukamurella > Tsukamurella hominis. Next base: position 22,028 of record NZ_CBCRZG010000028.1, on the reverse strand, counting down.
CCTCGAGGTAGTGGTCGAGGTCGACCTTCGCGATACCGCGGCCGGCGACGCGCTGGTGCCGCGCGACCAGGCGCGGCCGTCGTAGACCAGCAGCTGCCAGGCCTGCAGCGAGACGCGGACCCGGCGGCCGATCAGATGCGCTGGCACCGAGTAGCGGACCATCCGAACTGTGATCATCGCCGACCGGTCCACCCACGGTGTGAGGACCAGACCAGGGTCGAAATCCTCCACCGGCAGCGGAGCCAGCGCAGCCCGGTCGTGCTGGTAGTCCTGGCCGATGGTGCGCAGTCGTCCGTCGATCCGCCAGGCCCTCGTCGCGGTCCTCCCGGGCCTTGATCTGCTCGTTGAGCTCATCAAGGGACTCCACCTGCGGCATCGGGGTCAGCCGGTTGCGGCGGAACCAGCCGACCTCGCCCTCAACGCCGCCCTTCTCATGCGCCCCGCGCGATACCAGGCTGGCAGTAGAACGGATCGAACCCGTAGTGCGAGTGAAACAACGTCCAGTGCGGGTTCTCCTGCCGGGGCGGCGGTCCCCGCCCTGCAGCACCGCCGGAGGTCAGGTCTAGAAGCCGAGGATCGTCGACGCGGCCCGCTCGACCGCGATCGAGACATCGAACTCATAGTGAGGTGGCCACTCGATCGTGCCGGTGATGCGCTCGTGAATCACGTCGGCCTGCACTACGCCGGCGGTGACGAGAGCTCTGATGAATTCCCAGTCCTTCTCGCGACCGGCGAGTGCCTTCGACACACACAGATCGTGAGGCTCGAGGCAAAAGCCGGACACGCCGTAGGCCTTGCCCGGGATACCGCACTCGAACCGGACGAGACGATCCTGCCAACCTGCAGGGAAGATCACGGTCTCGCGCTGGATCGCTTCGATGTAGAAGCCGTGTTCATAGTCGAAACCGGACTCCTCACCGAGGTAGACGTTGACCTTCGTGAGCTTGTCCGCGATCTCGTCTGGCGTCGCCTCTTGAACGAACTGCGTCCACAGCGTGACGTCCATCTCGCGGGACAGGACAGCTGTCGCGGGCAGCTCGTTGTGAGAGTGCGAGCCGAGGATTGCCTGCGAACCCACGACAACGACGTACGGTTCACCGGTGAGCTGGCACGCCGCAGCGATGCCGAGCCGAAGTTGGTCCTGATTCACGCAGCAGCCGGCAACAGCGGGCGGTGCATCATCGCATCGGTGATGATCTGCTGGCGAATGTCGGACGGGATCAGCGTGCCGAGCGGGGAGAGCGTGCGCAGACCGCCACCGAGCTCGGTGTTGGCCGTCACCTGCTCGGTGAGTAGATCGACGTCGCCGCCGGAGAGCAGGTCCATCCACTGCCGGTAGCACCGGTCGTAGAACTCACCCTGGACGCCGGCGTAGTTGCTCTTAAGCCGGTCGCGCAGTCGCGGATCCGACAGGTGGGAAGGCTCACGGCGGAGAATCTCGACGGCGGTCGTCGCCATCATCATCTGCCGCACATACCGATCGCCCTGCATCCTCCACCTCCTTCCTCCTGGTAGACACCCTCGCGGGTGCCAGCGCACCAACCTGGTGTGACAACTCTGTCCGCCCAGAGTACCGACACCTGAACTAGCAGGTCAACTGGGCAATCGGAGCCTGTGATTAGGCGGGCAGTCGGCCTTCTGCGACGTCGAGAACCCACTGATCGGGGGTCTTGCCCTCGAGTCGGCCAACCTTGACCAGGATCTCAGCGCTGAGACGTCGGGACTCGGGGCTGTCGCCGGTCAGCTCGTAGTCGGCGTTCGCGCGCTGTTCGGCGCTGTCGTTCAGATCGGCAGTCATCGTGCGTCCTCCTCTGGTTCCGATTATCCCAACAACGCCCGGCGCGCACCGCTCGATCTTGTCGAAAGTGTCCGGGGTCGCGACGACGTTGTGCTCTCGGCCCCGCCATCAGGTCAGGTCGCCTTGTCGCCAAACGTATTTCAAGCGCCAGTGTTCAGTGCGATGATCGCCTTGGCGCCTTGGTGATAGATCGCGGCGACCGCAGCGCCCGGACTGCTCGGCAGGAACAGTACGCCGATTGGCGCACACCGCTCGATCTTGTTGAACATGTCCAGGTTCGCGACGATGTTCCGTGCCTGGCCCCGTTCGACCGCATCGACGCGCGGCTCCGCCGGTGCGCTCGTCGTGGCGGAGCATCGGCTCTCGACCGTCACACGCTGGGTCGCGGGCGGCGCGACCTGCGAGACGAACCCGCCGATCGCTTGCTCGTTGCCCTCGATGGTCACTGAGTAGGTCTCGTCCGGCCCTGTCATCGCGACAGACGATCGCGCTGTCGAGACGATCCTGATGTCGGCGTTGTTCGGGATGTTCGCGCCGATGCGTTCCTCGACCTTCTTGATCGTCGCGGTGTCGCTGGCGCCGGCGGACTCGGATCCACTCACCGTCGGGCCCATGCTGCACCCGCTCAACAAAGCCGATGCGGCGCCGACCGCGATCCCGGCTCGGAGGATCGATCCTCTTACGGTGCGGCGCGTGCGGGAGGCGCGATCCCTGCTCATGGTCTCGATTATGCCGACGACGACAGCCTCGGCAGCAGACAAAGTGTGGCGCAAACCTAACAGCCAGGCTGTTAGGTTTGCGCCACATGAGCTAGAAGCTGAGGTCATACCCGTCATCGATGCGGCCGCGATCGGTGCTGCGGTATCGGTGCTGTTGCTGGGCGTCGCGGATCTGCTCGCCACGCTGCCGGGCTCGTTCAGCGCGGTCGCGCTCAGCATGGTGAGCGGCGTGGGCTTGCTCGAGTATGCCGGTGCGGATCTGGCGGGCGCGGCCGGTCCAGTCGGCGGCGTTGCCCGCCTGGTGGGCCGCGGCGATGGCGGCGAGGGTCGTTCGTTGCCGGCTGCTCAGCGATCGCACCGCTGGCGTCGTCGGTGTCGTAGACATAGATGTCGTTGCGGTCGCGGCCGCGGGTGACCGCAACGTAGAGCAGCTCGCGGGCGTATCCACTGCCACAACTGTCCACATGAATCCGGACGGAACGTACAGTTTGACCTATCGCCCCGATATCGCCGACCGTTACGACTACAACGGAAACTTCCCCAATAGTTCCCTTGCAAACGTGGAATCCAATTTCCTCCACTACCAAGGCGAGAACGGACGTGTTCGGCCATTTCTGATAACCGGATCGGGATCACCCAGAGTTATCAGCGGACGCGTACAATAGGGATATGGCTACACCTTCCTCTAAGAGCGCGCGACGAAACAGCATCCGTACGCTCTCTCTGCTTTGCGTCGCACTGGGCGCAGCGTTGTTGAGCGGCTGCGATCTGGAGCCGCAACTCAATAAATCAGAGTCGCCCGGAGATGGCGATACCTCGACAATCAAGATCGTGGATCGCCGGCTCCGACAGCGCGATCGGAGCCTTCGTCGAGCGGGTCAGCAGCGGCTCCAAGCGGGTGTCAGTGCCGAGCCGGTGCACGCGCGGTCCCTCCCCCAGTCCAGTTGCTCCGGAGATGATCTCCGCGGACTTGGACGCAAGGTCGATCGTGTCGAATCTCGATGCGGAGAGCCTCATCGAGCGCTGCTCTCCGATAGACATCCTATTCCTTCCTGATAGCGCCAAGGGGTCGGGTTACTCTTGCCGCATGGTGCCACCCAGCTATCAGCAGCTCATCACCGATTGCGCGGATGTGCGACGGCCCACTGAGCGCCGCGCACGCCCCGGCTTCGGTCGTACAGCCAAGCACCGCACTGCCGCTGCCGCGTCAGGTGTTCAGTGCCAGAACGGATGGCCGTCGTGAACGCGGCTGCACGGCGCGGGCTCGTCGTCTGCGCGATCGCCGTGATGCAGGTGGTGACGGTGGCGCCGGCCCACGCCGCCCCGGACACCGGCGCGGTCGTGCTGCCCCTCGCGGCCACGGGTGATTCCGGGACCGTGGTGCTCCCCGGCCTGCAGGCCACTCGCACTCTCGCCGTCCCGACGCCCCGCGGGGCGCTCCCCGCGGAGCTCCGCGCGCGGGTGACGGCTCCGCCCTTCGTCTCCTCCGTCACCGTCGACGTACTGCAGGAGGGCCGGACGCTCTCGCGCACCGTCGTGCCGCGGCCCGCCGTGAACGCCCCGATCGTGCTGCCCCTGACCGGGATCCGTCCGCAGCAGGTCTCCACCACGGTCACACTGCGGACCTGGCTGCAGGCCGACGGACAGTGCCTGTTCGACGATGCCGACGCCCTGCGGCTGACGGACACGTCCGTCGGTTACGCCGGTGCTCCCGCTCAGCCCACGACCGCCGCCGACTTCCTCCCGCCCGTGCTCAGCCGCGTTTCGCTGCTGCTCCCCGCGCGACCCACCCGCGAGGAGGGCGCCGCGGCCGTCCGGCTCGCGGCCGCGCTGTCCGCGCACTACCCGGGCGCGCCGCTCACCGTCACGACCGGCGCGATCCCCGTGGGCGGGGCGGCGGGCACCACGTCGCCCTTCGAGCGGCAGATCGTGATCTCGGGGACCGAGCCCCGGGGCTTCCAGCTGCGCAGCGGGGCTTCCGGCACCTACGCGGTGCTCGGCGGCAGAGCCGACGACCTGACCCGGACCGCGGCGCTGCTCACCTCCGATCTCGCGCCGCTGGCCGCCTCGTCGGGCGTCCTCGTCGAACAGCCGGTGGCCGCGCCGCAATTGCCCCGCGTCATGGGCACCCTCGACGAGCTGGGCATCGGGACCCTCACCGCCACGGCGCTGTACCGGCCCACGGTGACCGTCGGGATCGACCAGACGCAGCTCGGCGGCCCGGTCCGCGACGTCCGGGTCCGCCTCGCCGGCACCTACAGCCCCGGAACCACGGGCGCGGCCGGCCGTGTCGTCGTCTCCGCGGGGGACCGGACGCTCGCGTCCTGGCCGGCCGACGCCACCGGGACCTTCGACCGCTGGGTCGACGTGCCGAACGACCTGCTCGCGCGCTACACGGCGCTCACCGTCGCGCTCGACCGTCCCGTCGCGCGCGGCGGCTGCGGCGAGGGCGGTGCCGCGACGCTCTCGGTCGACGGCTCGTCGGAGATCCGGCGCGCCACCGCCTCGCCGCCCGCCCCGTCGGGCTTCCAATCCCTGCCGCAGGCGCTGATGCCCCGGATGCAGGTCGCCTGGACCCGCGGCGACCTGCCCGACGTGCGCCGCGCCGTGGCCGTGGTCTCCTCGCTCGGGCGGATGGCCCGGGCGCCGCTCGGGGTCGACGTGGTCGACGCGGACGAGGCCGTCCGGTCGCGCGTCCCCGCCCTGTTCATCGACGCCGACGGTGCCCGCTCCGCCGACCTGCCACTGCGTGTGCGGGCCGGGTCGGGCGGCACCGTCGAGGCCGCGCGGCCCGACGGTGCGAAGGTCGTCCTCCGCCTCGACCCGCAGCTGCGCGCCGCGTCGCTGCAGGTGATCGCCGACGCGGACCGCACCCTCGTGGTGGCCACGTCGAACGGCGAACCCGGCCTCCTCGACGCCGAACTCGACTGGCTCGCCGCCGACCCCACCCGGTGGCCGACCCGGACCGGCGACGTCCTGCTGCAGACCCCGAACGCCGAACCGGTGCAGCTGAACACGGCACCACCGGCGGCCGCGAGGTCGTCGTCCGACCGTGGATGGGTGGCCGCGGCGGCCGCGGCCGGTGCGGTGGCGGTGCTGCTCGCGGTGGCGGCGGCCGTCGAGCTCGTGCGCCGCCGCCGTCGTGGCTGAGCCGACGACGGTCGAGCGCGGCCGCGACCGGGGGCGGCTGATCCGACCGGTGCTGCGCTGGGTGTTCCTGCTGGTCGCGATCGCCGTCGCCTTCCACGGCGCGTGGCGGACGGTGCTGCTGGAGGCCTCGGCGCACACCGAGATCGTCTACATCTACCTGGTCCCGCTGCTGATGCTGATCGCCTTCGTCGGGGTCACGGCGTACGCGGATCCCGGCCCGCCGATCAAGGACCGGCAGACCGATCTCATCGTGGGCACCGTGGTGCTGATCCTGGCGGTCGGCTTCCAGGTGATGCTGGTGCCGCGCTTCTCGCCCGTCTACCTGACGCTGCACCTGGACCTGTTGGCGGCGTGGCTGTTCCTCCTCGGCTGCTCGGTGCTGCTGTTCGGCACCCGCCCGACGGCCCGCTACCGCTGGGTGTGGGTCGTCGCGCTCGGGATCTTCCCGCTGCCGAACCGGGTCCTGGCGATCACCTTCGGCGCCTCGTCGGTCGCGCTGGGCGCCGCGTACATCGGCTTCGGCATGCTCGCGGCGGCGGTCGCGACGGGGAGCACCCGCCGCCGGGCGCTCCTCGGCGCGGCGGTCGGCGGGATCGGCGGGCTGATCGCGCTGGCCGTGCTCGCCCTGCTCGTGCCCGGCGCCGATCAGCACCTCTACGTGCTGATCCCGGCCACGGCCGCGGCGCTGACCGGGTCGCTCGTCCTGTACGCCGAACGGCGGCGACGGTCGCCGGACTGGCACCCGCTCGCACGCACGGTCCGCGCCCCCACGGTGCCGAACGGGCTCAAGACCGCCGCCGTGATCAGTGTCGTGGCCGCGGGACTCGCCTTCGTCCCGACGCCGACGGTGACCGGCGAGACCTACCGCGGCGCCGTGACCGTCGCCGACCGGACGGTGGAGCCGCCCGCCGGCTGGAACCGGCTGGGCAAGACGAGCACCGACTGGGTGAGCCAGTACTACGGACCGGGCGCCACACTGACCCGGCAGACCTGGCGGCAGGCCCAGGGCGACCTGCGCTGGGACCCGCTGCAGCGGCCGCGCACGATCGTCGTCGACACGCTGCGCACGCGCCGCCCCATCACGCTGGGCGTGTATCCGCTGCTCCTGCTGTACGAGGCGAACGGCAGCCGGTTCAGCTACCCCGCCGACGCGCTGCTCGACGGTGGCGTGCTGGGCGCGAAGACCAACATCGTCGACGACCGCACCCGCGTCTCCTACACCCGGCTGTCGTGGCAGTGGCACTGGGACGGGACCGTCGAGTCGGTGTCGATGATCGCCGTCGACGACCATCGCGAGTCGGCGACCTTCCCCCTGGCCCGGCCGACGGCCGCGAAGAACCTCGGCACCCTCGCCTCGGTGCTGTTGCGCGGCAACCTGGTGATCCGGGACTTCTCGGGCGAGCTGAAGGACGACGAACTGCTCACGCTCACCGCGAACCGGATGATCGCCGCCCGCCTGCGTCCCGGGGCCTCGGCATGACGGTCCGGCGCTCCGACGGGCTGAGCGATCCCGCCCTGCGCGCGGCCGCGCTGCACGACGCGGTCGACGGGCTGCGCGAGCGCGACCCGGACGCCTCGGCGTCGGTGGCCTTCTACCCGTGGCAGCGCAACCTGCTGCTGGGCCTCGTCGCGGTGGTGCTGGTAGCGGCGGTCTTCGACCTGGTCGGGACGCTGCGCGTGCTGGTGGCCGTCGCGACCGTCGCGTACGTCGTGACCCTCGTCGACCGCCTGCTGCTGTTCCGCCGCGGGCTGACCAATGCCGGGATCCGGGTGTCCGACGAGCGGGCGCGGGCGGTACCGGACGCGGACCTGCCGAGCTACACCGTCCTCGTGCCCGCCTACGACGAACCCGAGGTGGTGGGCGGGCTCATCGCCGCGATGCGCTCGCTCGACTACCCGGCGGAGAAGCTGCAGGTGCTGCTGCTCCTGGAGGCCGACGACCAGGTCACCATCGACGCCGCCCGGGAGGTGGCGGAGGACGATCTGGTGACGGTGGTGCTGGTGCCGCCCGCGGACCCGCGGACCAAGCCGAAGGCGTGCAACTACGGCCTGCACTTCGCCGACGGCGAGATCATCACCATCTACGACGCCGAGGACCTGCCCGATCCGCTGCAGCTGCGCCGCACGGCCGTCGCCTTCGCCGATCTCGACGACGACGTGGCCTGCGTGCAGTCGAACCTCAATTTCCACAACGCCTCGGACAACGTGCTGGCGGCGTGGTTCACGGCCGACTACGCGGTGTGGTTCGGCTACATCCTCCCCGGTCTGATGGCGAGCGATTCACCGATCCCGCTGGGCGGAACGTCGAACCACCTGCGCCGGTCGGTGCTCGACGAGATCGGCTCGTGGGATCCGTTCAACGTCACGGAGGACGCCGACCTGGGTGTGCGGATCGCGGCCCGCGGCTACCGCACCGCGGTGCTGGACTCGGTGACCTACGAGGAGGCGAACATCGACGGGATCAACTGGGTCCGTCAGCGTTCGCGCTGGTACAAGGGGTACCTGCAGACCTGGCTCGTGCACACCCGGCACCCCGTGCGGCTGGTCCGCGAGCTGGGCGCCAAGGGCTTCCTGCGGTTCACCACACTGCTCGCGGGTACGCCGCTGATCGCGTGTATGAACATGGCCTTCTGGCTGCTCATGATCCTGTGGTTCTTCGGCCAGTACTCCATCATCCGCGAGCTCTTCGGGCCGCTGGTCTACTACCCGGCGCTCGCCTCGCTCGTGATCGGCAACCTGTCGACGGTGTACATGACGCTGGTGACCATCCGCGAGGACCACCGGCCGGACCTGTTCTGGCCGGCGCTGCTGGTGCCCGGGTACTGGGCGATGATGTCGGTGGCGGCCATCAAGGGCACCTACCAGCTGATCCGCAACCCGTCGTACTGGGAGAAGACCTTCCACGGACTGTCGGCCAGCAAGCCGCCCGGGGGATCGTCGTGAGGGCCGCGCTGCGCCGGCCCGGCACCGTCGTCTTCCTGCTCGCGTCAGCGCTGTACCTGCTCGCCGGCGTGGTCGTCACGGCCCGGCACCAGATCCTGCTCGGCGACGCCCTTGCGCGCGTCGCCTCCGCCTCGTCGGCGGTGCACGGGCAGAGCCCCGGCCTGACCTCGCTCGGCTTCGTCTTCCCGCCGCTGACGGCACTGGCGCAGCTGCCGCTGGTCGCGCTCGATCCGATCGCGCCGTGGCTCACCGTCGACGGGATGTCCGCGGTGATCGTCTCCGCGCTGTTCGCGGCGGGCACGGTGGTCCAGCTCGACGGCATCGCCCGCGATCGCGGGGTGCGGGCCCTCGTGCGGGTGCCCGTGGTCGTCGTCTTCGCCGTGAACCCGATGATCGTCTTCTACGCCGCAAACGGGATGAGCGAGGCGCCGTACCTGTTCTTCCTGGTCTGGGCGGTGCGCCGGCTGATCCGCTGGGCGGACGACGACGACGTGCACGAGCTGATCGTCGCGGGGATCGCCCTCGCCCTGGCCTACCTCACCCGGTACGACGGTGCCGTTGCCACCGCCGCCGCCGGCGTGCTGGTGTTCGTGATCACCTGGCGCCGGGCCCGCGGCGAGCGCCGCTTCGGCACCGCCTTCATGGACCTGAACCTGGTGGCCGCGCCGGGCCTCGCGGCCTTCCTCGCCTGGGCCGTGGCGGGCTGGATGATCACCGGCGACCTGTTCGCCCAGTTCAGTTCCCGGTACGGCAACAGCGCGATCCTCGCGCAGACCGGGGGCCCCGACGGTGCCGCCGCCTCCCCGGCGGCGATGTCTGCCATGTCCTTCGTGATCCTGGCGCCCACGTTGCCGGTGCTGCTCGTGTGCGCCGCGGTCGTGCAGCGCCGGCGTCCGGTGGTGCTGGCCGCGCCGCTCGCGGTCTTCGGCGCGGTCCTGCTGTTCCAGACGGCGACCTTCCTCAGCGGCGGCACCTTCGGCTTCCTCCGCTTCACCATCACGGCGATCCCACTGGCTGCGATCCTCGCGCTGTTCGCGACGCCCGCGGGCCGGGCCGTCACCTCCCCGCGGCCCGGTCGCTTCCGGTGGACGGGCGCGCTGTCGGGCCCGCCGCGCCGGTCCGTCGTGGCCCCGACGGTGGCGGTGCTCGCCCTCGCGGCCGCGCTGCCCACGACGACGGTGGGCATGGGCTCGCCCACCTACGCGGCGCAGGAGTTCGCCCTGCGCACCGTCTTCGCGGGCCCGGCCGACACCGGCCCCGAGCTGGACCGCGCCCGCCGCACCGCGCTGGCCTTCGCCACCGAACGCCGGATCGCGGAGTACCTCGACGCGAAGGGGCTGCCCCGGGCGAGCGTGGCCGTGGACACGGCCTCAGGGTTCGCGATCGTCGCGCGGTCGCAGCGGCCGCTGCAGTTCATCGAGACCGCCGACCCCGACTTCACGCAGGCGGTGAACGCGCCGACCCGGCACGGCGTGCGCTACCTGCTGACGGTGCCGCCGACCGGCCGTGGCGAGGCGGATGCGCTGAACCTGCGGTATCCGACCCTCTTCGAGGACGGCGCCGGGGTGGCCGAGCTCGAGGTGGAGGCGCGCAACGACGCCCCGGACCAGCCCGACTGGCGGCTCTATCGCGTGCTCGGCGCGGGCTCCTGAGGCGCGGACGCCGGCGGCGCGGGCGAGGAGGGCGGCGTGTGGGTCGCCGCGGCGGCCACCACGGCCCAGACCGGATCGTCGGGGCCGATGTCCATCGTGCAGCCGCTGACCCGACGATCCGGCACCGCCGACCACAGGAGCACGCCCGTGGCGCCCGCCTCCCGCAGGCGCGCGGTGTTCCGCTCGACGATGCCCGCCCGCGCCTCCCGGCTCACGGCGCAGCCGGAGCCGGCGTCCATGCCGAGTTCCCCGATGAACAAGGGCTTGCCGACCTGTGTGGCCTGCCGCAGGCGCACCGCGAGACCGTCGTACGGGCTGCCGGGGAAGGTCGCGCCGTCGCTCGCGTAGTGGTGGTACTCGGCGACGTCCACGGCGGGGAGGGCCGACAACGCCCGGTAGTCGTCGCCCGCCGCGCCGCACTGGCCGCCGCCGGCGATACCGGCGAACAGGAGGCGGTCGGGGTCGAGCCGGCGCACGAGCGCCGAGGCGTCGGTGACGAAGGAGCGGAGCACGGGGCCGGCGTCGGAGGGGCACCGTCGTGCGCTCCACGTGCACGCGGCGTCGCCGCAGTCCGACACCTCGGCCTCGTTGAGCAGGGACCACCCGGCCACGGTCGGCTCGGAACGCCACCGGCGCACCGCGGTGTCGATCCACTCCGGGAACGTGCGGCTGCCCGCGGTGTCGGTGCGCCACCCGCCGCGGTACCAGCCGGACTGTTTGAACCCGCCGTCGCAGGCGCCCTCGCCGTTCCCCAGCACCGGTAACAGCAGCTGATCGTGGCGGCGCGCGGCGGCGAAGACCCGGTCGAGGGGGTCGAAGTCGAGGGCACCCGTGCGGTCCCGCGCCTGGCCGGCGAAGAGCCAGAAGCGGGTCAGCGTGCGGGGCGGGAGCGAGCCGAAGTAGGCGTCGAGGTCGGTCTGGGAGCCGCAGCCGGCGTTGACCGACCAGTCCGTGCCCAGCTGGTACGCGTTGACGCCGAGCGGCCACCACGGGGCGCCGTCGAGGGTGAGCCCGATGCCCGCCGCGCGGACCCGCGCCGCCGCCGACGGCCCCGGTCCAGGCTCCGGGGGCGGCGTGCACGCCACCAGCGCCAGGCAGGTGAACACCGCCAGCAGAGCCCTCGTGCCCACGCGCGTCATGCGCCTACTCAACCACGACCATCACGGACGGTCTGGACCGAGCGGTGCGAGGGAGAAGAAGCACCTGCCAGACCGGATACGATGCACGACTTGATACGCGGAATGTTAGCGCATCACCGATGAGCTCCGCCGACCTCGGGTTCAGGATCAACCGCCGCACCGTCACCCGCCACCTGACCAGGCTCGGACTGGGTAGACGAAAGTTCATCGATCCCAGCGGCAAAACTATCACCACCCGCACAGCGGAGCCGGTGGGTGGCCATCGTCTCCACCTTGTCGAGGCCAGTCTTGATCCTGTAGCGCTTGTCCATGAGGGTGTTTCGCGCTTGTCGCACCTCGCCTGTGGTGACGAATTCGTAGAGGCCGCGGAGCACGAGCTGCTTGGCGCGGTCGTCGCGGGCGTCTTCCCTTTTCGCTCCGCGCCGTGCGCCCCGCGCGGAGACCGCCGCGGCCGCGGCGGCGCAGATCGCGGCGAAGGCGGCGATGCTGGCGACGATGATCGCCGGAGTCAGCGACGAGGCGTTCGCGTCGGGCAGCGTGCACACCACCTCGAGCGCGGGCGCCTTGGGCAGAGTGCAGGTGAAGTTCATCGTTGCTCGCTCTCGATGGCGTTGGGATCGTTGGGTGATGCTCGTGGAGCCAGCGCGCCCTGCGGAGGTCGTCAGCCGGTGAGCAGGCGTGTGAGGCGGGGATCAGCGGTCCAGCGTGGTCCGAGGAGGGCGCGTGAGACCCAGGGGATGAAGCCCATCGCGGCGGGACCGCGGAGACGGAGTGGTGGGCATTCGTCCCAGCCGAGGAGGAGGGTCCATTCGTCGAGGGAGGGGTGGTACTCGCGGGCGCTGTCGAGCCAGAACGATTGCCAGCCGGAGCCGGGGACGTCGCAGAGGATTCGTAGGTCGGTGGCGATGGCGGTGGTGTAGTGGATGTCGCGCCATCGGATCTGTGCGGCGTCGGCGGCGGCGTTGCGTGCGCGGGAGCGGGCGATCGCGGATCCGGCGAGGGATGCGGCGAGGAGGCCCTTGCTGCCGAAGACGACGGCACCGGGGGCGGACCAGCTGCCGTCGCCGGCGGCGTAGAGGCGGGAGTGCTCGACGGCGCCGACGACGCGGGGTTCTTCGTCGGGCTCGAGGATGGGTCCGTAGATCCGGGTGCCGGTCGGTGGCGGGGCGCCTGCGGCGAGGGCGCGTGCTGTTGCGCGCGCGTAGAGCCACCATTGGTGCAGTTCGGAGGGCGCACCACCGCCGGGAACGTGTTGGACACCGCGCTGGGACACGTCAGTGATGATGCCCCATCGGCGGTGTGCGCGGGGGCTGCGCGGCTAGCCTGGGCGATCATGGATGCCTTCACGCGCCGGCGGCTCGCGCGCGAGATCGACGAGGAGCTGCACGGCAAGGTTCCGGGTGCCGGCCTGGAGACCTTGGAGATGCTGGAGCAGCTCGGGTTCGACCTTTCGCCGGTCTCGTCTATTGCGGAGCTGCACGCGCTGGTGGAGGAACCGCTGCAGGCGTCGTTGGGTCGGCTGCGCGGCTGGCCGGGGGCGCACGCTATGCGGAAGCAGCTCGAGCGCACGGGAACGGCGTCGCTGCGGGCGAAGGTCGGCGTGATCAACTTCGACGACGTGGTGCGGTCGGCGCAGCACGACGACTCGGAGTGATCAGAGACCGCTCCCCTGGGCCGATGAGTGCTGTTAGGCCGGCATCGTCTCGACGGTGCTGCCGTGCTGGTCGGCGTAGGCCTGAGCCTCGCGGGCCTGGTCGGCGGTGAAGGTTCGGACCGCGGCGGGCTGCCCGTCGACGCGGACGATGAGGGTCAATTCGCGCAGAGCGACGCGGGCGCGGGTCGGCTTGACCTGGGTGGCGTATTCGGCGGTCACGACGAAGGAATCTACCGCCGCGGGCCGACATGGTCGGCACGCCGGCGCCGGGGTGAGAAGTTGGTTGCCCGGTTTGCCCCTTGATCGCGATGATGAGCGGGATCAGAGAGGTTGGCGATATGCAGATCCCCGTGACGGACCCCAGTTCGTGGCCGAACTACCCTGCGCGCGACGCGAATGCCGGTCACGGGCACATCTATCGCCGTCCCGACGGCGTCGTGGTTCGCTGCGGCGGGCCGCGGTACTGCGTGGCGTGCACCACCGACGAGCTCGAGGCGGCGGCGGCGTGGTGCGATGCCGTGGCGGCCGGTGACGGCTCGGCTGAGGAGGCCCAGGCGGCGCGCGCGATGCTGGCGGCCGCGGGCGCGACGCTGCGCGATCAGCGTGACAGCGCGATCGGGGCGATCGCCGGCGCGGCCGCGCTGCGGGAGGCGAGCCGCGGCATCGGCGGTTCCCGCGGGGTGTTCCGGCCGATGCCGATGGGCTGAGGTCCTCGCATGAGTGATCGCAGCGGCGACTCGTCGACGGCGGATGCCCTGGGCGGTGTATTCGTCGAGTCCGTCGCTCTCCTCGTCGAGCGGATAGCGGATCCCGCCGGCTTCCCGATCGAGCCAGGAAGTCCTCTTGCCGAGGACGACGCCAAGGCGCACCCGTTCGAGGTCGGCCAGGCGGTGCGCCACCTGATCACGACGACGGTCGATCACCTGGACGTGGTGAAGACGACGCTCGTCGACGTGCGGCGCCAGAACCTGTTCGCGACGGCAACGCTGACGCGTTCGGCGCTGGAGTGCACCGCGGCGGGGCTATGGATGCTGGGGCCGCAGCAACCCACCGTGCGCCTTGAGCGGACGCTGCGCTGGTACGCGCAGGACTACCACGACCGGCGACGGTTCGTCGGTGACGACGTGCTCGACTTGGATCCGCCGCGACGGGATCGCTACGACCAGGACAAGGCCGCCGTGGTCGCGGTCGCGGAGCGGCTGGGCATCACGCTGCCGCCGCGCGGCGGCCTGCAGATGACGGAGATCCTCAAGGAGGCCAGCGAGCTGACCGGGATCGAGTCGTTGGCGCCGTGGCGGCTGGCGTCGGGGTTCGCGCACGGTCGGCCGTGGGCGTGGCTGGGCTTCTCGGAGAGCCGGCCACTGTCGGAGGAGGGCGTCGAGCGCCCGGTGTACGAGTGGCGGGCGGATTCGGACTTCATGGCGCGGTACCCGGTGCTGGCGTTGCGGTTGCTCGCCGAGCTCGTGTTTCTCCGCGATGTGCGCGCCGGCGTTGCGGAGCGACAGGACGGCCGCCTGTTCTAGCGCGGCGCCAGGGCGCCGTGCGCGTCGGCAGTTGGTTGCGCGGGGCGCGGGTCTGGTTGAAGCTCCGCGGTACCGGGGCTGATTCAGGCGCCCCTTCTCGGCAGGTGGTGATCGTCGTGCGGGTTCTTCGACTGGTGGCCGCGGTCGCGGCGGTGGCCGCGGCGGCGACGGCGTCGGTGGCGATCGCTCCCCCGTCGATCGAGACGATGGCTCCGACGGTCGGGGCGATCGGCACGCGGTGCGAGCAGGCGATCGCGCCGACGGGTTCGGGTGAGGTGGCGGTCAAGATCACGTGCCCGGAGCGCTACGTCTCGTTCGCGGTGCTGAGCGCGACGGGCGAGACGGTTTGCGAGCGGGTCTATCCGCTGCCGATGGTGCCGAGACCGACGTTCGACCGGTGCGGGATCGGCGGCTAGAACAGGGCGTCTTGCTGTTCGGCGGCCGCGGCGTCGGTGGCGGCTTCGTAGCGTTGCACGCGGTGCTTGACGTAGGCGATGGTCTCGTCGAAGGCTTCGGCGATGGTGTTCCAGCCGACGCGGTCGTCGGCGTGCTCGATCACTTGGGCGGCTTCGTCGACGGCGGGGATCATGCGCCGGCCTTGTCGGTGACGCCGTTGCATCCGGCGGGCGCCCACAGGCCGTAGCCGTCGGCGCGGGCGGCGCCCTGGGCGGCGCGCAGGGCCGCGGTGTGCGCGGTGGGCCGGGCGTAGGTGAACTCGCGGGCCCATCCGCCGGCGACGAGCTCGTAGTTGATGAGGATGGGCCCGCTCCACACGTAGGCGAGGGTGCGGCCGTAGCGGTCGCGCTTCTCGTAGCCGTACTCGAGGTCGACGGTGCGGCCGGCGAGGGTCTGCTGGAGGTGGGCGGACGCCTCGGGGCCGTAGCACTGGATGCTCGTACGGCGGTCCTTGGTCTCGGGGGCGTCGACGCCGAGCAGGCGGATGGTGACCGCTCCCCCGCCGTTCTCGCGCGCGACGCGGATGGTGTCGCCGTCGACGACGGCGGTGACGCGGTAGGGCCCGTCGAGGCCGCTGGCGGGCCGCGTGGGCGCGGTGGCGGTGGGCCGGCCGCGGTCGGGGCTCGCGGCGCGGGCGGCGGCGCCGACGGCGATGATGAGAAGGGCGACGAGGCTGAGGAAGACGGCCGCGGTGATCACGGATCGGCCGGCGGGCTTGGTGGTCCGGTTCATGCGATGTCCTGTTCACGGTCGTGGTGGGTGCCCCGGTGCAGTTCCTCGAGGACGGCGACGGTGAGGCTGGCGCCGGTGAGGTCCTGGCCGCGGGTGCTGTGCGCCCACCAGGTGGCTTGGTCGGTGGTCAGGGCGACGGTGATGATGCCGCCGCTGGGTGTCCCGATGAGCAGTGTGTCGACTGGCCGCGTGCTGAGCGAGCAACTGATGCCGTCGTCGACGAGGGCGACGTGCAGCTGCTGCAGCTCGGTCAGGAGTGCCGGCGCGCTGGTGATCGGCTCGGGGGTCGTCATGGCGCGGTCCTTCCGTCAGGTGATCTCGGTGTCGGGGTAGTCGTTGAGGGCGCGGTAGCGGCGCTCGAGGCCGGTGGCGTGCAGCTCGGCGGTGGCGCCGGCGATGATGGTGAACATCTCGTCGGGGCTGGCTTCGTCGCTCATCTGGCGGACGCGCTCGGTGTGCATCTGGGCGTGCCGGCGCATGGCCTGGCGCAGGACCTTGTTCGCGTGGGGGCGCAGGTCGGTGGGGTCGACGTCGGAGCCGACGTGGCCGCCGAACAGGCTCAGGAACAGGTTGCGGGTGAGGTCGCGCTGCCGCTCGTGGTCGACCTGGAGGGCGGCGATGGCGTCCATGACGTGGGTGAGGGCCTCGTCGATCCGGGGCTCGGTGGTCCGGTCGCGGTGGGCGCGGCGTGCGGCGATCGCGGCGCGGTAGAGGTCTGCTGCGGAAGGGTGGTAGAAGTCCACGGGCAGAAGGTGCTTCGCGATGCGGCGGGCTTCGTCACGGGGTGCGGCGATGAATCCCCAGAGGAGGGCGAGCTCGTCGTGCAGGTCGGCGACGTCGGGCAGGAAGGGATCTGCGGCGGCGTGCGGGTCGCCGGCGTCGGGATCCGGTGTGCCGGCGGTGATGGGGTGGTCGAGCATGGCGGTCACGGCTCCTGGTCCTTCCTCGGTCGCTGCGGGGTGTGGCGATGGGTTTTGGTGCAGGTCAGGCGGCCTGCAGCGTCTTGATCCGGTCGGGCCGGAAGCCGGACCAGTGGTCGGTCCCGTCGATCACGACGACGGGCGCCTGCAGGTAGCCCAGGCTCAGGACGTACTCGCGGGCCTCCTCGTCGGTGGTGATGTCGACGGTGGTGTACGTGATGCCGGCCTTGTCGAGTGCTCGGTAGGTGGCGGTGCACTGGACGCAGGCGGGCTTGGTGTAGACGGTGACAGACATTGCATTCCCCTGTTCTGTGAATGACTCCCCCGAGACTCTTTCAGTCTATTCCTGCTGATCGGTATTGTCTACCATTCTGCGGGTATTTTCTGAACGAATCTTGGTGGGCTGGACTGGTTTTGATGCTCGTTGTTGGTGCCCTTTCCTTGACATTAGCCGACGATTCGCAGACGCCCCGCGAGGACAATAGAGAGCCGAAAACAAGTTTCTTTGTAATTTCCTTGGGGCCGCTAGGCCGGAAATTGCGTGAAAGTTTTTTCGGATCGACATTGGGCGAGAGGGGCGGCTGTTGAGAGAATCCGGCGGTCATTGGAACGGGCCTGGCGGGGTGGGACGCAGTGGTGATCTGCCTGACGTCGGGGTCGCGTGGGTGGAGGTCGGCGGAGCCGTCGTTCCGGCGAAGCCGGCCCCCGCGCTTGCGTGTGCGCGCGGGGTTCGCCTGCGGCAGCGAGCGTTTGTGCGGGGAGGCGGGGCTGTGCGCCGCGTGCGGCGCTCGTTGTTCGGTTCGCCGCCGGGCGGCCTTGGATCGCCGCGCTGCTGCGGTGGCGGCGGTGGTGACGTCGTCGGCGGCGCCCTGGTGCCGGCGGTCGCCGCCGGCCGGGCCATGCAGCTGGCGTGCGGGACGGGCCGCGCTCCGCTGGTTGCGTGAGGCGGCCCGTCCTGCGGGCTGGTCTTGACTCCTATTCGTCCTGGGTGTTGTCGTCGGGGTTGTTGTCGATGGCGGCGGTGAGAATGGCGACGGTGTCGCGGACTTTCTCGGCCGTTTCGTGCATGAGGTCGGGGTTCTTCTGGGTCCAGCTGGCGAGGTACGGGCCGGAGTTGTTGATCGCGTCGAGTCCGTAGATTCCGGCGACGACGTAGGCGACTGATTCGGCTTCTACTTCCATGCGGTCGGATCCGCCGGCGCGGTTCTGGGCGTCGTCGGGGTCGTGCATGAGGACGTGGGCGGCTTCGTGGATGAGGGTGAGGATCGCGTGCGCGTCGTCGAAGTCGGTTCGGACGGTAACGGTGCGCGTGCCGTCCTTGCCCCAGGTGGTCGTGCCGTCGATGGCGTGGTGGCGGGTCTCGCCGCGGATGATGGTCCAGCCGCGGGCCTCGAGGACCTGCACGAGCCGGTCGTAGATGCCGGTGGTGTCGTCGCCGGTCAGGCGCGGCGTCTCGGGCGCGGTGGTGGCGCCGGCGAGGGGGTGCCCTTCGATGGGGTCGGTCTGGGAGATGTCGAAGACGCTGAGGATGGGGAAGATCGGCACCTTCTTCTCGGTCTCGGTGCCCTGGTCGTCGGTCTCGGTGACCTTGCGGCTGCTGTAGCCGAAGATCTTGATTGCCTTCTCCCCCTTGCGGACTTGGCGTCCCTTCTCCTGCCATGCGCGGAAGCCGGCGACGGCGGTGGCGTTGGGGCGCTGGGACATGATGAGCATGACGTTGCGGATCGAGTAGCGGTGGAAGCTGCGCAGGAACTCGAGGTAGTTCGTCCAGTTGTCGGTCTGGTGGAGCTGCTCGACGGCGGCGGTGAGGGTGGCGTGCAGCTGGGCGGTCTGCTCGGCGCGCGTTGCGGCGTCGCCGCCGGGCCGGCGCTTGGTGCTGCGGCGCTTGGTGCTGCGGGTGGCGGTCGTGGTCATGGCGGGGCCTTTCGGGTTCGGCGGGATGCGGCGAGGTTGGTGGCGGTCTAGGTGGTGGTCTGCGGGACGGGGCCGCGGTAGCGGATTCGGATCTCTCCCCCGGCGGGGTCGGTGCCGCAGAGCTCGTTGAATCGGGCGTCGAGGGTGCCGTCCGGGTACATGTCCCAGAGCACTTCGCGGTCGAGGATCTCGGCGACGGTGGTGGCGGCGGCCGGGAAGCTGAGCGCGGTGACCGCGTCGACGGTGCGCAGGGTGCCGGGTTGGTTGATGGTCTGGAAGGTGAACAGTCCGAGGTTCATGACGGTGGGCTCCTGACGCTGGGCGGCGGGTTGGTCGGGCGGTGTGTTCTTGATATTTGCCGCGATTGTGCAGCCCACCCGGGAATGAAAAATCGTGGTGCGCGCTCGGGGGAGAAACATCGTCAAAACCCTTTAGGGCGGCCTTTGGCCGAGCTTGCTTGCAAGGTTTTTAGGCGATTTTCGGAGGAGAGTGCGCCGAGCGAACGCAGTGAGTGAGAGCGATTTAGATTGAAGGGTGGGCTGTCAAACAATGCGGCGTCAAGAACACGAGACCTGGAAAGGGGTGTCGGTCCGCGTGCGGGCCGTCGTTGCGAGGCGCAGCCGAGCCTTGCTCCCCCGCGGCGCGGGGGCTTGGGGGGCACCCGGCCGTGGCCGGGTCAGGATCACCGCCCTGTGGTGGTCGATGCCGGCGAAGCCGGCCCTTGATCCCCCGCGGGCGGGGGCCTGGGGGTGGATGGCCCCGGAGGGGCCCGGGGAGCACTGTGCCGGCGCCCGCAGGGTGTCGGGGCAGCTTGGCGGCGGCACGCCGGCCCCTGGGGGCGCCCAAGGGCCCGGAAACGACGGGAGCCGCCCCACCTGGTCGGTGGAGCGGCTCCGGGAGTGCGCTAGCCCTTCTTGGCCTTGCGGTCGCAGGTCTCGCACGGGTATCCGTCGTCGGGGGAAATCCGTTCCCACACGGTCATGGTGGTCTCGATCCGTTTGCGTCGCGGGTAGGCCTCGATCTGGGCCTGTGCGGCGGCGCCGATGTGCTCGGTGCATAGGACTTCGCCGCCGAGCGAGACGTAGAGCTTGGTCGTCGAGTCCCGGCCCGGGTCGTTGCGGGCCGCCTCGCGGCGGGCGCTGGCGGCGGCGATCTCTTGCTCGAACTGGGCGCGGCTGGTCCACAGGATCAAGGAGTCGATCGCGTCGCTGTCGAGGGCCGCGGTGCCGCCTCCGACGGTGATGGTGGCGGCTCCCCCGGTCGCCGCGGAGGTGAGCGTGAGGACGCCGCCCGGGGTGGTGATGGTGAGCACGTGGGCACCGTCGACGACCTGGTAGTCGAGGGTGGGCGTGGTGGGCTTCGTGCTGGCGGGCATGGTTGGTCTCCTGCTGCGGGTGGGTTTCGCCTCGGTGGTGAGGCGGTCGTGCCCGTCCCCGGACTCGAACCGGGGTGTCTGCCGGTCGGGCTAGTCGGCGTCGGCGCGGGGGCAGAGCGGGTCGTGCGGCTCGGCGATGTGCTCGCCGCAGAGGGGGCATCGGTCGTCGGCGTCGTAGTCGACGGTGAAGTCGGTGCGGTTGCACGCGGCGCTGACGACGATCTCCAAGTCGTTGAACTCGTTTCGGATGATGTGGTGGTTGTAGGTCACGTGCTCGTCGGGGGCTTCGACGCGCATGAGAGCGGTGTAGATCGCGCGGGCGCTCATGTCGGTGAAGTCGGGCGCGTGGTTGTCGGCGAACAGGTGCGTGTTCTGGTCGGCGACGCGCTGCGCGACGTAGCGGGTGGCGTCTTCGCTGATGCTGCGGCTGAGCGCGGTGCCGCAGCATGAGTAGTGCACGACCTCGGGCAGCTCGCCGGCCTTGGTGACGACCAGCTGGTCGGGGTTCTGCTGGTAGGACTCGGTCATGGAGTCGTGCGTCGATCCCTCGAACCGCTCAACGATGCGCTTGACCTGGTCTTCGCGGGGGCCGTCGACCCAAGCGATGCTGATCCAGAGTGCGGCGGTGCCGGTTCCCTTGCGGACGGAGAACGTGACGGTGGGCCACTGGGCGCGCAGGGCCTTGCGGATCTCCTTGGCGGTGTCGGCAGTCGAGATCTGGCGGGTGGTGTATTCGGCGTTCATGGCGGTTCCCCTCGAATCTGCTTGTGGGATAGCGGTCTAGGCGCTGATGGTCACGGGCACGTAGTGCTCGACGGGCGCGATGATGGTCACGTGGTCCTGGTCGTCGATGTGGATGCAGACGCCGTAGGGCGCGCGGTCGACGATGGAGATGACGGGGCGGCGGTAGCCCTCGCGGTCGGGGCCGGCGATCTGCTCGGCGATCGCGACGGCGGCAGCGAGCGCGTCGGCGCGGTCGGTGTAGGGCTCGCCGGGGATGCTCTTGCCGTGGCTGCTGCCGGTGGCGCTGTAGCTGTCGCGGTAGAGGGTCCACTTGGTGGCGATCGCGGTGGTCATGGTGTGCCTTTCGTTCGATGGGGTGCGGTGGGCTAGTTCGTGGCCGCGACGTCGGAGAGCAGCGAGACGGTCCACGTGCGGATGGCTCCGCTGGTGCCGGGTTCGGGGAGCTGGTTGTTCCAGCGGGTGTATCCGGCGGCGCTGACCACCTCGTAGGCGCGGAGCTTGCCGGTGATGCCCTGGGCGATCTGGATCGCGGGGCCGCCGTCGGCGGGCTGGATCCACACGTTGCCGCTCTTGCGGTTCCAGTAGGCGGTGTGACGGGGTGCGCGCACGGTGTCCTCCTCGGGGGCTGGCCCGGGTTGCTCGGGCGGTGTGTTCTTGTATTGGCCGCCGTTTGTGCGGCCCGGGCGGAGCGCCAAATCGGTTTGCCCGGGGCCGGAGATTGGGGTGAAACCCGGTAGGGCGCGAGCTCGCGAGCGAGCTTTTCGCCGTCCACTCGGTGGGTTGTCCGAGTGGATGTGTGGGCGGCGGAAAGGTTTTCTGCTCCAATCTCCGGCCCCGGGTCGAGGGAGCGCCCGCGCGAGTGAGTGCCGATTTGGCAGCGAAGTCCGGGCCGTCAAAGACTGCGGCTCAAGAACACCCACTCCCGGAGGGAGAGCTGTGCCGTAGGCGCGTTCCCGGCGGCAGCCGGGCCTACTCCCCCGCGGCGCGGGGGCTGGGGGGCACCCGGCCGTGGCCGGGTCAGGATCTCGGGCCCGTTGGTGGTCGATGCCGGCGAAGCCGGCCCTTGATCCCCCGCGGGCGGGGGTCTGGGGGTGGTCGGTTCTTCGTTGGAGTCCGGGCGGCGGTGCCCGGTTGTGGGCCGCGCCCGCCCGATTGGGTGCGGGCGGAGGCCAGGGTGCAGCTGGAGGCCGTGCCCATGAGGGCGGTGGGTGCGCGGTCCACAGCGGGGTGTCCGGCGTGCGGCCGATGCCGGCGAAGCCGGCGCCCTTGCGCATGTGCGCGGGAC
The DNA here is from genome assembly GCF_965137015.1 of Tsukamurella hominis. Taxonomy (NCBI): domain Bacteria; kingdom Bacillati; phylum Actinomycetota; class Actinomycetes; order Mycobacteriales; family Tsukamurellaceae; genus Tsukamurella; species Tsukamurella hominis. Next base: position 24 of record NZ_CBCRZG010000028.1, on the reverse strand, counting down.
TCTCCCCGCTGGCGGGGAGTTGGT
>NZ_CBCRZG010000027.1:0-56617 GCF_965137015.1 Tsukamurella hominis | reverse complement strand
AGCGGTCCTGCGGCAACCCCGCCGCCACCCGCTCGCACACGCGCTCGCGCAGCAGCTCCGCGGCCAACCGATACTGCTCGAACACCGTCCGGCACCGCTGCCGCTCCATCGAACGCAACCGATCAGCAACGCCACCATCGGGCGGCCGATCCTCGTCTACACCAACGTCTTCGTCCATGCCCTGACGCTACGCCGACCGACCGACAAGTTTTCGACAGCAGAACACCACATCGAACGATGATCCGGATGGTCACGCCGCGCGCGCCACTACCGCTCCCCTGCGCGCGACCATCAGGATCACCGCGCTCACCACCGCGGGCACCGTCGACCACAGCGCGACGGCGACGTATCCGCCCTGCGCGGGCAGAAGCGCACCGTCGGGCGTGGCGCCCGTGAGGAGGAACCCGGCGAGGGCGCTGCCGATGGAAAAGCCGACGGCCCGGGCGATCTGGTTGACCGCCATGACGCTGGCGGTCTCGGACTGGGGCGTCCCGTCGAGCACGAGACGGGGCATCACGGCCGAGGCGCCGCCGACCCCGAGTCCTAGGACCGCCAGCGCTACCAACACGGCGACCAGGCTGTCCCGGCCGACCGCGAAGACCACCGCGGCCACCACGACCAGCCCCGACGAGACGGCGAAGGTCCCGCGCGGGCCGATCCGCGCCGACACCCGCGGGACCGCCCGCCCCGCAACGAAACCGAGTACGGAGAACGGGAGGAGCGCGGCCCCCGCGGCGACGCCGGGAAGCGCGAAGCCGTACGGCGCACCGTCGGGCACCTGGACGTACCGCGTGAGATCGCTGAACAGCAGGTACATCCCGATACCGGCGACCAACATCGCGAGGTTCGCGGCCGCCACCGACGGGCGCGCGACGAGCCGCAGGTCCACCAGGGGATCGACGACCCGCAGTTCGACGGCCACCCATGTCGCGAGCACCGCGACCGTGCCGACGAGCACGCCGACCACCGCGGCCGGCCGGCCCCACAGCGCGGGCTCCGCGATCAGGAACAGGAGGCCGAAGGTGCCCACACCGAGCAGCAGCGCCCCGGGCACATCGATCCGCGGGCGCGGGCCGGGCTCGTCGACGGGGACCGACCGCCAGGCGACCGCGAGCGCGACCAGCGTGATCGCGAGGCCGGTCCCGTAGGCGGCGCGGAGGCCGAGCACCTGGTCCACGAGACCGATCAGCGGGTAGCCCACGCCGATGCCGACGGTGGAGGCGACGGACAGGGACGCGATGGTGCTCGTCGCCCGGTCCGGCGGGAGGGCGCTGCGCGCCACGCTGACCAGCAGCGGCACCAGGGCGATACCCACACCCTGCAGCGCGCGCCCGACGAGCAGCGCACCGAACGGCAGGGGCAGCACCGTCAGCACCCCGCCGACCGCGACCACGCCCACCGTGCCGAGGATCGTGCGCCTACGCAGCGGCCCGGCGCCGAGCCGGCCCAGCACCGGTCCGGCGATGGCACCCGTGAACAGCGTGATCGTCAGCGTCCATTGCGCAACGCCCAGCGACACGTCCTCCGACCGCGCCACCGCGGTGATGAGCGGCGCGCCGACGCTCCCGATCACCGCCGCGCAGAGGGCGACGGTGACCAGCGCGCCGGACAGCCGGTTCACGACGACGCCGGCCGGTTCGACGCGGTGGTGACATGCTCGAACAACCCTGGCCGGATCAGGGTGCGGACCCCGTCGGCCCATGGTTCGTCGATCTCGGCCACGTCGAGAGCGGCCCCGGCGTTGAGCAGCATGCCGAACGCCAGGAAGGTCTTGACGGTGACGGGATCGAGCCCGGTGCCGGTCGCGGCGGTGTCCCACAGGCGCGCGAAGCAGCCGCGCACGACGTCGCGGACCTCGGAGTCCCCGCAGGCGGCGAAACCCTGCAGCTGGAGGCGCAGGGCCGTGTCGTCGGCGAGGTTCTCGTAGTACTCGGCGCCCATCCGCGCGAGCGCCTCGATGCCGACGGTCCCGTCCCCCGCCCGCGCCATCGCGTCGACGAGGCCGGCGAACGCGCCCGTGACGAGTTCGAGGAACAGAGCCTTCTTCGTGCCGAACATCCGGAAGACATAGGCCTGCGTGATCCCCGCCTCCCGGGCGATCTCGTCGACCGACGCACCGTGGAGACCGTGCGCGCCGAACTCGCGCGCGGCGATGCCGAGTATCTGCGCCCTGCGTTCTGGTCCACTCATCCGGGTGCCCACCCGGCCAGATTAGTAGTTACTAACTACTAATCACAACCCTCCGGACACGGATCGCCGACCACGCGGGCGTCGCCGGCCTCCCCGACGACGTCGATCGGCTGACAAGGGCACCAGCCGCCGCGCGTCACCGGCGGACGTGCCCGCCCGGCCACGATGCTGCCGTGCAGCGTCCCGTCGGCGCCCCAGTGCAAGATGTCGTGCGTCCACGGCTCGAGCAGGATCTGGTGCCGCTCGTACATCTCGACGTGGTTCCGCCGGAACTCGCCGAACCGCGCAGCCAGCGCTGCCAGGTAGTCGTGGAATCGCATGGTCACCCGCCTTTTTCACTCGATCGCAGCGTCTCCCACGATCCTGGGCGACGGCGCCCGGTTGGTCCAGCGAGTATTTCTACCGCCATCCGGTGGCTGTACTGAACGGTCTACCCTGGGGGCGTCCACCCGAGCAGGGAACCCCCAGAACGGAGAAGACACACCATGTTGTTCATTCGATCCATGGCGAGCGCGGCGGGAACCGTCGCCCTCCTCGCCGCCGCGGGTTGCGCCGACGACGGGGCCGGATCCGCGCCCACGACGCCGTCGACCATGACCGTCACGGAATCGGCCACGCACGAGCAGAACCCGCCCGCGCAGACGGTGCGGCCGACGAACACCGTCACCGCGCCGCCCACTCGCCCCGTTCCGACGACGGCGCCGCGCCCCACCAAGCCTACGGGCCCGGGCAGCGAGTACGACGTGCCCTGCACCGGCGGGCCCGACGAGGGCACGATCTGCACCAACCCCAACCACGGGGCCGGCGACGACCCCTACGGCACCGGCACTGCCGTCCCGACCACGACGAAGCCCCGCTGAACTACGCGGCGACGTCCTCCGCGTCGGCGTCGGGCCGAGTCCAGGCGAGGATCATGGCGGGCGTCGTCATGCCGATGAGCAGCGCGACCAGCGTGAAGAGGCCCGACGCGTAGTGCCACGCCGGGTTCCCGTCCGGCAATGCGGTCACGGCGGTGACCACGGTGTACGCGACAGCCAGGAGCACTAGGCTCGAGGTGACGGAGAAGCCGATGGAACGGGCCTCGTTCCGCTGCTCGGCCTCCCACTCGTCGAGCGCCGCGGCGGGCGCGTCACCGTGTCTGCCCGAGACGATCTGGATCATGATCCAGATCGGGAAGAGCGCCAAGCACGCAGGCAACCACAGCAGTGGCGCGTTGGGCACGTCGAAGTGACAGAGGATAGCGACGACGAACATGAAAAGATAGTCGATGAGCAACGCGGCGACCAGCATTCGTCGCCGGGACCGCGTGCGCCACGACGGCAACAGGGTCGAGAAGCGCTCCTCGTTCTCCCGGAACTTCCGGGCGCGGCGCTCCTGGTAGCGGGTGATCATGCTCGTCGTCATCGTGCTCCGCCTCTCTCGTTGCGTCCGTACAGCTCCGCCGACAGGGGCCCGAATTCACTGCGGGAGAAAACCGCCTCCACCGGCAGGTCGAAGACCGCGCAGAGGCGGAGGGCGAGATCGAGGCTCGGGTAGTGATCCCCGCGCTCGAGCGCGCCCACCGTCTGCGGGTTGACGTCGATCGCCGCAGCCAGCTCCTTCCGGCTCATCCGGCGCTCGGCGCGCAGGACGCCGATGCGATTGAAGATGGGGAGCGAACCCTCCCGCTTCACCGGACTCATGCAATCTATTGTTGGGAAAACCCAACAACTTGTCAAGAGCGCAGAGACCTCAGCGCCGACGCCGCGGCGTGCCATCCGACCATCCCGTGCACCCCCGGGGCGCCGGCGGCGGACGAGCAGAGGAAGGCGCGGTCGGTGAGGCGGTAGGGATCCACGAGCTTCGGCCGGCGCACCAGCTGCGCCGGAACGGCGGCACCGGCCGCGATATCGCCACCGACGAGGTTGGCGTTCACCGCCTGCAGGCCCGCGGGGCCGACGGACCGCGTCTCGACGATCCGGTTCCGCACCCCGGGCGCGTGCCGCTCCACCTCGGCCACGATCGATTCGGTGAGATCACCGGGGAAGCCGTTGGGGCAGTGGGCGTACATGGACACCGGCGCGAGTGAACCGGCGCACCGCGACGGGTCCGCCAGGTACTGCTGCGACAGGATGATCACGGGTCGCTCGGGCATCCGGCCGCGGTTCACCATGAGCTCCTTGCGCGCGATCTCCCGCGCTGTGCCGCCGAGGTGGACGAACGCGGATCGTCGGAGTTGCTCATGCACCCAGGGGATCCCGCCGTCGACCACGAGATCGACCTTGAACGCGGCCGGCCCGAACCGCCACCGCCGGGCGCGTCGCCGCAGCCAGGTGGGCGCGCGGTCCCCGAGCAGGTCCCGCGCCGCGGGCAGGCCGGTGTCGAGGACGACGAGGTCGGCATCGGGCAGCGTCGTCACCCGCTCCCCCGTGCGGATCCGCCCGCCGTGGGCCTCGACGATCGCGGCGAGCGCATCCGAGATCCGTTGGGAGCCGCCGATCGGCACGGGCCAGGGCCGCACCCCGGAGAGCAGGTACCCGATCGACGAGGTCATCGGCAGGTGCTGCGGAGAGATGGAATGCGCCGCGACCCCGGCGAAGACGGCCCCGCCGGTCCGCCCGAGCGCGGCGGCGGTGACCGCTGCCGGGAGGAGGAACCGCGGCCCCCACCGCGTCGCGGCCACGGGGTGCCGCGCGACGTCCGTCATGGGGCCGAAGAAGACCGGCATGACCTCCGGCCCGCAGTCCGGCACGTCCGCCAGGGTGCCGACCGCGTCGTCCGGGTGCGGCGACAGCGGGTGCGCCACGTCGATCTCCGCCGTGCCCCAGTCGATGTCGACGCCCACGTCCCGCAGCGCGGGCGAGGCGTACGCGAGGGGGTGCCCCGTCGAGAACCGGTCCACCACGGTCCCCCGCAGCGAATCGGAGCGACAGGCGCCGCCGAGGGTTGTCGAGGCCTCGAGCACCGTCACGTCGAGGCCCGCACGGGCCAACGACGCGGCGGCGGTGAGCCCGTTGGGGCCGGATCCGACGACGACGGCGGAGGTCATGCCCCCACGGTAGCCGCGCGGGCCACTAGGCTGCGGACATGCGCACCGTCCGACGCCTCCAGCCGTTCACGTCGACGATCTTCGCGGAGATCTCGGCGCTCGCCGCCGAGACCGGCGCCGTCAACCTGGGGCAGGGCTTCCCCGACACCGACGGGCCCGCCGGCATGCTGCAGGCCGCGAAGGACGCCATCGACGGCGGCCTCAACCAGTACCCGCCGGGTGACGGCCTGCCCGAGCTGCGCCGCGCCGTCTCCGCGCAGGTGGAGCGCGAGTACGGCCTGCACTACGACCCCGACGGCGAGGTGCTGGTCACCGTCGGCGCCTCCGAGGGGATCGCGGCCGCGGTGCTGGGCCTCGTCGAGCCGGGCCAAGAGGTCGTGCTCATCGAGCCCTTCTACGACTCCTACGCCGCGACCGTGGCGATGGCGGGCGCGCACCGCGTCGTCGTGCCGCTGGTCGAGGACGGCGGACGGTACGCCCTCGACCCCGCGATGCTGCGCGCCGCGATCACGGACCGGACCGCGGCGATCATCGTGAACTCGCCCCACAACCCCACCGGCACGGTGCTCTCCGACGCCGACCTCCAGCTGATCGCGGAGCTGTGCGTGGAGCGCGACCTGCTCTGCTTCACCGACGAGGTCTACGAGTACCTGCTCTTCGACGGCCGCGTGCACCGCCCGCTCGCCGCCTTCGAGGGCATGCGCGAGCGCACCGTCCGGATCTCCGGCGCCGCCAAGGCCTTCAACGTGACGGGCTGGAAGGTCGGCTGGATCACCGCGCCGCGCGAGCTGGCCGACGCCTGCCGCTCCGCGAAGCAGTGGCTCACCTTCACGGGCGCGACGCCGCTGCAGCGCGCCGTCGCGCACGCACTGGACAACGAGGCCTCGTGGCTCGAGAAGCTCGCGCCCGACCTGCAGGCCAAGCGGGACCTGCTCACCGGCGCCCTCGTCGAGACGGGGTTCACCGTGCACCCGTCGGAGGGCACCTACTTCGTCGTCGCCGACGCCCGGGGCCTGGGCTTCGACGACGCCGGCGCCCTCTGCCGGGAGATGCCCGCGCGCATCGGCGTGGCCGCGGTTCCGGTCAGCGCGCTCGCCGACGACCAGGAGCGCTGGGGGCACCTCCTGCGCTTCGCCTTCGCCAAGCGCGAGGACGTGCTCGCCGAGGGCGCACGCCGGCTCGGTCAGCTGAACGCGGGGATCACCTCGCGCTCGAAGAGCTCCAGTCCCGAGGTGTCGTAGGCGATTTCGGGGAAGTAGCAGATCGCGTAGGTCATGCCCTCGGCCTCGAGGCGCTTGAGGTTGGCCACGATGTCGCCCGGCGTGCCCACGCCCGGCATGCCGAGGTAGGCGCCCATCTCGGCGTCGACCCCCGCCTCGGGCACGTGCTCGAGCAGCCGGTTGCGGGTCTCGTCGAGGCGGGTCTGCACGTCGCGGGCGGCCTCGCCGATCACGATGTTGTAGTTGGCCGAACGGGTGATGGCGTCGAAATCGGTGCCCACGTCGGCGCAGTGCTTCCGCAGCACCTCCGACTTGTGGGCGAAGCCCTCGAAGGTGCCGTCGAAGTTGGTGTACTGCGCGTACTTCGCCGCGATCCGCAGCGTCTTCTTCTCGCCGCCGCCCGCGACCCACAGCGGGATGCCGCCGTCCTGCAGCGGCCGGGGCTCGCAGACGGCACCGTCGACCTGGTAGTACTTCCCGTCGAGCGTGGCCGAGCCCTCGGTCCACGCCTGCCGCAGGATCTGGATGCCCTCGTCGAGGCGGCCGAGCCGCTCCCCCGCCGACGGGAAGCCATAGCCGTACGCGCGCCACTCGTGCTCGTACCAGCCACCGCCGATGCCCATCTGCGTGCGGCCGCCGGAGATCAGGTCGACGGTGGCGGCGACCTTGGCCAGGTACGCGGGGTTGCGGTAGCTCATGGCCGTGCACATCTGGCCGAGCTTCACGCGGCTCGTCGTGGCGGCGAGGGCCGACATCAGGGTCCACGCCTCGTGCGTGGCCTCGCGGCTCGGGACCGGCGTGGTGTGGAAGTGGTCGTACACCCACACCGAGTCCCAGGGGCCGGAGTCGGCTCGCTGGGCGAGGCCGTTCATGACGGACCAGTGGTCCGCCGGATCGATGCCGACGAGGTCGAAGCGCCAGCCTTGCGGGAGGAAGAGTCCGAATCGCACGCCTCCAACCCTACGGAGGCCGCGCCGAACTTGTCAGTCGGTCCTCGTATCGTCGCGGGCGATGCAGGATTCGCTGTTCGACGATGCCGCACCGCTGGCCCCGCACCGCCGGGAGCTGTCCGACGGTGCGTGGCTCGACGTGCGCGTGGGGTGGCAATCCGGCGCGGACGAGCTGTTCGCCGCGCTGGCGCGCGACGTGCCGTGGGTCGAGGAACGCCGCCGCATGTACGAATGCACGTTGCCCGTGCCGCGGCTGCTGCGCTACTACGGCGACGGCGCCGCCCTCCCCCACCCCGCGCTCGGCGCGGCGATGGCCGAGCTCACGGAGCTGTACTGGCCGGACCTGCACGAGCCCTTCACCTCCGTCGGGCTGTGCCTCTACCGTGACGGAGCGGACTCGGTGGCCTGGCACGGCGACACCATCGGCCGCGGCGGCACGCACGACACGATCGTCGCCATCGTCTCCCTCGGCGCCGCCCGCCCGTTCCTGATGCGCCCGCGCGGCGGCGGCGCGTCCACGAAGCTCACGGTGGGCCACGGCGATCTGCTCGCGATGGGCGGCTCCGCGCAACGCACCTGGGAGCACGCGGTGCCGAAGGTGCCGCACGCCGGGCCGCGGATCAGCGTGCAGTTCCGTGCCTCCGGGGTCCGATAGCCCCACTGGTCATGACCTGGTGTGACAAGATGGGTCGATGATCGCGGACGGCCCGATTCCGAAGCACGAGCAGCTGCGGGCGCTCCTCGAGCAGCGCTGTACGGATGGGCTCGAGCCCGGTTCGGCGCTCCCCAGCGAGCGGCAGCTCTGCGAGGAGTACGGCGTCTCCCGCATCACGGTGCGCGAGGCCCTGCGCCAGCTCGTCGCCGAGGGCACGCTCGTACGGATCCGCGGCAAGGGCACGTTCGTCGCCGACCGGCCCGCCCGCTCACGGCTGCACCTCGCCTCGTTCCACGAGGACATGCGGCGCCTGGGCCGCAACCCGTCGACCGTCGTCCTGCAGACGGAGCTGCGGGTGCCGCCACCGTCGACCACCTCGGCCCTGCAGATCCGCGCGGCCGACAAGGCGTACCACGTCAAGCGGCTCCGGCTCGCCGACGGCGTGCCGATCTCCGTCGACGACGCCTGGTACCCGCAGGCGATCGCGCCCGGCCTGGACGCGCACGACCTGACGCAGTCGATCTACACGCTGTTGCGGATCGAGTACGGGCAGGCGATCGACCGGGCCGAGCAGTCCATCGGCGCGATCTCCTCCGACGGGGAGCTGGCCCGGGTGCTCGGCGTCCCGTCGGGCACACCGCTGCTCGCCTTCGACCGCGTCGCCTTCGCCGGCACCACCCGCGTGGAGCACAGCTACTCCTGGTACCGCTCCGACCGCTACCAGGTGCAGATGACGGTCACCGAGACCGCCGACGCGCCGTAGCCGCGCGAGTCACTCGTCCAGCAGCGCCGCCGCGCGGGCCAGGGCGCGCATCTGCGCCGGGTTGTACAGCTCGAGGAAGGCGGCGCCCAGGGTGCGCTCCGCGGCGTTCCGGCCGCGGACCGACACCGCGTTGGGGTCGGCCATCCACGGGTACCGCGCGTGCTGCTCGCGGATCGACGCGGCGAGCCGGAGCGCCAGCTCCTCGATCGTCGCGTCGTCGGCGTCGGGCGGCAGCGCGTCGAAGCGCTCGTCGGCGTCGGTGGGCTCCGCCATGAGCGCGCCGAGGTCGCCCAGGGCGGCGTCGTCGAAGATCCCGCCGAGCACCGTCGCGAGCGCCCGATCGCGGTCGGAAAGAGATTCGGCCACGGCGTGGAAGGCCGCGGGGGTGTCGAGCGGGGCGTTGTGTTCCAGGGCCGTCGCGAGCTCGGCCCGGATGCGCTGCAGCCGCGCGATCCGCTCCGCGAGTTCGCCGTCCAGCGCGCGGATCGCGGTCGGCAGGTCCTCCGCGGCGTCGGTGCGCATCGCGGCGAGCGGGACGCCCAGCTCCTTGAGGCGGGTGATCCGCAGCAGCCGGACGAGGTGCGCGACGCCGTACTGCTTGTACCCGTTGGACCGGCGTTCGGGCTCGTCGAGCAGGCCGATCGCGTGATAGTGCCGCACGGCCTTGACCGTGGTCCCGGCCAGTTCGGCCAGCTCCCGCGTGCTCCAGGGCATGCGCCGAGCCTACGGCTTGACCCTGCCCTTGGGGCACTGTTTACGGTCGCACCATGACCTCGACTCCGGGCACCGACTCGCCCTCGCCCGTCGCCGCTCCCACCTCCGTCACCGGCCGCCGGAGCATCGCTCCCGACCTCGCACGCGGCGTCATGCTGGTCCTCATCGCCGTCGCGAACGTGCCGTTCTTCCTGTGGGGCCGACCGACGGGGACCGGCGCGCACGCCGCCGACGGGTCCGTCGTCGATCGCGTCGTGCAGACCGTCGCGATCACCGGCATCGACAGCCGCGTGTACCCGATGTTCGCCTTCCTCTTCGGCTACGGCATCGTCCAGCTGTACACCCGCCAGCTCGCGGCGGGCACCGAGCCCGCGGCGGCCCGCCGGATCCTGCGGCGGCGGCACTGGTGGATGCTGGCGTTCGGCTTCGTCCACGCCGCGCTGCTCTGGTACGGCGACATCCTCGGCGCCTACGCGATCACCGGCCTCGTCCTCGTGTGGCTGTTCCTCCGGCGATCGGGCCGGGCCCTCGCGATCTGGGCCGCGATCCTGGTCCTCGTCTCCATCGCGTTCTCGGCGCTCACCCTCGTGGGCGCGCGCTCCGTCGGCAGCGAGGCCGCCGCGTCCCCGACCCCGGACCTCACGGACGCGAACGCCATCCCCGGGTACTGGGACGCGATGGCCGAGCGCGTCACGACGTGGGCGGGGACCATGCTGCCGACGGTGGTGCTCGGGCTGATCGTCCCCGTCGCCGTCCTGCTCGGCATGCTCGCCGCCCGGCACCGCGTCCTGGACGCGCCGTCGGCGCACGTCGCGCTGCTCCGACGGTGCGCGGTCGCCGGCATCGCGATCGGCTGGGGCACGGGACTCCTCCTCGCGCTGCAGAACCTGGACGTCCTGGCGGTCAGCGGCACGGCGGAATGGGGGCTGCTGCCGCTGCACACGCTGGGCGGGCTGTTCGGCGGGCTCGGGTACGTCGCGCTGTTCGGCCTGCTCGCGATCCGCCTCGAACGCACCGGCGCCGGGACGTTCGCGACCGCGGTGCAGGCGCTGGGCAAGCGGTCGATGAGCGGCTACCTCGCGCAGTCGGTCGTCTTCTCGCCGCTCCTCGCGGCGTGGGGGCTGGGCCTCGGCCAGTACCTGTCCAGTTGGTCGGCGACGCTGCTGGCGGTCGCCGTCTGGGCGGCCACCGTCGCGATCGCGGTGCGGCTGGAGGCCGCCGGCCGGCGCGGGCCGGCGGAGATCCTGCTCCGGCGCCTGGCTTATCCGCGGTAGAGCGCGTCACTCCTCCGCGGGAGCGACGACGAAGCGGACCGTCTGCCCCGGCCGCAGCAGGTCGACGAGATCGACGTAGGGCCCCGCGATCTCGGCGACCCGCACCTGCGCGGCGGTCAGCGGACGGTCCTCGCGCATCAGGTGCACCTCGCCGCGGTACCGCCCCATGGACGCGACGTCCACCTGCAGGCTGCCGCGCGATCGCCGCGTCCCGTTGACCGCGTCCGGCGGGACGGGGCCGCCGCGCGTGCCCTCGATGCGATGCGATGCCGCGGCCCCCTCCGGCCGGAGGCGCAGCGGACCGTCGAGCAGGTGCCGCATCGACCCGGGGACCGAGGCGAGCGGCACCACGATCTCACCGTGCCGTTCGCGGCGCTCGATCCACTCCTCGTGGTGCGGCAGCAGCGTCCCCTCGGCGCAGGCCACCGCGGTGTCCGGGCAGGCCGCGAGCGCGCGCGCGTGATTGACGTAGGCGTTGGCGTGCCGGTGCGATTCGAGCGTGGGCAGCCCCAGGTGCAGCGGCGCCCGGAACTCGCGCTCCCCCGGGATGAACGTCACCACGTCGTGCCCCCGCCCGCGCAGCAGCGCGTTCTGGCCGGCGAAGAAGTCCTCGGCGAGGCCGGTCTCCGGACGCGGGTAGTAGTTGTGCCAGCCCACCGGGTCGAGGCCGGCGAGCTCATCCAATTCCTCCGGCGTCACCGTGCTGGCGTTGACGGCGATCCGGAAGGGCCCCGCGGCCGCGATGGCGCGCACCTCGTCCGGGGAGAAGCCGAAGTCGATGCGGACCGTCGTGACGCCCCAGGCCCGGAGCATCCCGAGCCCTGCGAGGTCCACCCCCAGCAGCACGAGGGCCTTCGGCGAGACGTCGGCGCAGAACTCGATGCCGAGCTCCCGGTGCAGGCCCGCGAGCTCCGCGCCGAACGCCCGCAGTCCCGAGCTCTCGGGGATGTGCAGGGAGGTGAACACGAGCCCCCGACCGGCGCGGGCGGCGGCCAGGGCCACGCTGCGGCGCAGCGCGGGATCGTCCGTGGGATAGAGCGAGTGCAGCATGATCGTCCCTTCGGTGCGCGGCTCAGGCCAGGCGCGATTCCATCGATTCCTTGAAGCCGAACAGGTACGTCAGAACGAAGCCGGCCAGCGCTCCGACGGCGATGCCCCCGAGGTACCAGAGCCACCCGTCCGCCGAGATCACGCCCGTCATCAGGACCCCCGACAGCCCGATGGTCTGGGCGCCGAAGCCGCCGCTGACCTCCATTCCCCAGGCCACGAAGGCACCACCGAAACCCGCACCGAGACAGGCCGTGATGAAGGGATAGAACAGCGGGAGCGAGACGCCGTAGATGAGCGGCTCGCCGATGCCGACCAGGCCGAGCGGCAACGCGCCCTTGATGATCCGCTTGAGCTTGGGGTTGCGGGTCTTGAGCCAGATCGCGATGGCCGCGCCGTCCTGCCCCGCGCCGGCCATGGCCAGGATGGGCAGCAGCGGCGTGTAGCCGAGGTCCGCGATCAGCTGCACGTGCACCGGCGTCAGCCCGTGATGCAGGCCGAGCATCACCAGCGGCAGGAACAGCGCCGACATCAGGAAGCCGCCGAAGACGCCGCCCTGCTCGAGAGCGAAGTCGACGAGGAACCAGGTGACCCCGCGCATCACGAGCGCCGCGATCGGCATGATCACGAACAGGCTCACCACCGCGCCCACCAGCACGGTGAACACGGGCACCACGAAGAGGTCCAGGCTCGCGGGAACGCGTGCGCGCAGCCGCTTCTCGATCGCCGCGAACAGCCACGCCGTGGCCATCACGCCGATCACACCGCCGAGGCCGGGGCTCAGCTGGCCGACCACGGGGATCGTCAGCGGGACCGCCTCGGCGCCGGTCTTGGGATTCGCCGCGATGCCCGCGAGCGCGGGCAGGTAGGGCAGGCCGCCGGCGACGAAGCCGAGCACCGGCGAGCCCCCGAACTCCTTGGCCGTGTTCAGGCCGACGATCAGGTTCAGGCTCCCGATGAGGAGCGTGCCCACGGCCGCGAACACCAGGAACCAAGGATTGCCCGTCACCGACGGGTCGATCAGCTTCCAGATGTTGGCGATCGCCGCGATGATGCCGCAGGCGATGAAGCCTGGGAAGAGCGGGATGAAGATGTTGCCGACGTGCTTGAGCGCGACCTGCAGGCGACTCGTCTGCTGTGCCTTCACCTTCGCCTGCGTGCGCGTCGCCAGGGAGTCCAGCTCGGCCTCGCGCACGTCGTCGGCCACCTTGTCGAGCGCCACGACGACGTCGGACTCCGAACCGGATTCCGCGGCCCGAGCCGCGGCGAGCACGTCCCCGAAGCCCTCCCGCAGGCGTTCGGCGTGGCCGGGGCCGACGACGATCTGCAGTTGGGGGCCGTCGACGACGCCCTGCACGCCGTCGAGCGCGCGGATGCCCGCGACGTCGACCGCCGCCTGGTCCTCGACGTTGATACGTAGGCGCGTCATGCAATTGGTGTGCGAGGCGACATTGCCGGTTCCGCCGACGAGCCGCAGAACCTTCTCGCCGAGTTCGGTGTAGTCCATCAGAGCAGTCCTCCCTACGGATCAGGATTCGGTGGAGCGGATGGCGACGCGGACGAAGCCGTCCGCGTCGGCGAGGCGCCGGCGGGCGGTCGGGGCGTCGACGTCGGCGAGGATCATCACGATCGCGGTCTTGGCGTGGCCGTCCGCCGCGGCCGAGGCCGCGCGGGCGGCGGCCTCGTCGGCGCCCGTGGCCTCGCGGATGATGCGGACCACGCGGCCCGCCAGCTTGACGTTGCTGGGCGCCACGTCGACCATCAGGTTCGAATAGGCCTTGCCCGTCCGTACCATCGCGGCCGTCGAGATCATGTTGAGGATCAGCTTCTGGCTGGTGCCGGCCTTGAGGCGGGTGGAGCCGGTGAGCACCTCGGGGCCGTTGTCGACCTCGATGGCGACCTGCGCGTGCGCGGAGACCGCGGCACCCGGGTTGCAGGAGAGGGCCACCGTCGACGCCCCGACCGCCCGCGCGTGGTCCAGGCCTCCGATGACGTACGGCGTTCGGCCGGAGGCCGCGATGCCGATCACGACGTCGGCGGGGGTCACGCCGAGCGCGACGAGATCGTCCCGGCCGCGTTCGGCGGAGTCCTCGGCGCCCTCCTCGGACCGGAACATCGCCGCGTCGCCGCCGGCGAGGACCCCGATGACCACGCCCGGCGGGACGCCGAACGTCGGGGGGCACTCCGCCGCGTCGAGCACGCCGAGCCGGCCACTGGTACCGGCGCCCTGATAGATGAGCCTGCCGCCGGACCTCAGCGCCGTCACCGCGAGCTCGACGGCGCGCTCGACCTCCGGGAGGACACGGCGTACCGCGTCGGGGACGAGCCGGTCCTCGTCGTTCATGGCCGTGAGCAGCTGTTCGACCGTGAACTCGTCGAGCTCCATGGTCCGGCTGTTCCGGCTCTCCGTCGTCGCGATCTCGTGCACGGCATCCCTTCCGCTCCAGCGATGACGAAAGATTACACACGAACATGTTCGTGCGAAGATTGTTTTCAGAACTGCTGTGGAATACTCGCCGAGACGCTGGAGGGGGACCTGTGGACGGCACCATCGACCGCATACGATCCGTCGTTCCGACCTTGCGCCCGGCGGAGGCCAAGGTCGCCGCGACGGTGATCGGCGACCCCGAGCGCGCGGTCGCCGCGACGATCACCGAGCTGGCGGAGGCCGCCGGCGCGTCGCAGGCCAGCGTTGTCCGGTTCGCCCGCGCGCTGGGGTTCGGCGGCTATCCCGATCTGCGGATCGCCCTGGCGCAGGAGCTGTCCCGCCGGCAGGTCGAACTCGAACGGTCCGACATCGCCGAGGGCGCGATCAACGACGCGGACGACCTCGCCACCGTCGTCGCGAAGATCGCCTTCCACGAGGCCCGCTCCCTCGAGCAGACCGCCCGCCTGATCGACCACGACGCCCTCGAGACCGTGGCGCGGGCGATCGCCGAGCACGGACGGTGTCACGCCTTCGGCGTCGGGGCCAGCGGCCTCGCGGCGCTCGACCTCTCCCAGAAGCTGCAGCGGATCGGCCTGTCCTGCCAGTACTCGCCGGACACGCACATGCAGCTCGTCCACGCGGCACTCGCGACTCCGGACTCGGTCGCCGTCGCCGTCTCGTTCAGCGGGACCACCGTCGAGGTGCACCGCGCCCTGCAGCTCGCGACCCAACGCGGGGCCCTCGGCGTCGCCGTCACCAACGCCCCCGAGTCCCCCCTGGGGCGGGCGGCGGACCGCCTCCTGCTCACCGTCGCGCAGGAGTCACCGCTACGGGCGGCGGCCCTCGCCAGCCGCCTGACGCAGCTCGCCGTCGTCGACTTCCTGTTCATCCGCGTCGCCCAATTGCGCTACGGCGACCTGGAATCCGCCCTGGCGATCACCCGCGAGGCCGTGCATCCCCAGCACCTGCCGCCGACGAGCTGAGCCCGCGACCTAGTCCGCGAAGCCGGACGACGGGGAGAAGCAGGTGCTGTAGAAGGCGCGGCCGAAGGGCGTGATCTCGATCCGGCGGCGGACGGTCTTCGCGTACCGGCCCGCGCTGCTCAGCGCGTCGAGCAGCTGGGGCTGCACCTGCAGCAGCTCGTAGCGCCGCACGTCGACCTGCTCCTTGGAGAACCAGATCAGGCCCAGCCGGTGCAGGTTGCCGAGGTACTCGGCGATCCGGTCGGGGTTCCGGCAGCCCGCAACCTCGGGGATCATCGACACGCCGGCGGCCACCGTCTCGGCGCCGACGCCGAACGGGCGGTTCGTGCGCACGTCGATGGCGGGCTGGGCACCGTCGTTGAAGAGCAGCCGCAGGATGCGGGCCTCGTCCGGGCACAGCTCCTGCAGAATGTGCTCGTAGGCGGGGTGGGGCGTCTGCGCGCCGGCGGGCTCGGCGGACTGTGCGAGGAGCCGATCGCCCGTGCGGCGGAGCTCGTCGGGAGTGGCGACGGGCTCGGGGGCCTGCTCGAGCAGCTCGTCCACGACCTCGCCGTGCACGACGATGCGCGGCGCGACCTCGGTGGTCAGCGCGACGTCCACGAGGTGACCGGCCTCGCTCACGAACTGCTGGGTGAGGCGCTGCGCCGAGCCGCCGAGCTCGCGGGTCACGCTGAAGGCCGAGTTCGAGACGCGCCCCAGCCGGCCGAGGAGCCCGCCGGACTCCTGCTTCTCCGCCGCGGCGACCTCGCCGCCGTCGCGGACCGCGAGCTCGCGGTTCTCGTCGACGGCCTCGTCGTCGGAGGCCGCGGAGGAACGGGACTTCTCACTCACGTCTGTCACACCCCGAATATCGCTAGATGGAGGAACCCGGCGAACGAGCCGAGCACCGCGCCGTGCAGGAACAGCAGCCACTCATCCTGCTTGATCGCCGATCGGAGCAGCTCGCTGAGGTCCTCCGGGCTGAGCTTGCTCATCCGCTCGATCACGAACTCGCGCACCTTCGACTGCTGCTCGGCGACGAACTTCGGCTCGCTGACCGTCGCCTCGGCGACCTTGAGCGCCTCCGCGCCGACCAGCTGCGGCACCCGCTCGTAGGCCTCGGAGCCCACCGACAGCTTGACGAAGCCCCGGGCCCACCCGGCCGCGTTGTCGATCGAATCGCGCAGCACCGACTCGACGGTGGCGCGGGTCCGGTCGGATCGCGGGCCGTGCAGCAGCTCGTCGCAGATGTTCTCGATGGTGATGACCTTGTCCGCCATGACGATGGCGTACTGCTCGCCGATCTCCTTCTTCCGCTTGAGGAACAGGCCCTGCTTCCACGGCACCCACCAGGTGGGGTGGATCGGCTCGAAGATCATGAGGATGCCGATGTAGTTCACCACGTAGCCGATGACGATCCCGCCCAGCGGCAGCAGCCACCAATACGGGAAGAAGTGCAGCAGCGCCACGAGGAGGAAGCCCATGGGGAAGCCGAAGTAGAAGCCGAAGTTCTGCATGAACTTCAGCTCCTTGCGGCCCATGTTGTAGAAGATGTCCTTCAACACCGCGGGATTGTTCGTGAGGTACCGGATCACCAGCAGCTTGGCGTCGATGTAGTCGTCGATGTTCTCGCCGATGGTCGACGTGATCTTCCGGACGTCCTTGGGCAGCGACGCCGAGACGCGGCGGTACACCAGCAGCTTGACGTCCTCGGGGAGCGAGTACCACAGGCGCGGGTTCTCGCGCTGCATCACGGATTCCACGATCGACGGGATCATCGGCAGCGACGCCCGGGTGAGCACCTCGGAGACGTGCTCCGGGTCCATCACTTCGTAGAACTCGGCGATGCTGCCCACTTTGTTGAGCGACTTGTCGACGGCGATGCTCGCCATCTTCTCCGCCCTCGAGGGCACGATCCCCTGCCAGCCGACGCGGCCGTCGGGCATGATCGCGGGGATCACCTGGACCCGGCGCGGCAGCAACGGATACAGGGTAGCCATCCCGGGCACCTTGACGCCGTAGAACTTCTTCGGCTCGAACAGCATGAGGATGCCGGTCCAGTTGGTGATGTAGCCGATGATGCCGGTGAACAGCGGAACGGTGATGAGGTGCTGGATCAGGTTCGCATCCATCGCACGCCTCCCTCAGCGAGGCGTCCCGTCGAGCTCACCACAGGCCATCCACCTTTCCCCAACCGACAACATTCGCGCTCACGGTACTCAAAGTAGTGAGAGGATTACGCCTCCATTCGATCACTGTGACCAGATGAACACGCCGGAGCGACGCGTCATTCACACAGTAAAGATCCAATCCCCCGCTGCCACATCGCGTTCTTCAAGATTCGCAATGGACCCGGGTTGGGAATCCATCACCACGACGGGACAGATCGCACTCAGCCCTCGGTCACGAATACCCGCTGGAGAGAACGAGATCAGCGGATCTCCGGCGGCCACCGTGGCCTTCTCCGCGGCCAGCAGCGTGAAGCCCTCGCCATTCAGATTCACAGTGTCGATTCCGACATGCACCAGAACACCGATACCGCCGTCCGCGAGCACGATCGCCGCGTGCGGATGCAACTTCAGCACCGTCCCCGCCACGGGCGAGACGACGACGGCCTCGGCACCGTCGGCGGGCGCGGACGGTTCGATGGCGACCCCCGAGCCCACCATCTCGCCGGCGAAGACCTGATCCGGCACGGCCGAGAGCGGCACGAGCCGCCCCGCGACCGGTGCCAGCACCTCGGTCACAGGAGGTCCTGCACTTCCTCGGCGAGCGCGTCCGCGGTCGGGCCCACGACGACCTGCACGGCCGAGCCGGCGACCATCACGCCGTGCGAGAGCTTCTTGAGTGCTGCCTGGTCCACGAGGCCGGTGTCCTTGACCTCACAGCGGAGGCGGGTGATGCAGCCCTCCACCTCTTCGATGTTGCCGGCCCCGCCGAGCCCGTTCACGATGTCCTGCGCCTTCGACATTCCTGCCGCCTTTCGGAGAGGTTCGGGGAAACCGACTCACGCCGGGCCGAACTGGTTATAACCTGTCGTCAGCCTAGTGGACTCGTCCCTCGACAGGAGCGAAAAATGAGTTCCTCATCCGGATCCGGTATATCAGCACGACGGCTCGATCTGAGCGGTCTCCAGAAACTCGGCCGCAGCCTCATGCTGCCCATCGCGGTGCTGCCCGCGGCGGGCCTGCTGCTGCGGCTCGGCCAGGACGATCTCCTCGGCCGGTTCGACTCCATGAAGACCGTCGCCGCGGTGATCGGCGGCGCCGGCAACGCCCTCATCTCGAACCTGCCGATCCTGTTCGCGGTGGGCATCGCGATCGGCTGGGCGAAGAAGGCCGACGGTTCCACCGCACTCGCCGCGCTCGTCGGGTACCTGTCCTTCCAGGCGGTGGAGAAGGCGATGTCGCCGGTGGTGCTGGCGGGCAAGGTGGACAAGGCGGGCGATCCGGCGGTGGTCGACTTCGGCGTCCTCGGCGGCATCGTCATCGGCATCATGTCCGCGGTGCTGTGGCAGCGCTATTACAAGACGAAGCTGCCCGACTACATCGGCTTCTTCTCCGGGCGGCGCCTGGTCCCGATCCTCACCGCATCGGGCGCGATCGTCGTGGGCGTGCTCATGTCCTTCGCCTATCCGCTGTTCAACTGGGCGCTGACCGGCCTCGGCAACTGGGTCGCGGAGCACTCGGTCGTGGGCGGCGGCGTCTTCGGCGCGGTCAACCGGCTCCTGCTCCCCCTGGGCCTGCACCACATCATCAATTCCGTCGTGTGGTTCATCCTGGGCGACTACACCGCAGCGAACGGCGAGGTCGTGCACGGCGACATCTCGCGCTTCCTGCAGGGCGACCCGACCGCCGGCACCTTCATGACCGGCTTCTTCCCCATCATGATGTTCGGCCTCCCCGCCGCGGCCTTCGCCATCTACCGCTGCGCCAAGCCCGAGAACCGCAAGACCGTCGGCGGCATCATGCTCTCGGTCGCGCTCACCAGCTTCCTGACCGGCATCACCGAGCCGCTCGAGTTCTCCTTCATCTTCGTCGCCTGGCCGCTGCTGCTCGTGCACGCGCTCCTGACCGGCAGCTCCCTGCTCATCGCGAACTGGCTGGACATCCACCACGGCTTCACCTTCTCGGCGGGCGCGATCGACTACGTGCTCAACTTCGGCAAAGCGACGAATCCGCTCTGGCTCATCCCGATGGGCCTGGTGTACGCCGTGATCTACTACTTCTCGTTCAGCTTCATCATCAAGCGGCGCAACCTCAAGACCCCCGGGCGCGAGGACGAGGACATGGAAGCGGAGGCCACGGCTTGAGCGAGTTCCTGCGCGGCACCGTCGTCACGCCCTCCGGGGCGATCGACGACGGCGTCCTGGCCCTCGCCGACGGCCGGATCGCGGAGGTCGGACCCGCGTCCGCCTTCCCGGCGGCGACGCTGCCGGCACCGTCGGAGCGCGTCTACCTGCCCGGCATGATCGACGTCCACTGCCACGGGGGCGGGGGCTTCGGCTTCCCCGACTCGGATGCCGACGGGGCCCGCGCGGCCGCCGCGCACCACCTCGGCCGCGGCACCACGACGCTGCTCGCCTCGCTGGTCTCCGCGGCGCCGGAGAAGCTGCTCGAGCGGATCGCGACGCTCGCGCCGCTCGTGGACGACGGCACCGTCGCCGGGCTGCACCTGGAGGGCCCCTTCCTCGCGCAGGAGGTGTGCGGCGCGCAGGACCCGCGGTACATCATCGACGGCGACCCGGCGCTGCTCGCGACACTCCTCGACGCCGCCGACGGCCGGATCTCCTCGATGACCGTCGCCGCCGAGACCGCGCACTTCGCCGACCTGGCGCGGCAGCTCTCCGCGGCCGACGCCGTCGTGTCCGTCGGGCACACCGCCGGCGACTACGACACCGTGGCCGCCGCGCTCGGCACCCCGGACGGCCCGGTCAGCATCACGCACCTGTTCAACGGCATGCACCCGATGCACCACCGGCACCCCGGCGCCGTCGGCGCCGCGCTGCACGCCGCGGGCGAGGGCCACGCGGTCGCGGAGATCATCGGCGACGGGGTGCACCTCGCCGCCGGCACCGTCGCGATGGTCTTCGCGACCGTCGGGCCGGACCACATCGCGCTGGTCTCCGACGCCATGCAGGCGGCCGGGATGCCCGACGGCCAGTACTCGCTCGGGCCGCTGGAGGTCACCGTCGGGGGCGGCGTCGCGCGCCTGACCACGCCCGACGGGACGCCGGGCGCCATCGCCGGCGGCACCTCGTCGGTGCTCGACGTGGTGGTGCGCGCCGTCCGGCACTCGGGGGTGTCGCTCGCCGACGCCGCGCGCGCCGGCGCGACCACCCCGGCCCGGTTGCTGGGCCTCAAGGACCGCGGCGAGCTCTCTGCCGGCCTGCGTGCCGACGTACTGGAGCTCTCCGCCGACCTCGAGCTCCTGCGGGTCCTCCGCGGCGGCGAGCAGGTGTAACACCTCTTTCTCCGGTGTTACACTCGGATATGCCCACGACCCGGCCCCGCCACGCGATCACGGAGACCCCCGAGGTCACGCGCGCGCTGGAGGTCGCCCGACGGCGGTGGCCGGCGCACGCCGAGAGCCCGTCGCGCCTGCTCCGTGAGCTGATCGCCGCGGGCGCGGAGGCGGTCGAGGAGTCGTCGGACAGCGAGATCGAGCAGCGCCTCGCAGCGGCCGCGAGGCTCGCGGGAAGTCTCAGCGGCGTGTACCCGGAAGGCTATCTCGAAGAACTGAGGTCCGAGTGGCGGGACTAGTCGTTCTCGACGCGAGCGTTCTCATCGGATTCTTCGAGAGCAGCGATCCGTTCCACAGCCGGGCGATCGAGATCGTGACGACGGCCATCAGCCAGGGGGCCGGCCTCATCGCGAATGAGCTCACCGTCGCCGAGTTCCTCGTCGGGCCCGCGCGGTCCGGCATCGTGGAGAGCGCGGAGGCACGCCTCGCGCAGCTCGGGATCGACCGCCGCGGCTTTCCGACGTCATTCGCACCCCGCCTCGCGACGATCCGCCACAACGCGCGAGTGAGGCTCCCCGACGCCGCGGTGATCCTGACCGCCGTCGACGCGGCGGAGGCGGGCACCGGCGCAGTGTCCGTGGCGACCTTCGACGCCCGGCTGCGCGCCGGGGCGGCGACGTACGGCATCGCCTCGGCGATCGTGGATTGATCACGCCAGAGTGAGCTCGCCGCGGATCGTCGTGCTCGTGGCGCCGCCGATCCAGATCGCCTCGCCGTCCCGCTCGACGTGCACGCGGCCACGGCGGCCGAGCGCGGTGCCCTGGGACGCCGTGTAGCGCTCCGGCAGCTCACCGGTGCCGATCAGCCACTGCGCCAGACCGGCGTTGAGCGAGCCCGTCACCGGGTCCTCGGGCACCGCGAGCGACGGGCAGAAGGCGCGGACCTCGACGTCCGCGTCGCCGCCCGCCGGATACCGGCCCACCACACCGACGTTGAGCTCGCCCATCGCCGCGAAGTCCGGCCGCAGCGCGAGGACCGCGTCCGCGTCGCGCAGTCGCGCGGCCACCCAGCCGGGGCCGTTGTCCACCCACTCGGCGGCGAGGATCTCTCCCGCCGGGACGCGCAGGCCCGCGGCGATCCGGTCGACGGTGTCCGCGTCCGCGCGACCGCTGCGGACGAGCGGCGGCGCGGCGAAGGCGAGCGTCGCCCCGCGGCGCAGGCGCACCAGGCCGGCGCCGCACTCCTGCACGACGGTGCCGGCCGCGGCGGAGACGCCGCCGTCCTCCAGCCACGCGTGGGCGCTGCCCAGCGTCGGGTGCCCGGCGAAGGGCAGTTCCCCGCCGGGCGTGAAGATCCGGAGCCGGTAGTCGGCCGCCGGGTCCGTCGGGCGCAGCAGGAAGGTGGTCTCGCTGAGGTTCGTCCAGCGCGCGAACGCCGCCATCTGCTCGGCGGTGAGGTCGTCGGCGTCGTGCACCACCGCCACCGGGTTGCCCAGCAACGGTTCGGAGGAGAAGACGTCGACCTGACGGAAGCGGTGCATGCGTTCAGTAGAGCTCACGGCCGTACCCCTCGCCGTAGTAGCGATCCAGTTCTTCCAGCGAGTCCTCCGGCCGCTCCAACGCTTTGGCGATCACGGCGCGCCGGGGGACGCCGCGGTCGTCGTCCGTGGTGGGCCAGGTCGACGGTTCCCACGCCTCCGAGCGGAGGAATGCCTTGCTGCAGTGGAAGAAGACCTCGTCGATCGCGACCTCGACGATGAGCTGGGGTAGCTTCTCCCCCACCGCCATCCGGGGTGCGTAGGGCGCGTCGGCGAGCACCGCGGCAGTCCCGTTGACGCGTAGCGTGTCGCCGCGTCCGGGGATGACGAACTCGAGCGCGATGCGCGGATCGACGAGGAGGTTCCGCAGGCCGTCCACGCGGCGGTTCCCCGGCCGGTCGGGCAGCGCGATCGTCCGGTCGTCCAGCACGAGGACGCCGCCCGCCGGATCGCCCTTCGGCGAGACGTCGAGCCCACCCGGGCCCGACGTGGCGACGCAGTAGAGCCGCGCGGCCGCGAGGTACAGCCGGTGCACCTCGTGCAGTTCGGGGCGGGCCTTGTCGCGGATCCGCGGGATCGGCTCGGGCACCACCGCCCGTAGCTCCGCCTCGGTGCTCACCGGTCTGCGTGCATGCGCCATGTCATCGAGCGTAGAGACCCGCGCGGGGCGCCCGCGACCCGGTTTCCGCCCTACAGCGGGCGCAGGATGCGGTCGAGGAACTCCCGCGTGCGCGCGTGCTGTGGGTTCCCGATCACGTCGGCGGGGCGGCCCGCCTCGAGGACGGTGCCGCGGTCGACGAACAGCACCTGGTCGGCCACTTCGCGGGCGAAGGCCATCTCGTGCGTCACCACCACCATCGTGCGGCCCTCGGTCGCCAGGTCGCGCATCACGGTGAGGACGTCGCCGACGAGCTCGGGGTCGAGCGCCGAGGTGGGCTCGTCGAACAGCACGACCCGCGGTCGCAGCGCGAGGGCCCGCGCGATCCCGACACGCTGCTGCTGCCCGCCCGAGAGCTGGTGCGGGTACTTGTCCGCGTGGTCCTTGAGGCCGACGCGCGCCAGCAGCTCCCGCGCCTCCGCCTCGACCTCGTCCGCCGGGCGCTTCTGCACGACGACGGGCCCCTCGGTCACGTTCCGCAGCGCGGTGAAGTGCGGGAAGAGGTTGTGCGACTGGAAGACCATCGCGCTCTGTGCGCGATAGTCCTGCAGCTGCGCCTTGCCCGGCGCGCCGGCGGCGAAGTCCACCGTCGCATCGCCGACGGTGACGGTGCCCCCGTCCGGGAGCTCGAGCGCGTTGAGCGAGCGGAGCACCGTCGTCTTCCCGGATCCGGACGGCCCGATGATGACTGTCACCGAGCCCTCCGGGACGGCGAAGTCGATGCCGCGCAGCACCTCCACGTCGCCGAAGGACTTGGTGAGTCCGCGCACCGAGATCAGGTCGGTCATCGCGCCACGTACCTTTCGAATCGATCCTCGAGGCGGGACTGCACCAGGCTCAGCGCCTGGCAGATCACCCAGTAGTAGCAGGCGGCCACGACGTACATGATGAAGAAGTCGTAGGTGGGCGCCGCGGCGATCTGGGCCTGGCGGAACAGCTCGGTAACGAGGATCGCCGACGCCAGCGAGGTGTCCTTGACCAGGGAGACCAGGGTGTTGGCGAGGGGCGGCGTGGCGGTCCTCGCGGCCTGCGGCAGGATGATCCGGCGCAGGGAGGTGCGGTAGTCCATGCCGATCGTGGTGGCGGCCTCCCACTGCCCCCGCGGCACGGCGCCGATCGCGGCACGGATGATCTCCGCCGCGTAGCCGCCGACGTTGAGCGAGAAGGCGATCACCGCGGCGAGGAACGGATCGAAGACGACGCCCGCGAGGGGCAGCCCGTAGAAGATGATCACCAGCTGCACGAGCAGTGGCGTGCCACGGATGATCGAGATGTAGGCGCGGGCGAGCCCGCTGACCCCGCGGCGCTTCGACATCCGCGCCAGCGCCACCCCCAACGCGATCGCCAGGCCGATCACGAAGCTGATCGCGGTGAGCGGGATCGTCTTGGTCACCGTGGCCTCCAGCATCGGGACCAGGTTGCGCCGCACCATGTCCCACGTGCTGGAGCCGCGCTGTTCCTGCGCCCCGACGCCGAAGAACCGGTCGGAGATGCGCTGCGCGGTGCCGTCGGCGCGGATCTCGGCCAGGCCACGGTTGATCTCGGCGATGAGCCCGGAGTTCTTGCGGGCCGCGAACACCGAGTCGGCCTTGTCCGGCGTCTCCGCGGCGATCTCGACGGGCGCACCGGGCGTCACCGTCAGGTAGTTGCGCACGACGCCCGTGTCGTTGACGACGACGTCGACGCGGCCCTGCGCCAGCACGTTGACCGCGTCGGTGAAGCTGTTGACGGCCTCGATCCTCGCGCCCGCCTTCTCGGCGACGCCCGACCAGCTGCTGGTGATGCTCTGCGCGGCCGTCTTCCCGCGGATGTCGGCGAGCGAACGCACCGAGGTGTCGCCCTTGCGCACCAGGACCGAGCCGCCGGTCTGCAGGTAGGTGTCCGACAGGTCGTACTTCGCCGCCCGTTCGGGACTGGCCGTGACCTGGTTGGCGACCAGGTCGAAGCGGCCCGCCTCCAGTCCCGCCATCATCGAGTCCCACGGGGTCTCGACGAATTCGATTCTCCGCCCGATCTTCTCGGCGATGGCGGTGATCATCTCGACGTCGTAGCCCGTGAGCTTCCCGGCATCGTCGTGGTAGCTGTACACCTGGTACACGCCCTCGGTGCCCACGCGCAGGACCCCGTTCGGCGGCGGGAGCGGGTCGGCCTGCGCGGGCAGTGGCGCCGCGACGACGATCATCGCGAGCAGCGCGAGGAGGACGCGGGGCGCGGTGCGGACGGCTGATCGCATGCGTCGTTCTTAGCACCGGCACCGGCTCGACGCCGCACGGACGGCCATGTCGAACCTTTTTCAACTCAGGGGTTGAACAACGAGCGACGGGAGCGTACCGTCGTATTCAACAGATCAGTTGAACACAGAGGAGGTGCACCACGGACGACGACACCGACGACCTGTCCAAGGCGTTCGCGGCACTCGCGGACCCCACGCGGCGCGACATCGTCGCCCGCCTCTCGGACGGCGACGCCACGCTCACGGAGATCGCGGAGCGCTACGACGTGAGCATCCAGGCCGTCTCGAAACACCTCACCGTGCTCGAGAACGCCGGCCTGATCAGCAGGACCCGCCGCGCCCAGGCGCGGCCCGCCCACCTGGAAGCGGAGGTCTTCGACCTCATGAACGGGTGGATCGAGCGGTACCGGCGTCGCGCCGAACAGCGCTACCAGCGCCTCGACGCGGTGCTGGCCGACCTGAACGCGGAAGAGAATCCCACCGACATCACCGAACAAGGAGCAGCATCATGACCATCGTCAACGCCGAGGCCGGCATCGAGGCCTCCACCACCCTCCCCACCGTCACCATCACGCGCGACTTCCGGGCGA
Source organism: Tsukamurella hominis (assembly GCF_965137015.1). Classification (NCBI taxonomy): domain Bacteria; kingdom Bacillati; phylum Actinomycetota; class Actinomycetes; order Mycobacteriales; family Tsukamurellaceae; genus Tsukamurella; species Tsukamurella hominis. The sequence continues at coordinate 30,905 of NZ_CBCRZG010000027.1, read as the reverse complement.
CGCCGGCGCAGTTGTTCCGGGCCCACACCGACCCCGAGATCTACACCCGATGGGTGGGACCGTCGGACATCGACACCGAGATCGTGCACTGGGACGCGCGCACCGGCGGCAGCTGGGCCTACGTCAGCAAGCGCGGCGACGAGCGGTACGCCTTCCACGGCAGCTTCCACGACGTTCGGGAGGACCGGATCGTGCAGACCTTCACCTACGACGACATGCCCGACGGGGTGTCGCTGGAGACCATGACCTTCGAGGACCTCGGCGACGGTCGGACCCGACTGCACTCCGTCTCGCTGCTGGACAGCTTCGAGAGCCGCGACGGCATGCTGGCCAGCGGCATGGAGGTCGGCATCGTCGACGGCTACGCCAAGCTCGACCGGCTCCTCGCGGACGGCGAGGTGTAGTGGCTACCGTCGAGGCATGACCGACGCCGCACCGATTCGCACGCACGTCGCCGACGGCCTGGGGGTCCTCACCCTCGGCGCCGCCGGGCGGCGCAACCCCCTCTCGCTCGCCACGATGCGGGCGGCCACCGCCGCGCTCGACGGCTTCGACGCCGACCCCGCGGTGCGGGTCATCGTGATCCGCGCCGAGGGGCCGGCGTTCTCGGCGGGGCACGACCTCAGCGAGATGGTCGGCCGCACCCTCGACGAGGAGCGCGCGATCTTCGCCGCCTGCACCGACCTCATGGCCGCGGTGCACCGCGCGCGGCAGCCCGTGATCGCCCAGGTACAGGGCATGGCGCTGGCCGCCGGCTGCCAGCTCGTCGCGACCTGCGACCTGGCGATCGCGGCCTCCGATGCGCGGTTCTCGACGCCCGGCGTGAAGATCGGGCTGTTCTGCTCGACGCCGATGATCCCGCTCACCCGGGCCGTCGGCCGCAAGCGCGCGATGCAGATGCTGCTCACCGGCGAGATGATCAACGCCGAGACCGCGGTCGAGTGGGGCCTGGTCAACGCCGCCGTCCCCGCCGACCAGCTCGAGGCGACGGTCACGGGCCTGGCGCACCGGATCGCGGAGTCCAGCGGCGCGACGCTGGCGATCGGCAAGCGCGCCTTCTACGACCAGATCGACCGCACCGAGCCGGACGCCTACGCGGCCATGTCCGAGGTGATGGCGACCAACGCGATGATCCCGGACGCGCAGGAGGGGATGACGGCGTTCCTGGAGAAACGCTCCCCCGTCTGGCGGTGATGACCCGGTAACTTAGCAGCATGAAGCTGCCGCGGCTCCGCGCCGACTACGGGTCGATCCTCCTGGGGTCGGCCGACGACAGCTCCCGCCTGACCCGCGTCCGGGTGCAGCTGGTGATCACCATCGGCGTGATTGTCGCCAACCTCATCGGCGTCGGCCTGGCCATCGCGCTGGCCACCGTCGGCATCCCGGAGCCGTCGATCCCGTGGGACGCCTGGTGGATGAACTACCTGGTGGTGCCGCTGTACATCGGGATCGCCTTCGTGCTCGGCGCGACCATCGGCACCGTCCGCCTGGTGCGGTCGCTGCGCTGGTCGATCCGCAGGGAGGAACCGACCGCGGCGCAGGCGAAGGCGGCGATCGTCGGACCGTGGCGGCTCACCGCCCTCCAGGCCCTCCTCTGGGGCGTGGGGACCGTCGTGATGACGGTGGGTTACGGCTCCATCGACCCCGACCTGATCCCGAAGATCGCGCTGGTCACCGGCCTGTCCGGGGTCGTGGTGTGCGCGATCTCGTACCAGATCACGGAGTTCGCGCTCCGGCCCGCGGCCGCGCAGGCCCTGGAAGCCGGATATCGTGCGCCGCGCAAGGGCCGGCTGCGGATGCGGGCCGCCACCGCCTGGGCGATCGGTTCCGGCGTCCCCATCCTCGGCATCTTCCTCGTGGTCCTCTTCGGCACCTTCCGGGACGACACCACCAAGCTCGACATCTTCGTCGCCGTCGCCGCGCTCGCCGCGATCGCGCTGCTCACCGGGCCGCTCATCAGCCTCTTGAACATCGACGCCCTGATCGCGCCCCTGCGCGTCCTGGGCGGCGCGATCCGCCGCGTCCGCGACGGCGAGACCGACGTGGCCGTCCGCATCTTCGACGGCTCCGACATGGGCGAGCTGCAGGCCGGGTTCAACGAGATGACCACCGGCCTCGCCGAGCGCGAGCGGCTGCGCGACCTGTTCGGCCGGCACGTGGGCCGCGATGTCGCCGAGTCGGCGCTCGGCCTCGGCGTGCAGTTGGGCGGCTCCGAGCAGGTCGTCGGCGTGCTCTTCGTCGACGTGGTCGGCTCCACGACGCTGGCGCGGCAGCGCCCGGCGACCGAGGTGGTCGAACTGCTCAACCGGTTCTTCGAGGTCATCGTGACCGCGGTGGAGGAGAACGACGGCCTGGTCAACAAGTTCGAGGGCGACGCGGTGCTGGCCGTCTTCGGCGCGCCGCTGCCGCACCCGGACCCGGCCGGCGGGGCCCTCCGCGCCTCGCGGCTCATCGCCGACCGCTTGCCCGCCGCGGTGCCCGACCTGCGGGCCGGCATCGGCGTCTCCTACGGCGTGGTCGTCGCGGGCAACGTCGGCGCGATCGAGCGCTACGAGTACACCGTGATCGGCGACCCGGTCAACGAGTCCGCGCGCCTGTCCGAGGTCGCCAAGCGCGACACGTCGCTGCCGGTGGCGTCCGAGCCCGCGATCATGGGCGCCCGCGAGGCCGAGTCGCAGCACTGGCGGTTCACCGACGAGCTGGAGCTGCGCGGCCGCGACGAATACACCCGCCTCTACTCCCCCAGGGAGTCCTCGAGGACGAGCACGTCGTCGACGAAGGTCGTGCCGCCGACGGTGAACTCGCGCACCCCCGCCGTCACGAACCCCGACTTGGCGTAGAACCGCTTGGCGCGCGCGTTGTCGGCGTTCACGCCGAGCCAGACGGGCAGGTCCGCGGCGTCGGCGCGGACCGCGTCGAGCAACGCGCGGGCGACCCCGCCGCCGTGGTGGTCCGGGTCCACGTAGAGCTTGGACAGGTAGGCCGACGGTGCGCCGCGGAGCGCCGCGGGCCCCTCGTCGTGCGCGCCGTGCAGCACCAGGGCGTACCCGACGAGGCCGTCCGCCCCGTCGACCACGAGGACCCGGTGGGCGGGATCGGCCAGGTGGCGGTCGAACTCGGCCTCGCTGAGGTGCGTCGCCACGAAGTCCGCGACGTGCTCCCGCGCCAGCGACGGCGGGCAGGCCAGCGGGAACGTGCGCGCCGCGAGCGCGGCCACGGCGCCGGCGTCGCCGGGCGCCGCGCGACGCACGCGCGCCTGCATCGGGGCCGTCATTCGCGCCCCAGCAGCCGGTCGGTCTCGCGCCGCTCGCGCTTGGTGGGGCGCCCCGCGCCCCGGTCGCGCTGCGGCATGGACAGCACGATCTCCCGCGGCGGGGGCGGCGGGCTGTGGTCGATGTAGCAGGTGGCCGCGATCGGCGCGCCGACCCGCTTGGGGATGAGGGTGGCGACCTCGACGATCCGCTCCCGGCCGGCGAGCCGCAGCCGCACCTCGTCGCCCACCACGATGTGCTGAGCGGGCTTGGCGGTCGCGCCGTTGACCCGCACGTGCCCGCCACGACATGCCGTGGCGGCGGCCGACCGCGTCTTGGTCAGCCGCACCGCCCACAGCCAGGCGTCGACCCGCACGACTACCGGGCGCGCAGCAGCCGCGACAGCCCGACGGCGCCGAGCACGCCGAACGCCACCAGCAGGAGCAGGCCAAGACCCGCACCACCGATGAACCAGCCGACGGCGACGACCACCAGCGCGGGCGCGGCCATCGCCGCGACCATCCCGGGGTGCTGCTTCACGACGTCCAGCGCGGCCTTCTTGCGCGCGGGATCGAGCTCTTTTCCAGCCATGTCACCAATGTACGCATTCCCGGCAGGGCAAGATCGGGGCATGACGGTGCTGGCGCTCATGCGACACGGCGAGTCGGGCATGTCGATCCCCGACGAGGCCCGCCCGATCAGCGCGAACGGTCGCGACCAGGCCCGACGGTCCGCGGCGTGGCTCGCCGAGCAGGGCCTCGAACCCGGTCACGCGCTCGTCTCGTCGGCGCGGCGCACCGTCGAGACCTTCCACGCGATGGACCTGCGCTGCCCGATGACGGCGACCGGGGAGCTCTACGAGTGCCCCGGCCGGCGCGTGCTCGACGAGGTCAACGGCGTCCCCGGCGACGTCGACGTCCTGCTCGTGGTGGCACACTTCCCCGGCCTGCCCGAGGCGGCGGCGCAACTCGACCCGGGCGCGGAGCTCCCGGGCTTCGCGCCCGGCACCGTCGTACTGCTCGACCTCGACGACGGCCCGGCGGCGCCCGGTTCGGGCCGGATGCTGTCGTGGTTCACCCCGTAGGGTGTCCGATATGGACACCCTGATCCTGCTGCGGCACGGCAAGTCCGCGTACCCCGACAAGGTGAAGGATCACGACCGCCCGCTGGCGCCGCGCGGCGTCCGGCAGGCCGGGCTCGCCGGCAAGGCGATCCGCCGGTACGGCCACGACGTGGATCTGGTGCTGTGCTCGACCGCGGAGCGCGCGCGGGCGACGCTGGAGCGGGCCGCCGTCGACGCGCCGGTGCGCCACCTGCCCGCGCTGTACGGGGCGACGGGCGCCGAGATCCTCGAGATCGTGGAGGCGGAGCGGGGCGACGCGACGACGGTGCTCGTGGTGGGCCACGACCCCGGGCTCGCCGAGGCGGCGCAGATCCTCGACCCCACCTTCACCTTCGCCAAGTTCCCCACGTCGGCGTTCACGGTCATCCGGGAAGGCCACGCGGAGTTGCACATACCTCGCTAACGTGAAGCCGTGACCCATCGCGCGCGCTTCGAGAACTCCGCCGGATCCCTCTTCACCGACGGGCTGCGGGGCGTCCTCGCGGCCCACCCCGACGCGGCTTGGCACGACGCGGGCTTCGTCGCCCGCCGCACGCCCCGGACCTCCGGCGTCGCCGTGGTCTCCGGCGGCGGCTCCGGCCACGAGCCGATGCACGTCGGGCTGATCGGCGCCGGCATGCTCGACGCGGCCTGCCCTGGCCTGATCTTCACCTCCCCCAACGCCGTGCAGGTGGCGGCCGCGACCCGCGCGGTGGACACCGGCGCGGGCGTCGTGCACGTGGTGAAGAACTACACCGGCGACGTGATGAACTTCGCCGTCGCCCGCCGCCTCGTCGGCGCCCCCGACGGCGATGCGCCGGCCGTCGCCACCGAGTTCGTGCTGGTCGACGACGATGTCGCGACCGAGGACACCTCCGGCCCCGGGCGGCGCGGCACCGCCGCCACGGTCATCGTGGAGAAGATCTGCGGCGCGGCCGCCGACCGGGGATCGTCGCTCGCGGAGGTGGCCGCGGTCGGCCGCCGGGCCGCGGCCCGCGCCCGCTCCATGGCCGTCTCCTTCTCCGCCTGCAACGTGCCGGGCTCCGACGCCCCCTCGTTCGACCTGCCCGACGGGCACATGGCCTTCGGCGTCGGCATCCACGGCGAGCGCGCCCGCGACGAGCGGCCCGCGACCGCCGCCGAGGAGATCGTCACCGACCTGCTGGCGCGTATCCTCCCCGGCACCGGCCTCGGCTCCGGCGACCGCGCGCTGGTCGTGGTCAACAACCTCGGCGCCGTCACCGACCTGGAGACCGGCGTGCTGTTCGCCGAGGCGGTGAAGCAGCTGGCCGAGCGCGGGATCGAGGTGACCCGCTCCCTGGTCGGGCGGTTCGTCACCGCCCTCGACATGGCCGGCGCCTCGCTCACGGTGGTCCCCCTCGACGACGAGCTCGTCGCGCTGTGGGACGCGCCGACGTCCGCGCCGGGCTGGCCGAACGCGGCCACGGCACCGTCGAACCTGGACCCGCTCGCCCACGCCCGGCCGGACGACTCCGCCGACAGCGGCGAGCCGAACGCCTGGCTCTCGGACTTCGTGGGCCGCGTGCAGCGCTCGGTGGACGAGCTGACCGAGCTGGACCGCAAGGCCGGCGACGGCGACTTCGGCACCAACATGGAGGCCGCGCTCGGCCACTTCCCGCTCCCCCTCCGCGGTACCGACGGCGAGGTCCTCGACGCCATGTCCACCTCGTACCTGGTGCGCGCGGGCGGCACCTCCGGCGCCGTCTTCGGGACCTTCTTCACCGAGCTCGGCCGGGCCCTGCAGGCCGACGGTGCCGGCTTCGCGCGCGGTGTGCGCGCCGGCCTCGACGCGGTGGTCGAGCTGGGCGGCGCACGGGTCGGCGACAAGACGGTCGTGGACGCGATCTCCCCCGCCGCCGATGTGCTCGACACCGGCGGCTCGCTCGCGGACGCGGCGGCCGCGGCGGCGCAGGGCGTGGCGGCGACGGCGGACAGCACCGCCTCGCGCGGCCGGGCCAGCTACCTCGGCGACGCCGTGATCGGCGTGCCGGATCCCGGTGCGCTGGTGATGTCCTGGCTGTTCGAGGCGGCGGCCGCCGGCAGGTAGCCGCCCCGGTCCGGATCATTCGGCGCGGATCGTCTCGGCGATCAGCGACGCCGCGGCGAGGACGCTCGCGTGCGGGCCGCTCCACAGGAGCTCGGGCAGTACCGAGCCGTCGACGACCCGCGCCCCGTCGAGGCCGTCGATCCGTCCCCCGGCATCGACGCGCTCCCCGAACGGCAGCGTGCCCCAGGCGTGCGAAGACATGCCGATCACCGGATCGACGGCGATCGAGCCGGGCTCCACGAGGTCCGCGAACGCGGGCGAGCCGAGCATGGCGACGACCTGGTCCACACCCCGCGCCATCCGCGCCCTCGACTCCGCGTCGGGCTCGCCCAGGTCGAGGGCGCCCCCCGGCCCGAGCACGCCGCGCGTCGGGCGGCTCATGTCGGCGATCCCGATGGGCACTCCGCGCCTCTCCATGCCCGGGATGTACGACGCGAAGTCGTCGCCGTAGCAGCGGAGTTCGAGCCCGTCCGCGGTGTGGAAGACCGTCTGCAGGAGCGGAACCGGCGGCAGCGGACGCCGAGGCGTGAAGCGCACGATGCGCTCGGGATGCTCGCGGGTCACGAGCGGCCCGATCGTCGGCGCGAGGAGCAGGCCGGATCCGAGAGTGCCGGCGGCGAGGATCGTCTCGGCCGCGTGGATCCGCCCCGCGGTCGTCTCCACCCCGAGGACTCTCCCGCGCTCCACGACCAGGGCTGTCGCCGTAGCGCGCAGCAGAGTGGGACCGCCGTCGACGGGAAGGGCGTCGGCCGCCGTCCACCGCGCGCCGTCGAAGCGGTTGGATCGGACGCGATTCAGCCCGATGCCCGCCCACGGCGCATCCGCCAGGGCCACGAGACCGTGTGCGCGCCAGTAGGCCTCGAACGGCCCGGCGACCTCCCCCAGCTCGTCGTCCGCGAACGCCGAGACCCGCATGAAGCCGCCGCCGGCGGCGCCTCCGTCCAGGCGGTCGAACGCGGCGGCGATCGGGTCCTGCGGCCACGGCCACGCCGCGTAGTCGCTCCGGTGACCGCGCAGGAAGTAGCCGCCGTTCACGACGGCCGAACCACCCAGGCCCCTGCCGCGCACCACGTCCCGCCCGTGGGACTCGCGGTACCGCCGGACGCGATCTCCGGCGAGGGGCAGGGCGGTGACGCGTCGCGTCGCGGAGGAGGGGACGGTGAGGGGCCCGCCCTCGATGAGCACGACATCCCGGTCGCGGCTCAGGGCCTGCGCGATCACCAGGCCGGCGCTGCCCGCCCCCACGACGACCGTGTCCGCGGTGAGCCGCGCGCCGCCGGCCATGTCAGCGCGTGATCCTCGGCCGCAGGGCGCCGAACTCGCGCCGCGCGACGGCCCCCTGCCACACGCCGAGGCCGTAGGCGAGGTCGTCGAGGCGGTGCAGCACGGCCCAGGTGACCGGGTCCGGATGGGGCGCCGACGGTTCCCGGTGCATCGCCGCCGCCCACGTCACGACGGGCTCCACCGCGGCCGCGACCAGCACCCGCCGCCGGAAGCGGCGCGAGAGCAGCGCCGCGGCGGCGGTCACCGGCCAGTAGTGTCGCAGCATCGCCGCGAGCCCCTGGTGGACGCCGAAGTACGCGGCGCGAAGGGTGATCCGCGCGGCGACCGCGTCGGTGCGGGGCACCTCGCGCAGGCGGCCCCGGAGGCGCGCGAACATCCAGCCGTACACCGCCGCGGCGCCGGCGGCCCCGGTCCGCGTGCCGGACAGGACGCCGACGGTGGCGAGGGCGACCGGGACCGAGGCGACCACGGGCGCGGCGTGGGCGCCGTGCCGGCGGGCCAGCTCGGCGGCCCCGGTGCCGTAGAACCGGCGCCGGCCGAGCAGCGCCCGCGCCGTGGTCCGGTGGTCGTGCCCCACCCGCGCGGCGGGCTCGTACCGCACCGTCCACCCGGCGGCGGCGAGGCGCCAGCACAGGTCCACGTCCTCGGCGACGCGGAGGTCGTCGTCGAAGCCGCCGACGGCCTGGAAGGCGGTGCGCCGGACCAGCATCGCCGCCGACGGCACGTAGGCGACGGGGTTCCCCGGCCGCGCGGCGCCGGGCCGCGGCCCCATGTCCAGGCTGGAGTGCAGTCCCGCGTACCGCGCGACGGCCCGCGTCCACGGCGCGTCCTCGAGTCCGACGATGCGGGGCGCGGCCACGGCCACCGTCGGGTCGGCGAGCCGGGCGCGGAGCACGTCGGCCCAGCCGGGCCGGGGCACGGTGTCGGCGTCGAGGAAGGCGACGAGGTCGGTGGCGGCGAGCGCCGCGCCGCGGTTGCGGGCGTGCGCGGGTCCGCGGTTCTCGGGCAGGCGGAGCAGCCGCACGGCGGGGTCGCCGGGCACGCGGATCGGGATCGCCGAGCCGTCGTCGACGACCACGACCGGCAGGCCGGGCAGTGCGCGCAGCAGGCGGTCGGCGCCGGCCTGATCGTCACGGACGGGGATCACGACGGTGATCTCCGCGGCCCCCTGCGCGGCGGCGATCGGCGCGGCGACACCGGAGTCGAGCAGCCGCCGTGCGAGACCCGCGGTCGCGGCGTCGCCGACGGTGACGGTGCCGTCGTCGTCGATCAGGCCGACGGCGGCGGACGACAGGGTCAGCAGCCGCATCGGCGAGCCGCCGAGCAGGTGCCGCGGGCCGGGACGCAGGCACCCCGGGTCGAGCCGGACGGTGAAACCGTCCGGCAGGAGCGCGGATCCGGGGCCGGTCACCGCAGCCGCCCGTCGGCGCCGACGGTCCACCGGCCGAGCGCGCCGACGAGGCGGTCGACCGCGCCGTCGAGCAGCTCCGCGCCGTGCGCGGCGGTGGCCGTGGTCGGGTCGCCGAGGACGCCGTTCGGCGCGACCGCCGCGACCCCGCCGGCGCGCAGCCGGTCGAGGAGCGCACCGATCGGCGCCGTCTCCCCCGGCTCGATCCGGTCCCCGCGCACCGCATCCGGGGCGTGCGCGAGCAGCACCGAGGTCTCGGTCGCGCCCGCGTGGGCGTCGCCGGCCGGGAAGACGCAGGGGAACCACGCGGCGTCGCGGCCCTCGTAGCGCAGCAGCGCCGCGGCGGCGCGCAGCGCGTCGAGGTTCCCGCCGTGCCCGTTGACGAAGGCGATGCGCGCCGCCCACCGGGACGCGCTGCGCCCCAGCTCCACCAGCACGAGTTCCAGTGCGGCCGTGCCGATCGAGACGGTGCCCGGGAAGTCCTCGTGCTCGCCGGACGCGCCGTAGGGCAGCGCGGGGGCGAGGATGACGGCACCGTCGGCGCCGGGTGCGGAGGCGAGCCTCTCGACGGCGCGCCGCGCGATCACGGCGGCGACGCGGGTGTCGGTGTCGAGCGGCAGGTGCGGGCCGTGCTGTTCGACGGAGCCGACCGGGACCACGAGCACCGACCCGGCCGGGGGGACCTCCGGCCAGGTCAGCGAGTTCAGCTCGGTCGCCACGGGGCTCAGCCGCCGAAGGAGCGCTCGAAGCCCTCAGGAATGATGAGGTCGTCGCGGCTGAGCTCGGCGACGTCGGCGCGGCCGAGCCCCATCATCGTCGAGTCGACGCCCATGCGGAGCAGGTCGAGCACGTTCTCGACGCCCGCCTGGCCGTTGGCCGCGAGGCCGAACAGGTAGGCGCGGCCGATCATCACGGCCTTGGCCCCGAGGGCGAGGGCCTTGACGACGTCGGCGCCGCGGCGGATGCCGCCGTCGAGCAGCACGTCGACGTCGCCCCCGACGGCGTCGGCGATTGGGCCGAGCACGCGGATGGTGGCGGGCGTACCGTCGAGGTTGTTGCCGCCGTGGTTGGAGACGGAGATGGCGGTGGCGCCGATGTCGACGGCGCGCTTCGCGTCGTCGAGCCGGGTGATGCCCTTGACCATGAACTCGCCGCCCCACTGCTCGCGCAGCCACTCCAGGTCCTCCCAGGTGGGCGGCGGGGTGTTCATCCACTGGTAGTACGCGCCGAAGAAGGTGGGGCCGGTCTCGCCGCGATCGACCAGGTTGGGCGCGGTGAGGTCGGGCACGATGATCCGGCCGTCGCGGATCCAGTCGAGGGCGTAGCGCGGCCTCGCGGCGATCTCGGGGGCGAGCCGCGCGAGGGCCTTGAGGTCCACCTTCTCGGGGATCTCGGGGCTGCCCCAGTCCCGGCCGATGTTGAACACCCAGTCGGTGGTGACGATGAGGCCCTGGCACCCCGCCTCCTTCGCCCGCCGCGCGCGGGCGAGGATGTCGTCGCGGCTGCCGAGCCAGTAGATCTGGAAGAAGATCCGTCCGTTGACCTCCGTCACCTCCTCCACCGGCTTGCTGGCGAAGCTGGACAGGCCCATCGCGGTGCCGCGGGCGGCGGCGGCACGGGCGACGGCGACCTCGCCGTCGGGGTCGACGGCCTGGACGCCCGTCGGGGAGATCATCACCGGGAAGGACAGCTCCTGCCCCATCACCTTGGTGGTGAGGTTGCGCTCGGCCTTGGCCCCCACGACGTGCGGGGCGAAGCCCAGTTCCTCGAAGGCCTCGGTGTTATCGGTGACGGTGACGCCGCCCTGGGTACCTGCCACGAGGGACGAGTAGACCGTGCGCGGCAGGCGCTTGCGGGCGCGGTTCTGCGCCTCGTGGACGGTCTCGAACCAGGGGTTGCGGCGCCACGGATTGTGCTCGGCGAGTGCGGAGAGTCGGGACATGGTGGTGTTCCTCGGGTTTCAGGAGCAGCCGGATGCGGACCGGGCGGCGGCGGGGGGTAGGGCAGGGCTCGGCGCGCCGGGCGCCAGGCGCGACGACGGTGGCCGCGGAGAGCTCGTGGGGGCGAATCCGGCGAGCGGGTTCTCGTCGCAGTCGCGCGACGGCGGCCGGGTCATGAGCGTGAGTGGCACGCCGCGGGAGTGGTCCTTGTTGGCGGTGGGCTTGCTGCGCTCGCCCGCGAGGAGCGGCTCGCCGTAGCCCTGCACGCATTCCGGGTCGGGCCCGTCCATGGGCAGGCCGGTGAAGAACTTCGCGGCCATGCAGCCGCCGCGGCAGGAGTCGAAGAAGCTGCACTGCGTGCAGGCGCCGGCGCTCTGCGGTTCGCGCAGGGAGCGGAACAGCTCGGAGCGCTGCCACACCTGCTGGAAGCCGCCGTCGCCGGTGACGTTGCCCGCCAGGAAGTTCTCGTGGATCGCGAAGGGGCAGGCGTAGACGTCGCCGACGGGATCGATGAGGCACACGACGCGTCCCGCGCCGCAGAGGTTGAGCCCGGGCAGGGCCCCGGCACCGTCGTTCCCACCGAACGCGGAGAGGTGGAAGAAGGAGTCCCCGGTGAGGACGCCGTCGCCGTGCGCGACGAGCCAGTCGTACAGCTCGCGCTGCTGCTCGGGCAGGGGGTGCAGGTCGTCCCAGACGTCGGCGCCGCGGCCCGACGGGCGCAGGCGGGTGATGCGCAGCGTGGCGCCGTACTTGTCCGCGAGCGCCTTGAACTCGTCGAGCTGCGCGACGTTCTGCCGGGTCATCACGACGCTGATCTTGGCGTCGCGGAAGCCCGCTGCGGCGAGGTTCTCGAGGGCGCTGATCGCCATGGCGAACGACCCGGGGCCGCGCACGGCGTCGTTGACCTCGGCGGTGGCACCGTCGAGCGAGATCTGCACGTCGACGTAGTCGGAGGCCGCGAGGCGCTGGGCGACCTCCGCGTCGATCCGCAGGCCATTGGTCGAGAACTTCACGCCCACCTGGTGGTCCGTGGCGTAGTCGACGAGCTCCCAGAAGTCGGGGCGCACCGTGGGCTCGCCGCCGCCGATGTTGACGTAGAAGACCTGCATGCGCTGCAGCTCGTCGATGATGGCCTTGCACTGCTCGGTGCTGAGCTCGCGGGGGTCGCGCTTGCCGGAGCTGGACAGGCAGTGCACGCACGCGAGGTTGCAGGCGTAGGTGAGCTCCCAGGTCAGGCAGATGGGGGCGTCGAGGCCGCGTTCGAACTGGTCGACGAGGCGCCCGACGGGGGCCGGGCGGGGCCGTTCGAGGGTTGTCATGTCTCTCACTCCTGGTCGGTGGCCGGGACGATCATCCCGGAGCGGGCGAGCGCGCCGAGCGCATCGAGGTACAGGGGGCGGTCGTCTGCGGCGATGCCCGCGGCGTCGAGCGCGGCTGCGGCGCTCGGGTGCTCGTGCAGGGACCGCACCACGTCGACGACGACGAGGTTCTTGAGGAAGGACAGCTTCCGGGTGCCGAAGTGGTAGAGCAGCGCGCCGAAGGGCTCGGGGCGGACCGCGACGCGGGGGTTGATCGCCCAGGCGGCGTCGGGGTCGAAGGACACGGTGGGGGCGTCGGCCCCGGCGGCCATGAGGCCGCCGGGAGCCGCCGCGTGCGCGGTGGTCATCAGTACACGCCGCACATGCCGTCGATGGATACTTCCTCCACCAACGATTCCGTCACGAGCTCGTCCTGCGTCGCAGTCTCCTTGTCGGACATGTGAACCAACCTCCTCAGGCTTGCCGTTGTGGTTCCCGTCACACAGTAATGGCACTCGGTGCAAAATCATAGGGATTCGGCGGAATCGGTCCTGACGTACGATCGCGCACAGTCCCCGACCGGCGGGAACGCGCAGAAAGTAGGCAGCGACGATGGCCCCTCGCGGACGCAGCGGACCGCTCGGCGGGCGCCCCTCCGCGACGACGCGCGGCCACCTCAGCGGCATCGCCATCGACCTGTTCATCGAGAACGGCTTCGACGAGACCAGCGTCGACGACATCGCCGCCGCGGCGGGCATCGCCCGGCGGACGCTCTTCCGCTACTACCCGTCGAAGAACTCGCTGGCGTGGGGCGAGTTCGACGACCATCTGGAGGGCTTGCGCGGGCTGCTCGACGAGGCGGCCGGCACGGGCACGCTCGGCACGGAGCTGCGGGACGCGATCGTCGCCTTCAACCAGGTGCCGGAGTCCGAGCACGAGCACCATCGCCGCCGGATGCACCTACTGCTGACAGTGCCTGCGCTGCAGGCGCATTCGATGATCATGTACGCCGACTGGCGGCGGGTGATCGCGGAGCACGTCGCGCGCCGCCTCAGCCTCTCCCCGGAGGACCACACCCCGCAGACGCTCGCGTGGATGGCGCTGGGCGTCGCGCTCGCCGCCTACGACCAGTGGCTCCGGCGGCCGGAGGCTGATCTCGAGGAACTCCTCCGCAGCGGCTGCGAACTCCTCATCGCGGCCGCCGACACGCCGGCGGAACAGGTCGAGCCCGGTCCGTGATCAGCCCAGGTGGGCTCGGAAGAACGGTACGAGGTTCTCCAGCGCGACGCCGGTCGGGCCGGGGCGGTCGTAGAGGTCGTAGTGCGAGGCACCGTCGACCACGACGAGGTGCTTGTCCTTCGACGCGGCGCGGCCGTAGAGCTCCATGCTCAGCCGTTGCGAGGCGAAGGCACCGGGCTGGTCGCCGATCACGACCATCAGGGGCTGCGTCAGGAGGGTCTCGACACGGTCGTAGGCGTCCCAGTCCGCCAACGCGCCCTGATATGCGAAGTTGAAGCTCGTCTTCCCGCCGGGCGCCTGGCCGCGGTCGGTCTTGTAGTAGTCGGTGGCCTCGAGAACGTCGATGTCGGTGACTCCGGCCTGCTCGGCGGCCTCGACCGACGGGGGCAGCAGGTCGTTGATCTGCTCGGCGGCGCCGCGCGCCTGGGCGGTGCGCTGCGCGGCGATCGCCTCGAGCATGCCGATCGGGTCGTACTCGGCGAAGCCCTCCCGCATGAGCCGGCCCACGTTGCTGCCGACGACGGTGCCCAGCGCCTTGATCCGGCGGTCGATCTTCGTCGCCGCCACCGCGTACCCGGCGCCGCCACAGATCGCCAGCACGCCGATGTTGTCGGCGTCGACGTAGGGCAGCGTCACCAGGTGGTCGATGACGAAGCTGAAGTCACTGGTCCGGAAACCGGGATCCTCCACCGATCGCGGATCACCGCCGCTATCGCCCTGGAAGGACGCGTCGAAGGCCGCGACCACGAATCCCGCCTCGGCGAGCGCCGCGCCGTAGACGTCGCCCGAGGTCTGCGCCTTGCAGCTGCCGGTCGGGTGGGCCGAGACGACGGTCGGATAGGTCTTCGAATCGTCGAACCCGGGCGGGAAGTGGAGATCGACGGCGATGTCCCACGCCCATCCCTTGGCCGTGACGGTGGTGATGTTCTCTGCCATGACGTTTCCTCTCGTCCGTGGTGGCTGTGAAAACCACGCTAGGGAGGGGCGCCGCACCCGGGAAGGACGGAATTCTGCCTAGGAAGAATCTTTCCCAGGCAGACGATGCGGGTCCGGGACTAGCCTGGCGACATGGCTGGATCCACGAGTGCCACACCGCACCTGAAGGAACTCGGCGACTTCCTGCGCACCTGCCGCGGGCGCCTCGCGCCCGCCGACGTCGGCCTCGCGAACACCGGCACGCGCCGCGTCTCCGGGCTGCGGCGGGAAGAGGTCGCGCAGCTCTCATCGATCAGCACCGACTACTACACGCGCATCGAGCAGGGCCGCCTGAGCCCGACAAGGCACGTCCTCGACGCCCTCGTGCGGGCTCTCCGGCTGGACCCGGACCAAGCGGACTACGCGGTCAGCCTCCTCGACCACGCCGCGCAGGCGCCGGCGAAACAGACCAGGCGCCGCCCGTCGCGCGTCCGACCGCAGGTCCTGCGGCTGCTCGACCAGCTCTCCGAGACCCCCTCGCTCGTGCTCGGACCACGCACCGACATCCTGGCGTGGAACCCGCTCGCCGCCAAGGTCTACGCGGACTTCGACGCGATGGATCCCCGCGAGCTCAACTACGTCCGCCTCATCTTCACGAACCCGGCGATGCGCGAGCTCTTCGCGGACTGGCCGTCGGTCGCCCGTTCGTGCGTCGCGATCCTGCGCCGCGAGGCGGCCGCGAACCCGGCCGATCCGGCGCTGTCCGCTCTCGTCGGCGAGCTCACGATCGCCGATCAGCAATTCGGGCAGTGGTGGGCGACGCGCAACGTCGCGCGGCAGGACTTCGGCACCAAGGTCCTCAATCACCCCGAGGTGGGCGAGCTCGTCCTCGACTGGGAGATCTTCCGCTACGCGGGCGCGCACGACCAGCAGTTGGTGCTCAACTCCGCAGACGCGGACTCCCCCACCCGCGAGCGCCTGCGCCGCCTCCTCCCCTGACCGCGCTCACGCAGGCGGATCGACGAACAGGTCATAGTCGATCGGCTCCGCGCCACCGTACGGGCGCAGGTCCGCAACGCCCGCGCCGCGCACCAGCTCGGCGTCGAGGAAGCACCGCCCGGTCACCGAGAGCGGCTGCGCCAGCAGCACCGCCGCGGCGTCGGCCATGATCTGCGGGCAGCGGGCGTGCGCCGTCGCCTCGTCGCCGCCGAGCAGGTTCTGCACCGCGGCCGTGGCGATCGTCGTCTCCGGCCACAGGCAGTTGGCCGCAATTCCGAGATCCGCGAACTCGGCCGCGAACCCCATGGTGAGCAGCGACATCCCGTACTTGCCCAGCATGTACGCCGGGTAGCGTCCCAACCAGTCCGGCGACAGGTTGAGCGGTGGCGACAGCGTGACCACCCGGCCCTCCTCGGCCCGCTCCAGGTGCGGCAGGCACGCCTTCGTCAGCGCGAAGGTGCCGCGCGAATTGACCTGCTGTGTCAAGTCGTAGCGCTTCATGGTGATCTCCGCGGTCGGGATGGTGCTCAACACGCTCGCGTTGTTGATGCATACGTCGATCCCACCGAACCGCTCCACGGCGGTGCCCACAAGGCGGGCGATGTCGTCGTCGGAACGCAGATCCCCCACCACACCGACCGCGGCGCCGTCACGTCCCGCCGCCGCCTCGATCTCCGCGACCGCGGTGTGGATCGTGCCGGGCAGGCGTGGGTCGGGATCGTCGGTCTTGGCCAACAGCACGACGTTCGCGCCCCGCTCGGCGAGCGCGACCGCGACGGCGAGGCCGATGCCCCGGCTGCCACCGGACATGGCGACGGTGCGGCCGGCGAACGCCCCCGGGCCGGGATCGGTGATGAGGGTGGCGGACATTGCTCTCCTTTCGTGGCGCGGACTGCTCCGCGGCTCACGGTAGGTCGCGGACCGCCGTCGCGACATGTCCGCTGCACACCGAACCCGGCCGCAACTTTGTCGCCCGCGACGAACCGATGGGCCTCAGCGCCAGTTCGGTTCGAGGATCGCGGGGAACCGCCGGCACAGGAGCAGCGCGATCTCGACGTCGAGCCTGTCCTCCTCGAGGGGGCGACCGCGTCGCTCGACGGCCTTGCGCACGCGGTACTTCACGGTGTTGGTGTGCAGGTGCAGGACGGGCGCGGCGGCGGTGAAGCTGGACCCCGCCTCGAGGAAGACCTGCAGCGAGTGGCGCAGGTGCGCATCCGACTCGGTGGGCTCGGCGAGGGGACCGAGCACCTCGCGGACCCAGACGCCGGCGGTGGACAGGTCGCCGCCCAGCATCGCCGCGATCACCACTCCGGTGTCGTCGCTCGCGACCGTCACCCGGTCCTCCCCCGCGGCGCGCAGCGCCACCGCCCGGGCGTCCTCCGCGAGCTCGTGCGACCGGACGAAGCCGCCCACACCGCGGCGCGGCGCTCCGATCCCGAGCGACGGGGCGTGCGGGTCCCCGTCCGCCAAGCGGCGCAGGGCCGGCACGGCACCGTCGACCGCCGCGGGTGCGAGTGGGATCCAGGCCCAGGCGGTCTGCCGGTCGTGTGCCATGAACAACGGGGAGGAGACGGCGCCCAGGTGCTTCGCCGCCGCGTGCAGGAAGCGTTCCATGCCGATGAGCTCACCCCGCTCCAACACCGGTTTCGGATACCACATCACGACCGCGAGGCTGTATTCGCGCAGCGGGTAGCGCAGCGTCGAACTCAGCTCGTCGACGCCGCGGGAATCCTTCGTGCGGGCGAGGATCCGCCGGATCTGCTCGCCACGGATCCGCTCCCGGCTCTCCCGCCACCTGTCCAGTTCCTGCCGGTACACCTCGATCACCTGCTCGGAGATCCAGTCGATGTACTGCGAGGTCGCGGTGAAGGTGGCCTCGAAGACCGCCAGAGCGGTGTCCGCGTCGAGGCCACCCGCGCGGACCTCCGCGAAGACCAGCCGCAGCAGCTCCTGCTGTCCGAGGCGGTACGCGCGGACAAGGGCGTTGGGCGTGACGTCGTGCTGTGCGAGACGACGCGCGTACTCGAGCGCCGCGACCGGTGCCGTCACGCCGGCAACGTCTATGCCGTGCCGGATCGCGGCGAAGATCGTCGCGATGTTGCCCTCGACGCTGGCGCGCAACAGCTGCACCAATTGGGCATCGCCGCGCAGCTCCGGGATCTGCGCGAGGATCACGTCCCGCACCGCGTCGGTCACCTCGGCGGCGCGGGGCTCCATCCGCACGATCACGGCCGACGCGGCGGAGGACACGCCCTCTGTACCCGACATGACGCCCGAGCGTAGCCACCGTGGTCGGCTCCGGCGGGGCGATCGGCGAAACCCGTCGTTGTTCGCCGGAGACAACACAAGGGGAAACGTTGGGCCGCGCGGACGATGTGATGTCGGTCACTCGAGCCTAGATTTCTTCGCATCAGCAGCCGCGTCACGACGATCGAGAGGCCTCCGATGCACTTCGCCCTCCTCCCCGCACACCGGGCCCGCACGGCACCGTCGGAGCCCGCGGTCGCGGATGACCATCGACGCCTCGACAACGCGACGTTCGAGCAGGTCATCGAGCATACTGCGGGCACGCTGACCGATCGCGGCGTCGGCCGTGGCGACGTGGTCGCGGTGCTGCTGCCGAACACCGCCGATCTGATCGTCACCCTGTTCGCGGCGTGGCGGCTCGGCGCGGCGGTGACGCCGATCAACCCCGCGCTCACGGCGGACGAGGTGCGTTACCAGGTGACCGACGCCGGCTCGTCGGTGTTGGTCACCGACAACGACCGCGGCGACGATCTCGGCGCTCCGCTGCTTCTCACCCGTGATCCGAGCGAGGCTCGCACCGCCCCCGTCGTGGACGCGCACGACGACGACCTCGCGCTGCTGATCTACACCTCGGGCACCACTGGCCGCCCGAAGGGCGTCCGCCTCGACCATGCCAATCTGCGCGCCCAGTGCGATTCCGTCGTGGCGGCGCTGGGCCTCACGCCGGCGGATCACAGCCTGCTCATCCTGCCGCTGTTCCACGCGAACGGGATCATCGCCGGGACCCTCTCGCCGTTGCTCGCGGGCGGCCGGACGACGGTGGCCGGCCGGTTCCGTCCGGAGACCTTCTTCACCCAGATCGAGCAGGCGCGGCCCACCTACTTCTCCGCGGTGCCCACGATCTACCAGATGCTCGCGGACCTCCCCGCTGACGTGCGGCCGGACACCTCGTCGATCCGCTTCGGCGTCTGCGGTGCGGCTCCGGCGAGCGTCGAGCTGCTCGCGAAGGTCGAGCAGCGCTTCGGTTTTCCGCTGGTGGAGGGCTACGGCCTCTCGGAGTGCACGTGCGTCGCCACGGTCAATCCGTTCGACGGCGTCCGCAAGCCCGGCACCGTCGGGCCCGCCATTCCGGGCGTCACCGTCGAGGTCCTGGACGCCGACGGCGCCCGGCTGCCGGCAGGGGAGGTGGGCGACGTGGTGATCTCCGGCCCGAACGTGATGCGGGGCTACCTGAACCGGCCCGAGGAGACCGCCGCGACGCTCGTCGACGGCCGGCTCCGGACGGGCGACATCGGGTTCCTCGACGAGGACGGCTACCTCACACTCGTGGACAGGGCCAAGGACATCATCATCCGTGGCGGGGAGAACATCTACCCCAAGGAGATCGAGTCGGTGGTCTATCAGCTGCCGGGCGTCGCCGAGGCGGCCGTCGTCGGGCGCCCCGACCCTACGTTCGGCGAGGTGCCCGTCCTGTTCGTCGCACTGAGCGAGGGCACGCCCCTCGAGCCCGACGAGATCCTCGCGCACGCCGCGGGCAAGCTCGCCAAGTACAAACTGCCCGTGGAGATCACGACTCTCCCGAGCCTCCCCAAGAACGCCGTCGGCAAGCTCGACAAGCCCACCCTGCGCACGCGCACCGCACCCCCGGTCGCCGCGTCCTAGCCACCGTCGCATCACCCCACGCATCACCCGAACAAGGAGAGTCATCATGGGATTCAAGGATCCGGTGTTCCCCGCAGTGGACCCCGAGGAGTTCCTCCAACGCCCCCTCATGGACCGCATCCGCGTCCTCAGCACGCAGTGGGCCGAATTCGGCTTCGGCACCCCGTACATGATCCACGTCATCTACGTCGTCAAGCTGTTCGTCTTCTACGGCCTCGGCGGCGTGGCGCTGGCCACGCTCACCTCCGGAATGCAGCCCTTCGCCCTCGGCGAATGGTGGAACCAGCCCATCGTGTACCAGAAGCTGGTGCTGTGGACCGTGCTGCTGGAAGCGATCGGCGTCGCGGGCTCGTGGGGCCCGCTCGCCGGCAAGGCGAAACCCATGACCGGCGGAATCCTGTTCTGGGCCCGGCCCGGCACCATCCGGCTGCGCCCATGGAACTGGGTCCCGGGCACGAACGGCGATCGCCGCACTCCCTTCGACGTGCTCGTGTACCTCGCGATGCTGGTCTCGCTCCTCGTCGCCATCGCGCTGCCCGGCGTGCGGGGCCTCGGCGGTTTCGACGGCGCGATGGCCGCGCTCGGCATCGACGCCTCCCACGGCCTGATGCGCCCCGAGCTGCTGATCGCGCCGATCGCGCTGCTGATCCTGATCGGTCTGCGCGACAAGACGATCTTCCTCGCCGCGCGGGGCGAGCAGTACCTGCCGCCGATGCTGGCCTTCGCGATTCTGCCGCTTCTCTTCGGCGAGCACGGCTTCGTGAACATGATCATCGCGCTCAAGCTGGTCATCGGCGTGGTCTGGGTCGGCGCCGGCCTGTCAAAGTGCAACCACCACTTCACCATGGTGATCCCGCCCATGGTCTCCAACAGCCCGCTCGTGCCGGGCAGCTGGTTCAAGAAGCTGCAGTACAAGGACTTCGGGAGCGACATGCGGCCGTCGGGCTTCGCACGGTTCATGGCGCACGGCCCCGG
Organism: Tsukamurella hominis; assembly: GCF_965137015.1. NCBI lineage: Bacteria > Bacillati > Actinomycetota > Actinomycetes > Mycobacteriales > Tsukamurellaceae > Tsukamurella > Tsukamurella hominis. The sequence continues at coordinate 10,517 of NZ_CBCRZG010000027.1, read as the reverse complement.
CGTGGTCGTCGAGATCATCGCGCCGCTGATCCTGCTGTTCTCGACCAACCGCATCGTGACCGTCGTGGCGGCCGTGTTCATGTGCCTCTACCACCTGTTCATCATCTCCACCTTCCCGCTGGCCGTGCCGCTGGAGTGGAACCTGCTGTTCGGCTACACCGCGATCTTCCTGTTCATCGGCTTTCCCGCCGACAGCGGCTACGCCCTGTGGGACATGGGCCCCGCGTGGCTGGCGATCATCATCACCGCGGCCCTGGCCTTCTTCCCGATCCTCGGCAACTTCCGTCCCGACAAGGTCTCGTTCCTGCCGTCGATGCGCCAGTACGCCGGCAACTGGGCCACCGCACTGTGGACTTTCACCCCGGGCGCGGAGGAGAAGCTCAATCGGGTCACCCGGTCGGCCCCCAACCAGATCGACCAGTTCATCGCCGCCGGCTACCCGCCGCTCTGGGCGGAGATCACACTGCAGATGACCATCGGCTGGCGGTCGCTGCACAGCCAGGGGCGCGGCCTCTTCTCGGTCCTGCTCGCCACCCTGCCCGACATCGACAGCCGCACCGTCCGGGAGGGCGAGTTCCTCTGCAACTCGATCCTCGGCTTCAACTTCGGCGACGGGCACCTGCACAACGAGGACATGATCCGCGCCGTGCAGAGCGAGGCGCGGTTCGAGCCCGGCGAGTGCGTCATCGTCTGGGTCGAATCCCAGCCGGTGCACACGAAAACGCAGGCGTACAAGGTGATCGACGCCGCCCTGGGCGTCGTCGAGGAGGGCACCTGGAACGTGCACGAGGTCACCGACACGCAGCCGTGGCTGCCCGACGGCCCCGCCCCGCACACCCCCACCTGGTCGAAGATGCGCACCGGCACGCCCAGCGGTGATCGTCGGGCGGTCGGGGCATGAGCACCGCCACCGTCGTCGGCGCCGGCCCCAACGGCCTCGCCGCCGCCATCACCCTGGCCCGTGCGGGAGTCGACGTCACGGTCCTCGAAGCAGCCGGCACCGTCGGCGGTGGCATCCGTTCCTTCGAGGGCATCGTCCCGGGACTGATCCACGACCACTGCGCCGCCATGCATCCCATGGCCGTGGGCTCGCCGTTCCTGAGGTCGCTCGACCTCGCGCGGCACGGCCTGCGGTGGCGCTCCGCCGACATCGATTGCGTGCAGCCACTGGACGACGGCACCGGCGGGGTACTGCGGCGGTCCGTCGCCGAAACCGCCGATGGCCTCGGGGCCGACGGCGCGCTGTGGCGGGGACTGTTCGCCGGCACCGTCGAGAACATCGACAAGGTGGGACCGGCGATCCTGTCGCCCCTTCTCCGCGTGCCGAAGCACCCGATCCACCTGGCGCGCTTCGGGGCGGCGGCCCCCCTGCCCGCGTCCCTGCTGGCCCGCGGGTTCCGCACCCCGCAGGCGCGGGCACTGTGGGGCGGGATCGCCGCGCACACCTTCCGGCCGCTGCACCAACCGATGAGCTCGGCGATCGGGCTGGGCCTGCTCTCGGCCGGGCACGCCTACGGCTGGCAAGTGGCCGAGGGCGGCTCCGGGGCGATCGCCACGGCGCTCGCGGCGGAGCTCACCGAGCTCGGCGGCGACATCGAGACCGATGCCCGCGTCACCTCGCTCGGAGACCTGCCGGGCAGCGATCTGCTGCTGTTCGACCTGGATCCGCAGCAGGTGGCGCGCATCGTCGGTGATCGGCTACCGAACCGCGTGCGCCGGCCGCTGACGAAGTTCCGCCGCGGCCCCGGCGCCTTCAAGGTGGACTTCGCCGTGCAGGGCGGCGTCCCCTGGAGCAACCCCGACGCGCGCCGCTCCAGCACCGTCCACCTGGGCGGCGAGTTCGCGGAGACCGCCGCCACCGAGCGGGAGATCGCGGCGGGCCGGATGCCCGAGCGCCCCTTCGTCCTGGTGGGCCAGCAGTACCTCGCCGACCCCACCCGCAGCGTCGGCGACGTCCACCCCGTCTGGTCCTACGCCCACGTGCCGAACGGCTACACCGGCGACGCCACCGAGGCCATCATCGCCCAGATCGAGCGCTTCGCCCCCGGCTTCCGGGAACGCATCGTCGGCACCGCCGTCTGCTCCACCACCGAGATGTCGCGCTACAACGCCAACTTCGTCGGCGGCGACATCAACACCGGATCCAAGGACCCACTCCAACTCGTCTTCGGCCCCCGCATCACCCTGCAGCCCTACGACCTCGGCGTGCCCGGCATGTACATCTGCTCCGCCGCCACCCCGCCCGGACCCGCCGCGCACGGGATGTGCGGATACCACGCCGCCACCCGCGCACTCGCGGGAGCGCGCCGGGCGGAGGGGCGGCGACGGACGGGCGGATGGCGCGCGAACGTTAGGACGTGACAGCCGCGGGGCGTGCTCCTGCGGGGCCGGCGAACACCGTGCGGCCGAGGCCCTGCCAGACCAGCAGCACCGCGCCCAGGGTCACTGAGACCGCGCCGGCGGGCACGTCGAGCGGCCAGTAGAAGAGCGCGCCGATCACGATCATCGCGACGCCGATGCCGATCGAGACGTTCAGGCTCTGCTTCGCCATCGGGATCATCTTGCGGCCGGTGGTCCACAGGCTGACCGGCGTGCGGCGCAGCACCTCGCTGATCGCGACGGTGAAGAACGCGGTCACGATGAAGGTGCAGATCGTGAGGATCGGCGCGTAGACGTCGAACCGGAAGCGCTGGATCGTGGGCGCCAGCTCCTGCAGTGCGAAGGCGTGCACGAGGAAGATGCCGAAGGACCGGTCGGAGGCGGTCTTGAGGAACTTGTCCCAGAAGGAGCCCGCGGTGCGGTAGTCGGACCAGTAGGTGCCGGCCGCGTAGAGGGCCAGGATGATCATCACGAACATCACCGCGGCGTAGGGGCGGAAGACGTTCGCCGCGTCGGTGGGGAACATCCCCTCCATGCTGGTCTTGTAGCCGTACGCGATGAGCGTGACGATGACGACGCCGATCGCGATCGTGATGACGCGGCCGCGGAAGCGCGAGAACCAGGCCCGCACCTCCTCGATGTGCATGGCCGCGATGCAGCCGAGCAGCGTGAAGAACTGGTACGGGAAGATCGTCGCCGGCAGGTGGTTCCACAGCTTCGCGAGCAGCCCGTAGTTGAACATCTCCGGTCGCGCGGTGGTCATGTAGTGCAGCAGGACCAGGTGGAAGACGAAGCTCGCCGCCAGCAGGTACTTGTGGTAGCCCATCGTCCAGCGCAGGAACTTCAGCAGGAACGGGAAGATCAGATACACCTGCATCGTGACGAAGACGAAGTAGAGGTGGTACCAGGCGTCGCCGGTGAACAGGTCGTAGGCGAGCACCTTGAGCGCGGCCTTCGTCGACTCCCAGGTCTCGAACGTGCGCGAGATGTTCGAGAAGGCCGGCGGCCACATCACGTACATGTGATAGAGCCAGTAGAAGATGCTCCAGGTCAGGAACGGTAGGCCGACCGCCTTGTACCGGCGGCGCCAGAAGTCGATGGGGTCGAGCTTGCGGTCGCGGTACTGGTACACGAGCACGAAGCCGGTGAGCGCGAAGAAGGCGTTGCGGGTGTAGTGGAAGATCGTCTGGATCGCGTTCGAGGCGACGCTGAACGGGAACGTCGTGCCCGAGACGCAGTGGTCGAAGATGACGCCCGCGAAAGTCACGATGCGCACGATGTCGAGCTCGAAGAGGTGCCCGCCGGCGCGCTTGGGCTTCGACGGTGCCGCTGCGGGCTCGGGCCGCTCGGGCGCGGGCGTCGCCGCCACGGGCTCAGGCGTCGGCTCGACGCCGCGTTCGCTCATCGTCTGGTCCACACCCACTGATCAACAATCCTGACTACACCACAGCAATACCTGGTCACAGGCCCTTCGTACGGTAGCCGTTGCGACTGCGCCACTCCAACTCACGTGGCGCACTCCCAGCAGACTGCCAGGCGATCAGTTCGCGGTCCAGCCGCCGTCCATCGTGTAGGCGGCGCCGGTGACCATGGCGGCGCCGGGCGAGCACAACCACGCGACCAGGCCCGCGACCTCGTCGGGCTCGATGAGGCGCTTGATCGCGGGGCGCGCGAGGAAGACCTCGTCGGTGACCTGCTGCTCGGTGATGCCGTGCGCGGCCGCCTGCTCGGCGATCTGCTTCGCGACCAGCGCGGTGCGCACGTAGCCCGGGTTCACGCAGTTGCTGGTGACGCCGTGCTCGCCGCCCTCGAGCGCGGTGACCTTGGACAGGCCCTCCACGCCGTGCTTCGCCGCCACGTAGGCCGCCTTGTACTTCGACGCCCGCAGCCCGTGCACCGAGGAGACGTGCACGATGCGGCCGAAGCCCCGCTCGTACATTCCCGGCAGTGCGGCGCGGGTGAGCAGGAAGGGCGCCTCCAGCATCAGGGTGAGGATGCGATGGAACCACGCCGGGTCGAAATCCTCGATCGGCGCGACGTGCTGGACCCCCGCGTTGTTGACCAGGACGTCGACGTCCAGGCTCAGGTCCGCGAGGGCCGCCGTGTCGGTGAGATCCAGCTCGAGCGCGGTGCCGCCGATCTCCGCGGCCAGCGCCGCCGCGGCCGCGCCGTCGCGATCGACGACGGTGACAGCGGCACCGTCGGCGGCGAGGCGGCGCGCGACGGCGGCCCCGATCCCCGCCGCGCCGCCGGTCACCATCGCCTTCACGCGCGGGCCCCGGTGGCCTGCTCGGCCTGCAGGGCCGCCCGATCCTCCTCGTCGATGGTGGCGAGGTCGATGCCCTTGGTCTCCCGGACGAAGAAGACGGCCAGGAAGGTGATGCCGCAGGCGATAGCGAGGTAGACGGCGACCGGCACCGACGAGCCGAAGTCCTTGAGCAGCTTGGTCGCGATGATCGGCGCGAGCGAACCGGCGACGACCGAGGTGACCTGCGCTGCGACCGAGACGCCCGAGTAGCGCATGCGGGTCGGGAAGGACTCCGCCATGATCGCGGGCTGCGGCGCGTACATCAGCGCGTGGAACATCAGGCCGATCGTCACGGCGGCGACGACCACGACGCCGTGACCGGTGTCGAACATCGGGAAGGCGAAGAAGCCCCAGGTCGCGGCGAGCGCCGCGCCCAGCCAGTACACGGGGCGGCGGCCGACGCGGTCGGTGAGCGCACCCGCCAGCGGCATGACCGCGAAGTGCACGGCGTGCGCGATGAGCAGCCACATCAGGATGTCGGAGGTGTCCATCTTCACGACGGTCTTGAGGTACGTGATCGAGAAGGTGACCACGAGGTAGTAGAAGATGTTCTCGCCGAAGCGCAGGCCCATGGCCGAGAGCACGCCGCGGGGGTAGCGCTTGACGACCTCGACGACGCCGTACGAGACGGCCTTCTCCTTCGCGATCTCCTGCTGAGCCTCCTTGAACAGCGGCGACTCGTCGACCTGGGTGCGGATGTAGTAGCCGACCAGGACGATCACGGCCGACAGCCAGAAGGCGACGCGCCAGCCCCAGGCGAGGAAGTCCGCCTCGGACAACACGTTGGTCAGGATCAGCAGCACGACGGTGGCGGCCAGGTTGCCGCCCGGCACGCCGGCCTGCGGCCACGACGCCCAGAAGCCGCGGGACTTGTTCGGGCTGTGCTCGGCCACGAGCAGCACCGCGCCGCCCCACTCGCCGCCGACCGCGAAGCCCTGGATGAAGCGCAGCACCACGAGCAGGAAGGGCGCCCAGTAGCCGATCTGGTCGAACGTGGGCAGGCAGCCCATGAGGAAGGTCGCGACGCCGACCATGAGGATCGAGACCTGCAGGAGCTTCTTGCGGCCCAGCTTGTCGCCCAGGTGGCCGAAGACGATGCCGCCGATCGGCCTCGCCGCGAAGCCCACCGCGTAGGTCACGAACGCCGCGATGATGGCGTCGTACTCGCTGGCGCCGGCCTTGAAGAAGATCTTGTTGAACACCACCGTGGCGGCGATGCCGTAGAGGAAGAACTCGTACCACTCGACGACCGTGCCGGCCATCGACGCGGCGACGATCTTCCGGAGCCCGCGCGGCTGCTCCAGGTCGGTCTGCGTCATATCCACTCCTTGTGTGACGGATCACGGCGCCGAACGGATGTGACGCACGCCATGCTCAACGCAGTATGTATGGATAAAATCGCACACACAATGCCCACATCCGCGGATCGGATCTGCATCCATGCACACTCCTGAGCCGAGCGCCGACGGCCTGCTCACCCTGCTGGCCGTCGCGCGGACCGGCCGTTACACCGCGGCGGCGGACCTGCTGGGCATCAACCACACCACCGCCTCGCGGCGGGTCGCGGCCCTCGAGCGGGCGCTCGGCGGGCCCCTGCTCGCCCGCGGCGCCGCGGGCTGGGAGCTCACCGAGCTGGGCCGCTCGGGCGTCGCCGCGGCGGAGCGGATCGAGGCGGTACTGCACGGCCTCGATGCCGACACCGCCGACGACCTGCACGGCAAGGTCCGCATCGCCGCGACCGACGGCTTCAGCGCCCGCGTCGTGGCGCCCGCGATCGCGCAGCTGGGGCGCGTGCACCCACGGCTGTCCGTCGACCTGTTGACGGTGACGCGCCGCGCACCGTCGACCCGCTCCGGCGTGGACGTCGAGGTCGTGGTGGGGCGGCCCGAGACCTACCGGGTGGAGCCCGAACTTCTCGCGCCCTACCGGCTCGGCCTGTACGGCTCGCGGGAGTACCTCGCCGCCGACGGGACGCCGCAGGAGCCGCGCGACCTGGCCGGGCGGCCGCTCGTCTACTTCATCGACTCGATGCTCACCGTCGACGACCTGGACCTCGCGCGGGTGCTGGTGCCCGACATGACCGACCGCCTCAGCTCGACGAACGTGCTCGTCCACGTCGAGGCCACCTGCGCCGGCGCCGGGCTCGGCCTGCTCCCCTGCTTCCTCGCCGACGCCCGGCCCGACCTGGTGCGCGTGCTGCCCGACGACGTCTCCGTGCAGCTGGAGTACTGGATGGTGGTGCGGCCCGAGGCCGCGCAGCGGCGCGAGGTGGCCGCGGTGGTCACGGCGCTGCGCGCGCAGGTGGAGTCGATGCGGCCCGTGCTCCTGGGCGCTCCCGGCCCCCACCGCACGGCGCTGCGGGGGTTCACCGACCCGCGCTAGACTGTCCGCTTGACCATGAGCGCATCGACTGCCGGCGGAGGGCCCTCGTTCACCCCCGAGGACCTGATCGGCTTCTTCGGGGGGCCGACCGTGCGCCGCGCGGGCGAGTACGTGGGCACCGGCCTCATCGGCGACCTCGAATGGGACGACGAGAAACGCCTCGTCACCGGGGTCGTCGCCGGCACCCGCGAATACGACACGCAGGTGTGGATCGAGCCCGGCGGCTCCGGCTGGCGGCCCGTGCGCAGCCTGTGCACCTGCCCCGTCGCCCTCAACTGCAAGCACGGCGCCGCGCTGCTGCTCGAGCTCACCGCGGAGGACGTCGAGGAGAGCGAGGCGCCGCAGCCGGACCCGTGGGAGCGGCAGCTCGCGGCCCTGCTGCCGGAGGCCCCGCGCGCCAGCGCCGCCGTCCTGCCCGTGGCGCTGCAGTTCGAGGTCGACGAGCGCGGCGTCGTCTCCGGGCAGCGCCTGCAGGTGCGCCTCGCGACCCCCGGCATGCGCGACGGCTCGTGGGTCGCCGGCGACGTGCGGTGGCGCACCATCGCCACCGCGCCCCGGGTCGCGCCCGCGCAGCGCGACGTCCTCGCGCCGTTGGCGCAGCTCATCACCTGGTCGCTGTACGGCGTGGACGCCTGGGCCGATCTCGGCATGGTGGACACCCCGCTGCTGTGGGACCAGCTGCGCGCCGTCCGCGACGCGGGCGTGCCGCTCCTGACCAAGAAGGCGAAGGGCACCGTCGTCCTCGGTCCGCCCACGCGGCTCGGCCTCGTGACCCGCTCGGTGGACGGGAGCGTCGAGCTGGACCGGGAGGTCGATTTCGGCGACGGTCCGCGGACCTTCACGGGCGGGCTGCTCGGCGCGCACCGCGCCCTCGGCGTCTTCCAGCAGGACGGCGACGTGCTGCGCCTCGCGCCGCTCGACCCGCCGCTGTCCGCGCCGCACACCACCGCGCTGCGCCGGTTCACCCCCGTGCGGGTGCCCGCCGAGGCGGTGCCGGAGCTGCGCGAGAAGTACCTGCCCTACCTGGCGGCGGTCGCGCCCGTCCGCGACCCGGACCAGCTGGTCGGCGAGGTCGAGGTCCTCGGCCCCGAGCTGCTGTGCACCGCCCGCTACTTCCCCGGCGCCGCCGAGCTCGAGGTCGACTGGAAGTGGCGGTACACCGTGGGCGGCGATGCCCGCGACTACGTCCTGGGCCGCGAACCCGCGGGGCTCGCGGACGCCGTCGGACAGCAGCGGATCACCCGCGCGATGGCCGTGGCGCTGCGCGAGGCGGCCGTCGGCGTGGACCACTCGCAGGGCTTCTACCGGGGCACCGAGGCCGCGGTCTGGCTCGCGGAGGTCGCGCCCGTGCTGCGGTCGGTGCCGGCGGTGATCGTCGAGGTCGTCGACGATCCCGGCTTCCGCTGGGCGGAGAGTTCGGCGTCGGTGTCCGTGCGGGTGCGCGGCGACTCCGACAACCCGTCCACGGACTGGTTCGACCTCGAGGTCGCCGTGGAGGTGGACGGCGAGGAGGTCCCGTTCCGGGACGTCTTCACCGCCGTCGCCGCGGGGCACGACACCCTCGTCACGCCCGGCGGCGTGCTCGCGCGCATCGACGGCGAGCGCTTCGACCGGCTGCGCGAGCTCATCGGCGAGGCGCGGGACCTGCCGGCGCGGGGGGCGCGGCGCGGGGCGCGGTCCGGCGGGCCCGGTTCCGACGATCGAGGGCTACGGATCAGCCGGTTCCAGGCGGGCCTCGTCGACGACCTCGCCGACCTCGCCGACGCCACGGATTTCGACGGTGACTGGTCCCGCCGGGTCGGGGCCCTGACGGCGGGCGACCTGGCGCGGCAGGAGGCACCGTCGACCCTGCGGGCCGAGCTCCGGCCCTATCAGCGCGACGGCCTGGACTGGCTGTCCTTCCTGTACGACAACGACTTCGGCGGCATCCTCGCCGACGACATGGGCCTCGGCAAGACCGTGCAGACGCTGGCGCTGATCTGTCGCGCACACGAGCGCGCGCCGGAGCGACCCGGGCCGTTCCTCGTGGTGGCGCCGACGTCGGTGGTGGGCAACTGGGCCGCCGAGTGCAAGCGGTTCGCGCCGCACCTGTCGGTGGCGGTGGTCTCCGAGACCGCGCGGAAGTCGGGCACGTCGATCACGTCGGTGGTCGCGGGCGCCGACCTGGTGCTGACCTCGTACACGCTGCTGCGCCTGGACGCGGAGGAGTACGCGGCGGTGACGTGGGCGGGCGTGATCCTCGACGAGGCGCAGTTCGTCAAGAACCCGCGGTCGAAGGCCTTCGCCGCGGTCTCGCTGCTGGACCGGCCCTTCACGCTGGCCGTGACCGGCACCCCGATGGAGAATCACCTCGAGGAGCTGTGGGCGCTGACCGCGCTGACGGTGCCGGGGCTCTTCCCCGGGCGGTCGTGGTTCGCGGAGGAGTACCGCCGGCCCATCGAGCGTGGCGGCGACGACGACCGGCTGGCCCGGCTGCGGCGGCGAGTGCGGCCGTTCATGCTGCGGCGCACCAAGGACCTGGTCGCGAAGGACCTGCCGGAGAAGACGGAATCCGTGGTGCAGGTGGAACTCTCGGAGGAGCACCGGCACACCTACGATCGCGTGCTCGCCGATCAGCGGGCGAAGCTGCTGGGCCTGCTGGACGACTTCGAGGGCAACCGGTTCGAGATCCTGCGGTCGCTGACGATGCTGCGGCGCCTGGCGCTCGACCCGTCGCTGGTGGACGAGGAGCTGGCGGTGGAGGACGTCGCCAAGCTCGACTTCCTGGTGGAGAAGCTGGACGAGCTGCTCGAGGAGAAGCACGCCGTGCTGGTGTTCAGCCAGTTCACCGGCTTCCTGCGCAAGGCCGCCGAGCGGCTCGACGAGGAGGGCGTGGAGTACGCCTACCTCGACGGATCGACCACCGACCGCGCCGCGGCGATCGAGAAGTTCACCTCCGGCGAGGTCCAGGTCTTCCTCATCTCGCTCAAGGCCGGCGGCTTCGGCCTCAACCTGGTGCAGGCCGACTACTGCTTCCTGCTGGACCCGTGGTGGAATCCGGCCGCGGAGGCGCAGGCCATCGACCGCGCGCACCGCATCGGGCAGACCCGCAGCGTGATGGTCTACCGGCTGGTCTCCGCCGACACCATCGAGGACAAGGTGATGGCGCTCAAGGAGCGCAAGGCCGCGCTGTTCGAGTCCGTCGTCGGCGGCGAGGGCGGCTTCGACGCGCGCCTGGCCGCCTCCGACATCCGCGCGCTGTTCGAGGACTGAGCGGCTGCTGGCTGCTGGCTGCTGACTGCTGNCTGCNGGCTGCGGGCTGCGGGCTGCGGGCTGGACACTCGCTCAGAACAGCCATGCGTTTCTCCTATGTCAAGCGGCGGTCGGGAGGGCGGTGTCGGGGGCTGCTTTCGCGTCGGTTCTGAGGGTGTTGAAGACGGTGCGGGCTAGTCGTCGTTTGAGGCAGCGG
>NZ_CBCRZG010000026.1:6810-57632 GCF_965137015.1 Tsukamurella hominis | reverse complement strand
GCCCGGTCCCCCGCCGCTGCCGGGGCCACCGCCCCCGTCCGAGCCGCCCGCGCCGGAGCCCGTGTGGTCGAACGCGCAGAAGCTGGCGTTCCGGCTGCTGTTCGTGCTCGGCGGCGGCATCCTGCTGCTGTCCGTGTACGGCAACGCGGGACTCGCCGTCGTGTGGAAGTTCTCCGGGATCTGGTGGCTGTTCGCCCAGATCGGCAGCTTCATCACCACCGGCGGAGGCGTCGACATCGTCGTCTCCGGCGGCGGCGACAACCGGTGGCAGTGGTCCATGCACCTCGGCTGGATCGTGGTCGGCCTGGTGATCGTGGCGGTGTGGACGGCCCTCGACCGGAACCGCCCGAACTACCGCTCGCTGCTGGGGCTGCTCGGCGTCCTCGCACGGTTCGCGCTGGCGCTGTCGATGCTGTTCTACGGCATCGCCAAGGTGCTCCCCACGCAGATGGGCTTCATGGCGCTGCCGGCTAACCAGCTGCAGCTCACCGGCGACACCAGCCTGTTCACCACGCTGTGGGGCTTCATGGGCGCGTCGGTGCCCTACATGGTGGTCACCGGCCTCATCGAGCTGACGGCGGGCGTGCTGCTGCTGTGGCGGCGCACCGCGATCCTGGGATCGCTGCTCGCGATCGTCGCGATGGGGCAGGTGTTCCTGCTCAACCTGTTCTACGACGTGCCCGTGAAGATCATCGCCGGCGAGCTGCTGCTCATCGCGATCGCGCTCACCGTGCCGTACGCGCCGAACCTGCTGCGGGCGGCGCTGAACCGGCCGGCGCCGACCCCGGTACCGCCGCTGCCCGTCGCGGGCGCGGGCCGCTCGTGGGCCCGGATCACGGGGCAGGTCCTCAAGTTCGGCGTGGCGGGGCTCCTGATGATGGTGCTGACGGCGAGCGGCGCGCTCATGACCTACGTGCTCCACACCCCGCGCTCCGCCCTCGACGGGGTCTGGCGGGCCACGTCCTTCACCGTCGACGGTGCGCCCGCCGGGCTCGCGCAGCGCGACCCGGCGCCGTGGGCGAACGTGGCGATCACCCTGCGCGGTAGCGACTCCAACGACGTGCTGAAGCAGCTCGGCTCGGCGTACGACAGCGTGGTGACGCAGGAGCCCTCCGGCTACACCACCTCGTGGCTGCTCGAAGTGGAGGGCGACGTGCTCAAGCTGCGCAAGAAGGAGGACGACGCTCCCCTGCGCGTGACCGCGCGGGTCGACGGCGACCGGCTGCAGTTGAGCGGCACGGTGGACGGCAAGCGCGTCGAGGGCGTCTACGAACGACGATTCATGGAGCGGCAGCGTTCGCACTTCCGGCTCGTCCAGCCCGACGATCCCGGTGCCGCAAGCCCGGAACGAGGAGGTTCCTGACATGACCAGACCATTCCGCTTCGCGGTGACCGCTCTGCCGGTGCCGCAGCTCGGCGACTGGGCGACCTACGCCCGGTCGGTGGAGTCCGACGGCTTCGACGTGCTCGCGCTGCCCGAGAACTACCCGCTGCCCGACGGTTTCACCTCCGCCGCGGTGGCGCTGGGCGCGACCTCGACGCTGGAGGTGGCGAACTACGTGGTGGCCGCGCCGCTGCACGATCCGAAGCACGCGGCGTGGCAGGCGCATTCGCTGGCGACGATCAGCGGCGGCCGGTACCGGTTCGGCATCGGCACGGGCCGGCCCGACGTGGCCGGCGACGCCGCCGCCCTCGGCGTACCCTTCGGCACGGGCGCCGAGCGCCTCGCCCGCGTCGTGGACACGCTCGACGCCCTGGCCGCGCTCGACGGTGCCGGGCACACCCCGGTGCTCATGGCGGCGGGCGGGCCGAAGGCCCTCGCGGTGGCGCGCGAGCGGGCCGACACGGTGGCCGTCGCGACGGCGCCCACCACCACGGCCGAGGCCCTCGCGGCGCTGACGGCGCCGCTGCGGGACCGGGTGGAGCTGGCCTGCTCGATCTTCGCGGTGAACGGCTTCGCGCCCGACTACGTGAGCGCCTTCATCGGCACCGACCTCGACGCCCTGCGCGCCGTGGACTCCCCCGCGCTGGTGGACGGCTCGGTGGACGAGATCTGCGAGACGCTGATCCGCCGCCGCGAGGAGTACGGCTTCTCGCTCATCGCGCTCGGCGGGCACACCCTGGAGGCGATGCGCCCGGTGGTATCGCGCCTGGCCGGAACGTGACGCGCCGACGCTGCCCCTCCCCGACCGTGCAGGCGCATGATGGAGGCATGCGCCCCGAACTGAGGTCCGTGCCCGGTGCCGCCCCGCGGGGCGTGGTGTTCGGCGATCCGCACGTCACGCCCGACGGGACGACGGTCATCACCGTCTCCCGCGTGCGGCGCCGGCGCAGCGGCGAGGACCGGGTCTCCGCGATCGGCGTGTACACCGTGCGTGACGGGCAGGCGGTGTGGTCGCCGGCCGTCGACGCGGACCGCATCGCGCTCATCGGTGTGGCGACCGGCTTCGTCGCCGCCACGCTCGCGACCCTCGCCGTGCTCCGGCAGCCGCCGTGGCCGGCGATGACCGGGACGATCACAGCGATCCGGGACCGGTAGCTCCGGGGCAGCTGCCATCTCAAGGAGAAGGGTGGTTCGCTGATGTCGGACTCCGAGACAGAACCGCTCATGCGAGCAGTCGGAACGCTGCTGGATGTCGAGAGATCGCCCGGCTTGACGTGCACCGTGCTGGACAAGCGTTGGCCCAGAGGGCAGTTCCACGGCGAGCCGTCCTCGGTGAAGCGTCGTCAGCTCGAGTTCGATCACGCCGCGCAGACCTTCTCGCTCGTCGACACATCGTCGCCCGTTCGGGTCGAGACCCGCTACTCCCCCGACACCGGGTACCAGATGATCCACGGCGACGACCCCACGGACCTTCCCGCCGATAGCCCAAGGCCGCTCGCCGTTCAACTCCTCACCCCGTCTCAGCTCGACATCTGGGGACGCGGATCGGACCAGTGGAGGATTGCGAGCTCAGCGCAGCAGAACGGCGAACTGCTCGTTCGCGCCGTTCACAGGGTCAGTCCGCATTCCCGCGCCGAGATCGCGATCGATCTCGGCGTCAGGCTCCCCGTGCGGTGGACCGCGGAGTACGAGGCGAGCGGGGGCAAGTTCGAGATCGAGTTGGCGGACATCGCGCTCGACGGGCCATGGTCGTTCACCCCCTGGGAACTCGGCTCGCGGGAGCGCGAGGGCACGCTCGGCGCCGACTCCCTCGGTCCGACCTCCACCTAGCTGCGGCCCCGGACCACGCTGACCGCACGTCCACTCCACGCACCGTGCGCGAGATGCAGCGCTACGCGACGGAGCGCACCCGATCCTCATCCAGTTGGGCCTTCCCCTGGCCCGGCGCCGGAGCTGGGACCCGCGACACGTCTGCCGCGGGTGCTCATCGCTCCGGCTCGTCGACCATCGCCACCTGCACCAGCTCCACGCCGCGGGCCCGGGAGACCCAGGTGCCGCGGCCGGGCGGCTGCGGCGACATCTTGACCGCACCGAGGACGGTGCCCTCCTCGCGGGAGCCGCTCATCACCAGGCCGTCAGCGGCGAGGTCGCGGAGGCGGGCGAGGAAGCTCTCGTACAGTCCGCGCGCGAGGCCGCCGCTGCGCCGCGCGACGATCACCTTGAGACCGATGTCGCGCGCCTGCGGCAGCAGCTCCAGCAGCGGAGCGAGGGGGTTGCCGGTGGCACTCGCGACCAGGTCGTAGTCGTCGACGATCAGGTAGATGTCCGGGCCGGTCCACCACGAGCGGTCCTTGAGCTGCTGCGGCGTGACGTCCCCGTCCGGGCAGCGCTCGCGCAGGACCCGCACGAGATGCGCGACCATGGGGGTCAGCGCATCCGATGACGAGGCGTAGCCCGCGAGGTGGTCGCTCTCGATCACGCCGAGCAGCGTCCGGCGGTAGTCGACGAGGACGATCTTCGTCTGCTGCGGGGTGCCGCCGGCGACGAGGCCGGCGATGATCGTCCGCAGGGTCTCGGTCTTGCCGCACTCGCTGTCGCCCAGCACCAGGAAGAAGGGCTGCGACTCGAACTGCAGTGTCGCGGCGGCGAGTTCGGATTCGCCGACGCCGAAGACGGCGTGCGTGGGTGGCGCGTCCCGGCGAGCCGGGATCCGGTCGCGCAACACGAGGTCGGGAAGCATCCGCACCTCGGGCGCACGTTCTGCGCAGCGCTCCGCGATCTCGGAGACCAGGGCCTGCTGCGCCGCGGGGAGATCGTCGGACTCCACGCCGCAGGGCAGCGCGACGAGCATGTGCAGCTGATCCGAGGTGATGCCGCGGCCGGGCCGTCCGACGGGCACCGAACCCGCCACCCGGCGGCCCATCTCGGAATCCATCGGATCGCCCAGCCGCAGCTCGATCCGCGTGCCCAGCTGATCCTTCACCGCGGGGCGGACCTCGCCCCACCGCGACGCGGCGATCACCAGATGCACGCCGTAGGACAGGCCCTGCGCGGCGATGGCGTTGACCTGCGGCTCGAGCGACTCGAACTCGCTGCGCAGCACCTGCCAGCCGTCGATCACGAGGAAGACGTCGCCGAACGGATCGGTCGCGGCGGCCGGGTGGGCGCGGTACTGCTCCATCGACGCGACGCCGTGCTCACGGAACGCCGCCTCCCGCCGGCGGATCACCCCCGTGACCTCCGCGACGGTGCGGCGCACCCGGTCCGGGTCCAGGCGGCCGGCGACGGATCCCACGTGCGGGACGCCGGCGATGCTCGCGAGTGAGCCGCCACCGAAGTCGAGTACGTAGAACTGGACCTGCCGCGGCGTGTGCGTGAGCGCCGCGGAGACGATCAGCGTGCGCAGTGCGGTCGACTTGCCCGACTGCGGGCCGCCGACGACCGCGACGTTGCCCTGAGCACCGTTGAGATCGACCACCAGGAGGTCCCGGCGCTGGTCGTACGGGCGGTCGACGACGCCGATCGCGACGCGCAGCGCCGTGGAGTCGTTGCGCCGCAGGTGCGCCGCGAGCTCGCCGACGGGCGCGGACTCGTCGAGCGGCGGCAGCCAGACCTCGTGCGCGGGCAGGCCGTGCCCGGCCAGGCGCGCGACCATCGTCTGCAGGAGCGACGGCGCGCCGACCCCAGGCGCGGCTGTGCCCGACGGGCTGGTCGGCGGCACGGGGTCGCCGGGCTGGGCGGGAATCCGCATGAGCCCCTCGGGCAACCCCGGCGACCGGCGCCGCTCGATCGGGGCCGCCGCGTTGAGGTATTCGCGGACCGCGGCACTGCCGACCGTCCCGCGGCGCACCGTCGACGCCGCGGAACTCGGCGGCTCGTACTCACCCGAGACGTAGCAGGCGTGGAAGCGGCGCGGCGGATCGGCGTCGAATTTGAGGTAACCCGCGCCGGGCGTCGACGGCAGGTGATACGCGTCCGGCACGCCGAGGACGGCGCGGGACTCGCTGGCCGAGAAGGTCTTCAGACCGATGCGATAGGACAAGTGCGAGTCCAGCCCGCGGAGCTTGCCCTCCTCGAGCCGCTGCGAGGCCAGCAGCAGGTGGATGTGCAGCGACCGTCCCAGGCGGCCGATCGCGACGAAGAGCTCGGCGAAATCAGGCTTCTGCGAGAGCAACTCGGAGAACTCGTCGACGATGACCACGAGCGCGGGCATCGGCTCGAGCGGCGCGCCCGCGCGGCGCGCCTTCTCGTACTCGCCGACATTGGCGAAGTTCCCTGCCCGGCGCAGCACCTCCTGTCGGCGGTTCATCTCGCCGGAGAGGGCGTCGCGCATGCGGTCGACCATCGCGATCTCCTCCTCGAGGTTCGTGATGACCGCGGCCACGTGGTTCAGGGATTCGAGCCCCAGGAACGTGGCGCCGCCCTTGAAGTCGACGAGCACCAGGTTCAGCGCCTCCGGCGGGTGCGTGGCGACCATCGACAGCACGAGGGTGCGCAGGAACTCGGACTTCCCGGAGCCCGTGGCCCCGATGCAGAGCCCGTGCGGGCCCATGCCGTTCTCGGCCGCCTCCTTGAGGTCGATCTCCACCGGCTCGCCCCGCGGCCCCACCCCGATGGGCACCCGCAGCCGCTCGCGCGCGGTGCGCTCGCGCCACACCGTCTCGGGTGTGATCGCGGCGGCGTCGGTGATGCCGATCAGCGCGGGCAGGCCGGGGTCCGTCGCGCCCGCGTCACCGTCGAAGTCGAGCAGCTCGGCCATGGACGCCGGGCGGAACCGGCCGATCCGCCGGGCCGTGACCTGCGCGGCGCCCGCCGTCACGGCGTCGGGCTGCGCGAAGTACTCGACCCCGGCGGCGCTGCGGGCGCCGAGCCGCCGGGCGTCGTCGATGACGAGTTGCAGGCCCGCGCGGACCGCGAGCGAGTCCGGCTCGGGCGAGAGGTCGAGCAGCGTCACGCCGTCGATCCCGACGGCCGCGTCGAGCGCACCGCCGGGCGTCACGGCGATCCCGCGGTCCAGCAGGATCACGACGTGGGGCCGCGAGGGATCGACGGGCGCGGACCGCGCGAAGGGGCCGCGGTCGGCGAGCTGGGGCGCGATCGCGTCCTCGAGCTCCGCCGCCGAGCCGTAGACCGTGCGCACGGGACCGAGACTGTCGCACTCCGTCGGGTGGGCCACGTGCGGAAGCCATTTCAGCCATCCCCACTCGGCGGAGTCGACCTCGGGCGTGGCGGCGACGATCCGCACGTGGTCGGGCCCGTGCAGAGCCGCGAGGGCCAGCACCATCGCGCGGGCCGCGTCGAAGACCTCGGCGCGCGGACCGCTCAGCCCGACGGCGGGGAACCCGCGCAGGGCCACCGCGACGGGCAGCCCGGGCACGGAGGCGCCGTGCCGGACGAACCGGCGCAGCGCCACCGTCGACACCGGTTCGAGGTCCTCGAGCGGGCCGGTCTCCGGCGGCACCAGGCGCGTGGCGAGACGCTGGCTGCCGACGCCGACGCGCACGTGCAGGAAGTCGGGGTCGGCGGGTCGGCGCTCCCACATCCGCCGGGTCCCGACGCACCCGGGCAGCGCCGCCGGATCGGGGTGGATCCAGTCCAGGGCGGCGCGCTGCTCCGTGCGGGTACGGTCCACCTGGGTGCGGATCTGCCCCAGGTAGCGTAGGTAGTCCTTGCGGTCCTCGTTCAGTTCGGCCGCGGACGCACCGTTGCCGCGGTTGTTCATCCCGTACATGCCGAACATCGACATGAGCATCATGATCGGGAACATCATCATGAACGGGCTCTGCATCATGGCGCTGCCAGAGGTGAACATCAACGCGATCATGCCGATCACGGCGACCACCATGACCACGGGCAGCAGCTTGCCGAGCAGACCTCCGGGGACGGCGCGCGGGATCTCGGGCGGCGCCTGCAACGCCACCTCGCCGCCGGGCGTCCGCGGTGGCGCGAGCCGCTGCTTGCGCGCGAAACCCTCTGTGACGGGCTCGAAAACCACGTCGGTCGTGTCGGTCACCCTCGGACTCCCCCGGGACTGCGGCGCGCCCCCACGCGCCGTCGTGGCACCACTGTGCACCCTCGCGTCGGCGCGCGGAAGACTTTCCGCGAACTTCGCGCGGAAGGGAACCGATCGCCGGGCTGGTGCGTCCAATGAGTATCGGGCCCTGTTCCGCGGGCGCGGATGACGGCATGCGAGGGGGCGCTATGACCGACGTGATGGAGGAGACGACCGCCGAGGTGGCGCGGCTGAGCCGCGTCTCCGTGCTGTGCGGCGGGGCGCAGGTCGACGTGTCCATCCCGCTCCTCACGCCCACGGAGGTCCTCATCCCGGAGCTGGTGCGGCTCTTCGGCGACCGGATCGGCGGGTCCGCGGAGTCGGCGTGGTCGCGGCCGTGGCGCCTCGCGCCGGTCGGGGGCGAGCCGCTGCCCGGCCCGCAGACCCCGGCGGACGCCGGCATCGCCGACGGTGCGCTCCTGGTCCTGTTCGTGGCGGAGGCGCCGCCCCCGCCGCCGGTCTTCGACGACGTCTTCGACCGCACCGCAGCGGATCTCGTCACGAGTCGGCGCTGGGACGAGCGTGCGGCCCTGATCGTCGGGCTCGTCGTGCTGGGCCTGGCGACGCTCGCGACGGGGGCGGTCGCGCTGCGGCTCGGTCTGGCCCCGCGCGGCGCCGACGGGGCGCGGCCCGCGATCGACCACGTCTTCGCGCAGCTGTGGTGCGGCGCCGCCGCGGTGGCGCTGCTCACCGGGTCGCTGCTGTCCGCACGCCGAATGCCCTCGCCCGGTCCGGTGCCCACCGCGCTCGCGATGTGCGCCACCGTGCTCGCCGGGGTGACGGGCGCCCTGGTCGTGCCGCTCGGCGCCGACGGCCGGTACGGTCCCGCGCACGCGCTCCTCGCCACCGCTACGGCCGCCGTGTCGGCGCTGATGGCGCTGCGGTTCACCGGCCGCGGCACGGTGGTGCACACGGCCCTGCTCGCGGCGGCCGCGCTCGCCGGGCCGGCGATGTTCGCCGCGCTGTGGTTGCCCGGGCGCCGCGCCGCGATCGGCGCGACCGTCGCGGTCGTCGCCTACCTCGTCCTGGTGTTCGCGGCCCGGATCGCCGCCGTGGCGGCCCGCCTGCCACTCCCGCACGTACCCGCCGCGGGCGAGCGGATCGATCCCATCGACGACGATCCGCCGCCGACGGTGGCGGGGGTCGGCGCCGTCGCCGCGGGTCTCGACGACGAGTCGCCGGAGCGGGACGCGCCGCCACGGTCCGAGCTCGCGCAGCTCATCTGCACCGGAATCACCGTCGGCGCGGCCGCGGCGGGGGCGGTCGCCACCCTCGCCGTGGGTGCCGCGACGCGCGAGCTGCCGGGACATCACCTCGCCTTCGCCCTGGTCATGGCGGTCGCCTTCTGCCTGCGTGGCCGCACCCACGCGGAACCCGTCCAAGCAGGTGCCGGCGTCCTCGCAGGCGCGGTCATCGCCATCGGCACCGCCACCAGCCTCGCGTGGGGCTTCGGTTCCTGGCCGGTCGTCGGCCTCGTGGGCCTCGCGCTGATCGCGGCCCTCGCGCTCGCGTGCGGGGCGCTCGCGCCCGGCGTCGTCTTCAGCCCGGTGCAGCGGCGCCTGGCGGAGCTCGGCGAGTACCTCACCATCGCCGCCGCCGGCCCCCTGCTGGGCTGGGTGTGGGACGTGTACGCGACCGTCCGGAACCTCTGATGGGACGGCGGATCCGGGTCGCCGCCGCGGCGGCGGTGCTCACGCTCGCCGTCCCCGCGGTATCCGCCGGGACGGCATCCGCCGATCCGCCTCCCGACGGTGCGCCGCGCGGCCCCGTCGCGCCGCTCGCACCCACCGTCCAACGCTCCCAGTGCAACACGCTGCGCACGCAGCCCGGCACCGACTACGCCCGGGTGGATCACGCCGCTCGATCCCTCCGCTTCGACCAGGCCTGGCGGTTCACCCGCGGCGAGGGGCAGAAGGTCGCGGTGATCGACACCGGCGTGACCCCGCACCCCCGACTCGGCGAGGTGATCGCCGGCGGCGACTACGTCTCGTCGGGCGACGGCCGCGACGACTGCGACGCCCACGGCACCGCCGTGGCCGGCATCATCGCCGGCCGCCCGGCTCCGGGAGACTCCTTCGCAGGGGTCGCTCCGGCGGCGTCGATCATCGCGATCCGTCAGGCCAGCGCGGCCTTCGAACCGCAGCAGCGCGGGGTCAACAGCCACGGCAACGTGACCACCATGGCCTACGCCGTGGTGCGCGCGGTCGACCTGGGCGCCACGGTCGTCAACATCTCCGAGGTGGCCTGTGCCGGTTCCGCGTCCGCGCTCGGCGACGACGCGCTCGGCCGCGCGGTGCGGTACGCCGCGGACCGGAACGTCGTGGTGGTCGCAGCGGCCGGGAACGTCTCGACGGGCGCCTGCGCCGAGCAGAACGCGAATCCGGTCGCGCCGAAGACCTTCGCATCGCCCGCGCGGTTCGCCGATCAGGTTCTCGCCGTGGGCGCCACCGAGCCGGACGGCCGCGCCGCCGCGTTCTCCCTGGCCGGGCCGTGGGTCACGGTCGCCGCGCCGGGCACCGATGTGACGACGCTCGAGCCGCGCGGCACGGGACTCGCCAACGCGCAGGTGACCCGCGAGGGCACGACGCCGCTCGCCGGGACCAGCTACGCCGCGCCGTACGTCGCCGGTGTGGCGGCCCTGGTCCGGGCGCGGTTCCCACAGCTGACGGCGGCGCAGGTCCGCGGCCGGATCCTGGCGACCGCGCGCCGGTCCGCGGGGATGGGCGGAGCGGGGATCGTCGATCCCGTCGCCGCGGTCTCCGCTGCGGTGCCGGGCGAGGCGCCCACGGCGGGCCGCCTGGACGTGGCCGCGACGCCCGCCCCGGATACCCGGCCGCGCACGTACGCGCTCGCCGGGGTCGCGCTCCTCGCGGTGGCCGCTGTCGCGGCGTGCCTGGCGCGCCGCTGAGCCTCAGCGGTCGACGGTGACCGGCGTGCCGTCGCGGGTCACCGCGGCGGCGGCGCGAGTGAGGTCGGGACCCGCGGGCATCGCCGTCAGCACCGACCAGGCCACCGGCCTCGGCTTGTGCTGCAGGCCCAGGATCTGCGCCGTCTCCACGTCCGGGATGCCGTACCGCACACCCGAGTCCGAGACGTAGAACAAGCCGTCCCGGCGCTCACCACCGGGGTCGGCCGACACGACGTACTCGCCCGAGCCGGACGGGATCGACGCGAAGTCGAGGGCGTCCCCGGCACCGTCGGCGCCGGCCAGCGCGACGGGCAGGCCCGGGCCGGGCGGCGTACGGAAGGAACGCAGCTCGACGGTGCCGCCGCCCTCGCCGTCGGTCGACGCGGCCGCACAGACCACGGGCGCGTCGCTCACGGTCCGCGCCACCGGACGAGTGTCGGGCAGGTCGCCGACCGGCACGGCGCGACGGGTGGGTGCGGAGGCCACGGTGGCCGCCGGCACCGTCGCGATGGCGGTGCCCGCGGGGTCTCCCGCGCGGATCAGATCGGCGGCCCACGCGCCGACGGACTGGACGCCGTCGGCGAGGACGACGTACAGGCGGTCGCGGTCGGTGTCGGCGACGCGCACGACGTCGCCGACGCGGGACCCGCCCACCGCGGCCGAAGGCTGTCCGCGCCCGGGGATCTGCGGCACCGCGATCGCGTCGATCGGTGCGAAGGCGTTGAGCAGGGGCGCGCTGACCGCGCGGGCGGAGACGCCGTCGATCCCGGCGAGTCTGCGCACCACGGGATCCGACGGGTCCACCGTCGCGCGCACGCCACGGAACAGGAGGAAGTGGTCGTCGCCGTGGCGGACCAGTACGGCGCCGTCGTCCGCGGACCCGGAATCGACCGAGGAGACCATCGTGTCGAGCCCGTCCCGCGCGGTGGGCTTGTCCGACGGTGCCCGCCGCGTCCGGTCGCAGAGCAGCCAGGGCGAAGCCCCCTCGGTCCAGGCCGAGACGGGACCGAGGATCTGCGCGGGCGCGCCGACGATGCCGACCTCGGGGCCTCGGCGGAAATCGCTGAGCCGCTTGTCCTTGACCGACGAGGGCTGCGCCGCCTCCCCCACCACCAGGCGCGCCGAGGCGAGCCCGGTGACCGGGTGCAGAACGTCGTCGACCCGGACGTAGAGGGCGCCGGACTCCTTGGCCAGCACGATCTTCGCGTCGCCCACCGCGCCCTGCGGCCGGAGCAGCGCGAGCACGCCGCATCCCCCGGTGATCACGAGCGCCAGGACGAGGCCGACGATGAGTGACCGCGACTGCGACGCCATCGGATCGGAGATCATGCGCGGATCCCGGCGCAGCAGCGCGTGATCCATCCGCCGCAGGATGAACCGATACCCGCTGACCTGCGCGCGCGTGGTCAACTGCTTCCGCATGACGCCCTCCCCCAAGGTGCGTATCGGCCGCTTCCCCCGAAGCGGCCGTACCGGCCCTCAGAATACGGTACTTTCGGCGCACGACAGCACGTTTCGGGGGAGACGGCGCTCTTTCTGGGGGAGACGAGACATGGAACAGGCGACTGGATCGACCGGACTCGTCGCGCCCGGCAGGTGGCACCGCGCGGCGTGGCCCTCCAGCGGGTCCGTCCTCCTCGCGGAGGCCGCCGCGGCCGCCGCGGGACTCGGCGCAGCCGCGCTCGGCGGGCCGCACTGGGCGGCCGCCACCGCGGCTTTGACGGTCGGCGCGGGCGCGCTCGTCCGCGTGCGCGGGACCTCGGGCGCGGAGTACGCAGCGGACCGGCTCCGCGTGCGCACCGCCACGGGTTCGCTCGTCGGGGCGGCGCCGTATCCCGGCGGCGGCGAGGTCGGGATCCGCCGCGCCGACCGCCGGCTGACCGCCTTCGTCCGCCTCGCACCGCCCGCCCCACAGCTCGTGGCGATGCTGCGGCGCGAGGATCCGGCGATCCCGCTGGAACTGCTCGCCGACCTCATCCGGCACGCGGACACCCCCGCGGCGCGGATCGACCTGCTCCTCGCCGGCGGGCGGGTTCCGGGCGAGCCGCCCGCACCGCGGATGCGCTACCAGCAGCTCCTCGGCCC
This sequence comes from Tsukamurella hominis, assembly GCF_965137015.1. Classification (NCBI taxonomy): domain Bacteria; kingdom Bacillati; phylum Actinomycetota; class Actinomycetes; order Mycobacteriales; family Tsukamurellaceae; genus Tsukamurella; species Tsukamurella hominis. The sequence goes on along the minus strand of NZ_CBCRZG010000026.1, from coordinate 45,203 downwards.
ACTGCACCGCTGGGCGGCGGCGGACCTCCTCGTGGCGGTGACGATCGATCCTCGGGACTGCGCGGCGGCCTGCGCGCGACGAGGCGGCGGCGCGTCCGGTGAGCTCCGGATCGCGGCGCTCGCGGCGCAGCGGGTCGTCGATGCGCTCCGCGCCCACGGGGTCGCCGCAGTGCCGCTGCGTCCCGCTGAGGCTGTCGGCATCGACCCCGCCCCGCCGGCCGGTTCCGTCCCCTGCGATCCCGAGGCGCTCGCCCGCGGCGACCTCGACACCTTGTTCTCGGTCGATGCGCCGGGCCGCGCCGGCATCTCGGTGCGCCCGGACCGGACGAGCGGGATCCGTGTGGGGGCATGGCGGTCCGCCGACGGTGCGGACGAGGCAGGGCGGCGCGGCGATCACGAGGCGACCGGCCCCACGGCGGCGCTCGCCGCGCTGCACGTCCCGCTCGGCGGGTGCGGGCAGATCCTCGGCTCGGACGCGACGGGCGGCCCCGTCGCCGCGCGGCTGCACGGTCGGGGCGTGCGCAGCGTCTGGGCCGCCGTGGCCGACGATCCGGCGCGTCAGCTCGTGGAACGGGCCGTGGCCACCGGGGCGCGGGTGCTGATCGTGACGGGGCGGCCGGCGATGTGGCAGCCACTGGTGAACTGGGTGGGATCGCCGCGCCACCTGTGGATCTCCGGCTGGCGCTACCCGCAGCAGCTCGCCGAGCTCGGCCCCGCGGACTACACGGTGACCGTCCTCGACGGCACCGCCGCGGGCCTGACGCCGGGGGCGGTGGAGCCCTCGGGGACGGTGTGGCGGATCGAGCAGGCCGGGATCTCCCCCGTCACCGAGGCCGACGTGGTGCTCAGCCAGCCCCTGCCGGGGATGCTCACCGTGCGCACCGACGGCGGCGCGGCCACGCTGCGGCTCGTCGCGTAGCGCACCGAAGACGAGCGGGCCCGGCAGCCTTCCGGCTGCCGGGCCCGCTCGCGTGCGGTGGTCTGCTAGGTCCAGCTCTGCGCGGCCTTGGCGTTGGTCTGCTGCATGGACACCACGGCGTTCTCGGCCGCGGTCCGCACCCGCGTCAGCAGGTCGTTGATGTCCTCGAAGCCGGAGTTCCACCGCGTCTGCACGGCCTGGTACGCGGTCGCGGAATCGGGATCCTCCCACGCGGTCGCGAACTTGTTCTGTTCGGTGCGGATCGCGTCGGCCTGCTGGATCAGGACGGTGGTGCGCTGCGCGATGTCATCGAGCGCGCCCCGGATGGTGGCGTAGTCGTAGCGGATCATGTCGCTCATGCTTGGTCCCCCTAGGTCTTTCGGATGCGGTCAGAGGCTGAGTGCCGTGATGGTGGAGGTGTTGTCGTCCTCCTGCGCGCGGTAGCTCGAGGTGTTGCCCGCGAGCATGCTGCTGATGTCGACGAGCGCGGTGTTCACCTTCGCGGCGCTCTCGTCCCACCGCGCCATCACCCCGAGGAAGGCGACCTGAGCCGCACCGGCCCACACCCCCTGCGTCGCCTCCACGTCGCCGCGCAGCTGGCTCAGGGTCGTCTTCATCTGCGCCCCGAGGTCGTCCAGCGTGTCGGCGCCGGTCTTCATCGCCGCGAGTTCGGCCTTGGTCCCCGTCATGTCGTACTCCTCCCCGCCGGACGTGCCGGCACCGTCGGCCCGCACCCGGATGGTGCGTGCCGTCCCCGGTCACGGCGTCCAGCCGCCCCCCGGAAGTTCCTCGCAGGCGCGCCGCAGCGCCCTGCCGATGCGATGGGCGCTGCCGTCGGCGACGGAGATCCAGGTCCCCGAGCCCGGCTCGCGCGCCGTCCGCACCACGACGCGCCCAGCGGGCGAGTCGATGACCGCGACCACCGCCGCGGAGCGGTGATCCCCCGCGTGCACCGTGAACTCGACGCTGCGCTGCGAGCGGGCGAAGACCCGTCCGATCAGCCGCGCCGCGTCCGGGTCCACCCCGATCGCCCGCAGCGCCGCACCGACCTCGCCCGCGTCGCCCGCTCGGAGGGCCGCCCGCCCTTCCTCTGCCGGGAAGGACGCCGCGACAGCGGGATCCGCCGGTGCCGCATCTCCCAACACCGGTGCGACCAGCGCGGCCAGCCGGTCCGCGGAACCGTCGCAGTGCGGTAGATCGACGGTGGCGGTTCCCGCGGCACGCACGACCCGCGCCGTGAGGTGGCCCGCCCGGGCCAGGCACAGCCGGGTGTCCAGCGCGCCCGTCGCCCGGGCCTCGATCCGCACCTCCGGCGCGGCGAGCACGTCCAGGGCGGTGGTCTCGTCGACGTCGAGCTCCTCGATGAGCGGAGCGGGCTCGGCGGCGGTGCGGCGCGGGTCGGGCGGCGTCCACAGCACCGGGGGAACCTCGGTGCCGAACCGCGCGCTCAGCGCCGCCACCGCGTGCGCGGTCACGGCTCCTCCACCATCGACTCGCCGTGGGCGCCGAGCACCGCGGGCGCGGCGTGGACCACGAAGGCGTCGGCCTCGTCCTCGGCCTCGGACGGGACCGCGCCCGCCGGCTGCGCGGCGTGCTTCGCCGCCACGGCGGCGCCCGCCGCACCCATCATGCCGGCGGGCATCATCGGAATGCCGCGGCCGGCGGACGAAGAGGCGTTCGACGTCGACGCCGGCGTCGTTCCGGTGCCACCCTGCTCGCGCTGCACCGTTCCGATGGGGAACGCTCCGAGCGCGGGCGCCGGCACCCCGACCCCGCCGCCTCCCGTGCCACGGCCCGTGCCCGAAGCTCCGCCCGTGCCCTTGCCCTTCGGCGGCTTGGTGCGCGACCCGGGCACCGTCGGCGGCGCGGCGAACTCCCACGGCGCGCGCAGGGGCTCCGCGGCCCGCTCGAACCCCGCCATGACCGCCGCGGCGGTGCCGTGCGCCTGCTGCTCGACGCGCTCCGAATCCGCTGCGGCGCCGACGAGGGCGGCCACCGCGGGTTCCGCGCCGCCCGCCGCCGCGGCGGCCTGGGCGTTCTCCCGATCGGTGCGGATCCGGGCGGCATCGGCCACCGAGGGCATCGCACGCGCCGCGGTCTCGTACGCCGCGCCCTGCCCGGCGAGCTTGGCCGCGTACTCCGCGAGATCCGCGGCGTGCCGCGCGAGCCAGCGCGCGTACTCCGGCAGCGGGCCCGTACGGCGCACGTCGGACTCCTGACGCCCCAGGTCCACCGCGCCGTCGAGCCGGACCACGAGGCGGTCAAACTGGACGGCGGCGGCGCCGTACGCCGCAGCGAGACGCGCGGTCTCCTGCGCGGCGGTGGTGAGCGGCTGCGCGCCCGCCCCGCCCAGCAGATCGCCCGCGAGCCGCTCCGTGGGGCGAGCGGCCCAGTCGACGCCGGTGAAGCCCGGATCGCGGAGCACGGGTCAGACCACCAGGCCGAGGGTGGCGCCGAGCTCCGCGTCCCCGCGCTGCACCGCGGTGACGTGCCCCGAGACCGCCTCGCCGAGGCGGCGCAGGTCGGCGACCGCGGCCTCCGCTGCGCGGAGTTGGTTCTCCCCCATGCGCTGCGTGGTGCGCGCCACGGTCTGCGAGACCTCGTCCCGGCCCGTGGCGGCAGGCGCGGCGTGCGCCTCGAAACGCTTCTGCGCGCCGCGCAGGTCCTCCACGATCCGCTCGATGCCGCGGGCGATCTCCCGCGCCTCCTGCGGATCCATGCTCAGCTTGCTACCGGACACGATGTGCACTCCCCCCGAAGTTGTCTCTATCCATTAGACGCACCGGCTCCCGGTACGGTTCCGCCTCTTACAGGCGGAGTTCCACGTCCGGCTCGTCGTACTGCTCGGCCGGGAGCGCATCACCCACCACCTGCGGGCCCACCAGCGGCAGGTCACCGAGCACGCTCTCCCCGTTGTCGCTGGTGACGAGGTAGTCGGGCACCGCGTGGTCGCCGGCCGTCGCGCCGCGGGCGCCCGCCGCCCCGGCGGCGCCCATCGGCATCATCGGGGCCGCCATGCCGCCGCGCGAGACGACATCGGCCGAGGCCGGCACCGTCCGGGCGCCGCCCTCGACGACGGGTGTCCGGGAGGCGGGCGCGGCGGATTGCGGCTGCGACAACGCCGCCGCGGCACCGGCACCGGCGCCGGAGCCGAGCCCGCCGATGCCGCCGCCACCCGCACCGGAGCCTCCGACGCCCGCTCCGCTGCCCGTGAGCGCCGCGGCGGCCGGGAAGTCATCCGTCGCAGTCGGGTCGGTACCCGTGACGGCATCGTCCTCGGTGTCCGTCGCGGATTCCGCGAGCCCGCTCAGGGCCTCGCCCGCGGACGTCGCGACGCCGACGGCGGTCTTCACCGCGCCGGACACCGTATCGGTCGCGAGCTTGCCGACGGCCGTCACCGCCCCGGTCGCGGCGGAGACGACGCCGGGAATGATCGAGGCGGCGGCCTGCGCCGCGGCAGTGGCCGCCGTCGTGGGCGGGGTGGCGACCGGCACCTTGCGGCCGGCGGCCCCGACCTGCGCGCTGAGCCCGGAGAGCTGACTCTTCGTGCGGGCCACGACCTCCGTCGCGTGGGCCAGATGCTCCTGCGCGGCGGCGACGGCCGCGGCCTGCCCCGGCGGGAGCCACAACGACGGGCCGAGCGCCGAGATCACCGCCATGAACGAGTCGATGATCGCCTGGAGCTCCGCCTCGCCCGTGCCCACGACCGCCGCGGCCTCGCCGACCGCGGTCGACAGCTCGGCCCCCTGCTCCGCCACCAGGCCCGTGCCGGTCGCGGCCTCGAGGCCCTTGCCCGTCGCGGCCGTCGCCGCGGGTCCCTGCCACACCGAGGACAGCTGGCTGATCGCCTGCATCCCCGCCGAGACGCCCTGCTCCAGCGCCTTCGACGCGCCGGAGAGCGCCGCCGACGGATCGAGCCCCTCGAAGCTGCCCGAGCCGAAGGTCGAGAGCAGGTCCGTCATCGGCTTGACCAGCCCGGCGACGTCGAATCCCGGCACCTGCGGCGCCTCGGGAACGCCCTTGGGCGCCGCCGGGAGCTCCTGCTGCGGCGGCGTTTCCGGTGCCGTCGGCACCGGCGGCAGGCCGAGCGCCGCGAGCACCTCGTTGACCGGCCGGTCGAGCAGCGCACGGATCGCCGGGTCGAGCGCGGTGTCGGGCGCCACCGGCACCGCCACGGGATCGGCCACGGTCAGATCCCCACGGAGCCCAACCCGGCGACGTTGCCGGCCTCGGTCAGACCGTATGCGGCGACCGTGCCGGCCGAGGACGCCGCGATCCCGCCGTAGAGGACGGCCAGCTCCGCGACGGACTCCACGTGGACGGCCTGCGCGGCGGCGAAGGCCGCGAGGAAGTCCTGCCCGATCAGGCCGAGCGCCGGGTTCAGCGCCGCGACGTTCGCCGCCGCATCCACGGAGCCCGCCGTCGCGACCGCCGCCCCGATCCCGGCGTTGGCGGCCCCGAAGGCCGAGATCGCCGAATTCACCGCCATGAACATTGCTCTCCCCCATCGTCTGCAGCGGGCCCGGTGCGAAGGCCCTCATCAATTGGACGCACCAGCTCGGGATTCGGATCCCGATTGCTCCCCGGCCCGCGGATCAGCCCACCGCGAAGTCCGCGTGGAAGCGCTCCATCACCGCGGCACGCCGCGCCTGCACCTCCCGTGCGGCGACGGCGCACACATCGACGATGCGCCGCCCGAGGGCGGCTCCGTCGGACCTGCAGGCCGCCGGGGTCAGCGTGAGCCCGACGAGCGCGCAGACCCCGTCGAGCTCCACGCGGATGGCGCCGTCCGGGCTGGAGACGGCGACGCGGACGCCGTCCAGTTCCGCACTGGTGCGGCGCAGCACGCGCAGCTGCTCGTGCGCGCGGGCCTCGATGCGATCCATCTCGGCACTCATCACACCCTCCGCAACCAGGTGCCGACGGAGTCGTCGCGCTCGGGGGCCGGCGCCGCGACCGGCTCCGGGAGGCGCATGGCGCGCAACACCTCCGGGCCCACGCCGGCGCGCTCCAGTTCGGCGCGGCGCTGCAGGCCCGCGGTGGTCGCGGCCTCCCGGCAGAGCCGCACGACGGTGTCGGCCAGGTCCTGCGGCTCCCGTCGCAGCTCGGTCCGCTCGATGGCGATGTGCAGCGGCGTGCCCTGGTCGTTGGCCCGCACCCGCACCCCTCCGTTGGTGGATGTGGCGATCGTCATCTGTCCCCCTTCATGTCTCATTCCTCCCGCACGGTGCCGACGGCGCGCTCGCACGCGCCCGCCAACGGCGCCGCGGTGCGCCCCGCCTCGCAGCCGACGCTCAGCTGCGCCGCGCCCGCAACCACGACGTACCAGTCCACGAACCGCTCCGCGTCGACCTGCTCGCGGTAGCCGATCACCTCGCGGCCCGCGACGAGGGTGCTCGGGTCGAGGTCGGTGATACGACGATCCGACCGTCGCGCGAGGGCGGATTCCAGGTCGGCCGCGACGGCCGCGAGGTTCGACGGTGCCCGGAGTCGCGTCCGCACCACGGTGACCCGGCGGCCGTCGTCCGCCTGTGCCAGCCGCCGGTCCGGGCCGGGCTCGGTGACCGCCCAGCCCTGCGGCAGGTCGACGGAGGCACCGTCGAAGGCAACGCGGACGAAGCTCTCCGCGGGCGGCGCGGGGCGGGCCGGCGCGGGCGGCGGAGAGCCGGGCAGGCAGGCGACCGCGCCCGCGGCCACCACGCCGACGGTGCCGGCACCCGCCGCGACGAGCGGCCAGCGCCGCGGGCCGCGGTGTCCGGGTGTGTGTTCCGGTTCCGGCTCGGGCGCGGGCGGTGCCGTTGCGGGCCGCGGGTCCGGGGTCGGCGCGAGCACCTCTTCCGGCTCGATCCGGACGGCGCGCCAGAGGTGGGCCGTGGCCAGCGCGCGGCGGACCCGGTGGTAGACCTCGGGCGGACCGTCGACGAGGGCCTGGTCGACGTCGTCGTCGAAGACCTTCCGGGCGGCGCGCAGCGGGTCCGGGTGGGAGGCGGATGCGACGGGGCGCCACGCACCGTCGGCGAGGGCGAGGACGTGCGCCTGCGCCACCGGGCCACGGCATTCGAGGACGAGGGCGCGCCGGCAGTAGAGGACGCCGGCGGCGCGGACGAGGGCCTCCGCGCGCGGGAGCACCTCGGAGTCGACCCCGAGCGAGGCGCCGGCCGCGGCGATCAGGCTGCGCCGCGGGGCGCCGAAGACGCTGGGCGCCAGGATCGTCCACGCGCGTGACGGTGCGCTGCCGCTCGCCGCGTCGGCCAGCCACTGCGCCCACTGCCGGGTCGCGACCGCGGGCGCGACGAACTCGTCGACGTCCGGCGGCGCGGCCGTCGACCGCACGGCACCGTCCGGCCCGCGTACGTACCACTCGTCCCCCGCGCAGTCGATGACGATGCGCTCCGGGTCCCCCAACCCGATCATGCGGAGGAGATTAGCGCGTGGCGGGCTCCGCCGGAGCGGATTCGGCGGCTTCGCGCTTGCGGGCGCGGCGGGTGATCACGGTGATCGCGATGGGGATGATGATCGTCAGCGCGGAGCCGATGAACAGCACCTCGAGGTGATCGCGAAGCAGCGGGATGCCGCCGAGGAAGTAGCCCAGCAGCACGATCCCGTCGCACCACAGGATCGAGCCGAGCACCGAGAACAGCGTGAACTTGCGGTGGTCCATCTTCGAGAAGCCCGCCAGCACCGGCACCAGCGTGCGGACGATGCCGATGAACCGGGCGAAGAGCACCGTGAACGGGCCGTACTTGTCGAAGAAGGCGTAGGTCTTGTCGACGGGGCCTTGCCCGATGAAGTTCATGACCCTGCCGCGCATCACCTTCGGGCCGGCGTACCGGCCGAGGGCGTAGCCGCACTGATCGCCGATGATCGCCGCGATCGGCAGGAACAGCAGCAGTTGCCACAGCTGCGCGAAGGGCTGCGGCTGCGCCGCGAAGATGCCCGCGGTGAACAGGATCGAATCCCCCGGGAAGATGAAGCCCACCAGCAGACCGGTCTCGATGAAGATCAGCAGCACCAGGCCGATGAGGCCCGCGGAGCCGAGGAAGCCGGTGACGTCGAAGGGGTTCACATCACCCGAGTATCCACGCGGTGGGCATCGCGATCATGAACTGCGGGCGAACGGCGCCCCAAGCTCCGTCAGTCGCCGCAGCAGCCGCCCGCGCCCGACCCCGGGCCGTCGACCTCGCGCTTCTCGCGGGTGATCAGGTTGCGCTCGGCGAGCTCGTCGTCGGCGGGGTAGTCGACGCGGACCAGCGTGAGCCCGCAGGCGGCGGCCACGTTGATGGCGCTGGAGCGCTCGCGCTCGTCGAGCAGCCCGGCGACCCAGTCGGCGGACCGTCGGCCCTCCCCGACCGCGGCGACCGCCCCGACGAGGGAGCGCACCATCGACCAGCAGAAGGCGTCGGCGGAGACCTCCGCGGTGAACACGCCGTCGTTGTCCCGACGCCAGGCGAAGCGCTGCAGCTCGCGGACCGTCGTGGCGCCCTCGCGGCGGCGGCAGAAGGCGGCGAAGTCGTGCAGGCCCAGGAGCCGGTCGCTCGCCTCCTGCATCCGGTCCAGGTCGACGGGCCGCCGCCACGGCGCGGTGTCGCGGGCGCGCAACGGGTTCGCGCCGAACGGGGCGTCGGTGAGGCGGTACTCGTAGTGGCGGCGCAGCGCGGAGAAGCGGGCGTCGAACTCCGGCGGGGCGATGCGGATCGCGGTCACCCGGACGTCCTGCGGGAGCATGCGCGCCAGGCGGCGGACCAGGCCGTCGGGCAGCACGACGGGGTCCGGCAGGTCGACGTGCGCCACCTGGCCCGTCGCGTGCACGCCCGCGTCGGTGCGGCCGGCGACGGTGAGCTGCACCTGCGCGCGCAGGATCGTCCCGATCGCCTCCTCCAGCACGCCGCACACCGTGCGGCGCTCGGGCTGGCGGGCCCAGCCGCTGAAGTCGGTGCCGTCGTAGGCGATGTCGAGGCGGTAACGAGTCATGTCGCGCGTGACTCTACCGCTGCCGCCAGGCCGTCGAGGTAGCGCGTGAGCGCGGTGTCGAGCAGCACGTCGGCGTCGTACGGGTAGCTCGTGTGCAGCATCTCCGCCATCACCGGGAACCGGTCGGCGGGCGCCGCGGCGCGCAGCTCGTCCAGCTGCGTGTCGATCCACTCATCCTCGGTGACGCCCGTCGCCGCGCGGTCGGCGAGCTCGGGCTCGATCGTCGCGCCCAGGCCGCGCACCAGGTTGAGCAGGCACAGGTACTCGGTGAAGGCCTCGCGCTGCTCGAGTCCGGCGGCGCGGAGGGCGGCGAGCAGGTGCTCCGACATCGGCATCGCGCCGGGCAGCACCGCCGGCCGGGTCATCGACATCGCGGCGGCGAGCCACGGGTGGGCCTGCATCGTCTCCCACAGGGAGCGGAGCAGCGCCTCGACATCGGCGCGCCAGTCCGCGGTGCGGGGCGGGACGGGCAGGTCCGACAGCACGCGGTCCAGCATCGCCGATTGCAGCTCGTCGCTGCTGGGGACGTAGCGGTAGACGGCCATCGTCGGGATCTCCAGCGCCGCGGCGAGCCGGCGCATCGAGACGGCCTGCAGGGACTCGGCGTCGGCGATGGCGACGGCCGCGGCGATCACGTCGGCGGCGGTCAGCTCGGGGGCGCGCGGGCGGTCCGGGCTCACCACCACACTCCCCCTCCCCGGGGCCGAGTCGACCAGGCCGTCGGCCTGCAGCAGGGACAGGACCTTCGAGGCCGTCGCCATCGCCACGCCGTGATCGCGCATGATCGCCCGGGTCGACGGTGCCCGGTCCCCCGGACGCAGCCGGCCGGACGCGATGCGCTCCCGGAGCGCCGCCGCGATCTCCTCGGCGCGCGTCACCCGAGCCCCGATGCACTAGTGCACTTTCTAGGAACATCCACGTCAACACTGTAGCGCGATGCACTCGATACGGCGTACGTTCGCCCTATGAATCAGCTCCGAGTCCTCATCAGCGGCGCCTCCATCGCCGGTCCCGCCGCCGCCCTCCTCCTCGCCCGCCAGGGCCACCGCGTCACGATCGTCGAACGCGCACCGTCGCTGCGTACGGGCGGCCAGACCGTCGACCTGCGCGGCGCCGGCCGCACCGTGATCGACCGGCTCGGCCTCGGCCCCGCCACGACCGAGCGGCTGCTCGACCAGCGAGGCCTCGTCAAGGTCGACGGCCGCGGGCGGCGCGGCGCGCGCATGCCCGTCGAGGCCTTCGGCGGCAACGGCGTGGTCTCCACCCACGAGATCCTGCGCGGCGACCTCGCCGAGGTGCTCGTCGACGCGGTGCCCGCCGACGTCGAGTACGTGTGGGACGACACCGTGACCTCGATCGAGCAGGACGGCCACGTCGCGCGGGTGCGCTTCGAGACGGCCCAGCCGCGGGAGTTCGACCTCGTGATCGGCGCCGACGGCCTGGGCTCCGCGGTGCGCCGCGCCGCCTTCGGCCCCGACGCGGGAGCGCTCGAGCCCATCGGGCTGCGGTACGCGTGGTTCACCGCCACCATCGACGAGGACACCCGCGGCTGGTACCTCATGCACACCGCGCGCCGCGGCCGCGTGGTGTCGGTGCGCCCGTCGCGCACCGACGGCACCGTCAAGGCGGGGCTCGCGATCCGCGGCACCGACCCGAGTCGGCTGGGCCGCGAGGAGCAGTTCGCGCTCTTCGAGCGGGAGTTCGCGGACATCGGCTGGGTCACCCCGCAGCTGCTGGCGGCCATGCGCACCGCGGACGACTGGGCGTACCAGGACCTCGCGCAGGTGAAGCTGGACGGCTGGACCCACGGCCGCGTCGCGCTCGTCGGCGACGCGGGCTACTGCCCCACCCCGCTCACCGGGCTCGGCACCACCCTCGCGCTGGTCGGCGCGTACGTCCTCGCCGGCGAGCTGGGCCGGGCCGACGGCGACGTCCCCCGCGCGGTCGCCCGGTACGACGCGGTGATGCGGCCGTTCGTGACCAAGGCGCAGGAGCTGCCGCCCGGCAGCCCCGCGGGGTTCGCGCCGATGGGCCGGATCGGCGTGGCGCTCGGGGATCTCACCTACCGGACCGCGATGCACTGGCCCATGCGGCTGGTCTGGGCGGCGCAGTTCGCGAAGGCCGACGGCATCGACCTGCCCGCGTACACCTGATGCGGCTCACGATGTCGGGTTCTGCGGCCATGCGCGTGCACCAGCGCACGTCCACATGCGCAGAAGTCGACATCGTGAGCGGCGTAGCGTCGGGACCATGACCGATACCGCGCAGACCGTCACCGTGTTCGCCGATGTCCCGCCGGCCGTGCTCTTCGCGGCGCTGACCCGCCCCGCGGTGCACGCGGCGGCCGACGGATCCGGGATGCTGCGCGGCGTCTCCGACGGCACCCCCGAGACGATCACCGGCGTCGGCCAGACGTTCGGCATGGAGATGACCGACGAGCAGGGGCGGCCGTACTCGGTCGACAATCACGTCACGGCCTTCGAACCGGATCGGCGGATCGCGTGGCTGCCCGCCGGGCGCGGGAAGCCGCCCGTCGGCGTCGAGTGGTCGTGGGAGTTCACCCCGCACTCGGACAACGGGGTCGACGGTTCGCTGATCGCCGTCACCTGCGACTGGTCGCGCGTGACGAACGAGGCCTACCTCGCGCGGTTCACCCTGCCGCGGGTCTCGGCGGACAAGGTCCGGGCCACCGTCGACGCCGTGATCGCGTCGACGCGCTGACCCGCCGAACGACGAAGCCCGCCACCTGCGATGCAGGTGGCGGGATTGCGTGCGTGGGTGGGTGACTACTCCGAGTCGGAGGCGTCCTCCTGCTGCGACTTCGGCAGCGAGTAGCCCGCGGCCTCGGCCGAAGCCTCGTCGGCGAACCAGATCTCGGCGACCGTCGAGTCGAAGAAGCGGGTACCGGGGCGGTGGTACAGCTTCGAGTCGGCGTTGCCCTTGATCGGGAAGCCCTCGGGGGCCTCGTTCACGTCCTCGAGCGGCGCGTGCGCGCCGGCGGGGAGGTCCGAGCCCTCGGCCGGAGCCTCGGTCTCGGTGATCTCCGCAGCCTCGACGGCGGCGGACTTGGCAGCGGCCTGCGAGGCGGCGACGCGGGTGGCGCGCGAGGCCTCGGTGGCGGCGAGCTGCTCGGTCACGATCTCGATGACCGCCATGGGGGCGTTGTCGCCCTTGCGGTTCTCGGTCTTGATGATCCGGGTGTAGCCGCCCTGACGGTCGGCGACGGCCGGAGCGATCTCCGCGAACAGCACGTGCACGACGTCCTTGTTGCGGATCTCCTTCATGACCTCGCGGCGGTTGGCCAGCTTGCCGTGCTTGGCATGGCTGATCAGCTTCTCCGCGTAGGGACGCAGGCGCTTGGCGCGGGACTCGGTGGTCTCGATGCGGCCGTGCTCGAAGAGCGCGGTCGCGAGGTTCGCCAGAATGTGCTTCTGGTGCGAGGCCGAGCCGCCCATCCGGGCGCCCTTAGTGGGCCTAGGCATTGTTTCTCCTGTGGGGTTTTACGAGCTGGTTAGCTCAGAGCTGCTCGGTCTCGGCGTAATCCTGGTCGCCATCGGCGTCGCCCGAGAACGACGGCTCGTCGCTCCAGGTACCGGTGGCCGGGTCGTACCCGTCGACCTGCGACGGATCGAACGAAGCGGGGCTGTCCTTGAGGGCCAGACCCAGCGCGTGCAGCTTGACCTTGACCTCGTCGATCGACTTCTGACCGAAGTTGCGGATGTCGAGAAGATCGGACTCGGTGCGGGCCACGAGCTCGCCCACGGTGTGCACACCCTCGCGCTTGAGGCAGTTGTACGAGCGCACCGTCAGGTCGAGGTCCTCGATCGGCAGCGAGAACGCCGCGATGTGGTCGGCCTCGGCCGGCGACGGGCCGATCTCGATGCCCTCGGCCTCGACGTTGAGCTCCCGGGCGAGCCCGAACAGCTCGACCAGGGTCTTGCCCGCCGACGCCAGCGCGTCCCGCGCGGTCATCGAGTTCTTGGTCTCGACGTCCAGGATCAGACGATCGAAGTCGGTGCGCTGCTCGACACGGGTCGCCTCGACCTTGTAGGTCACCTTCAGCACGGGCGAGTAGATCGAGTCGACCGGGATGCGGCCGATCTCGGCGCCCGACGCCTTGTTCTGCACGGCCGGCACGTAGCCACGGCCCCGCTCGACGACCAGCTCGATCTCGAGCTTGCCCTTGTCGTTCAGGGTGGCGATGTGCAGGTCGGGGTTGTGGACGGTGACCGACGCCGGCGGAACGATGTCGCCCGCGGTGACGGCGCCCGGACCCTGCTTGCGCACGTACATGGTGACCGGCTCGTCGTCCTCCGACGAGACGACCAGGCCCTTGAGGTTCAGGATGATGTCGGTGACATCCTCCTTCACGCCGGGGACCGTGGTGAACTCGTGCAGCACGCCGTCGATGCGGATGCTGGTCACTGCCGCGCCCGGGATGGACGACAGCAGCGTGCGGCGGAGCGAGTTGCCCAGCGTGTAACCGAAGCCCGGCTCCAGCGGCTCGATGATGAACTTCGAGCGCGCCTCGGAGATGACCTCTTCGCTGAGGGTGGGTCGCTGCGAGATGAGCATTGAGTGATTCCTTCTCTCTGGGCGTCCGCTATTTGACGCCCGTAGAAGGCCGCCGGCGGCGAATCCGCCGGCGACCCTGCACTACTTACTTCGAGTAGTACTCGACGATGAGCTGCTCCTGGAAGGGAACGACGATCTGCTCACGCTCGGGCACGCGGTGCACGAGGATGCGCAGGTTCGACGGGACCACCTGGAGCCAAGCCGGAGCGGTGCGCTCGCCGACGGTCTCACGCGCGATCTGGAACGGCGTGGTGCCGAGCGACTTCGGGCGGACGTCGATGATGTCGTACTGCGAGACGCGGTACGAGGGAACGTCGACGCGGACGCCGTTCACCGTGAAGTGACCGTGGGTCACCAGCTGGCGGGCCTGACGACGGGTACGGGCCAGGCCGGCGCGGTACACGACGTTGTCGAGGCGGGTCTCGAGGATCTGGAGCAGGGCGTCACCGGTCTTACCGGTGGCGGCCTTCGCCTCCTTGTAGTAGCGGGAGAACTGCTTCTCCATCACGCCGTACATGAAGCGAGCCTTCTGCTTCTCCTTGAGCTGCAGGAGGTACTCGGACTCCTTGATCCGCGCGCGGCCGTGCTGGCCGGGCGGGTACGGACGACGCTCGAACGCCTCGGAACCGCCGACGAGGTCGACGCCCAGACGACGGGACTTACGGGTGACAGGGCCGGTATAACGAGCCATGGTTTCTCTCTCCTACCTTCCCTAGACCCGACGCCGCTTGGGCGGACGGCAGCCGTTGTGCGGCTGCGGCGTCACGTCGGAGATGGTGCCCACCTCCAGGCCGGCGGCCTGGAGCGAGCGGATTGCGGTCTCGCGACCCGAACCCGGGCCCTTGACGAAGACGTCGACCTTCTTGACGCCGTTCTCCTGCGCCTTGCGGGCAGCGTTCTCGGCGGCGAGCTGCGCGGCGAAGGGGGTGCTCTTGCGCGAGCCCTTGAAGCCGACGTGGCCCGAGGAGGCCCAGCTGATCACGTTGCCACTGGGGTCCGTGATCGAGACGATCGTGTTGTTGAACGTGCTCTTGATGTGAGCGTGGCCGTGCGGGACGTTCTTCTTTTCGCGACGACGCGAAACGCCCTTCTTCGCGCCCGTGGCGCGCGACTTCGGAGGCATTACTTCTTCTTTCCGGCGATGGTCTTCTTCGGACCCTTGCGGGTGCGAGCGTTGGTCTTGGTGCGCTGGCCACGCACGGGCAGGCCACGACGGTGGCGGATGCCCTGGTAGCACTGGATCTCGATCTTGCGACGGATGTCGGCCTGCACCTCGCGGCGCAGGTCACCCTCGACCTTGTAGTCCGTGCCCTCGATGTAGTCACGGAGCTTGGTCAGGTCCTCGTCGCTGAGGTCCTTGCTGCGCAGATCCGGGCTCACACCGGTCTCGGCGAGAATCTCAGTCGCGCGGGTACGGCCGATGCCGTAGATGTAGGTCAGTGCGATCTCCATGCGCTTCTCGCGCGGGAGGTCGACACCCATAAGACGTGCCATTCTTGGCTGTTTCCTTCTTCATAGTCGGAGGTCTGCTCCCCGTCCGTCCTCGGTGGTTCCGGCGCTTTCACGCCGGCCGAGGCCCCGGCCTCCGAGCCGGGGGTTCACGGGGGCTCGTCTGCCCCCGCTGGTGCGGAGAGGTCATCGTGTGTTCAAGCGGCGAACCGCTCGAAGCGCAGTGATCTAGCCCTGACGCTGCTTGTGGCGCAGGTTGTCGCAGATCACCATGACCCGACCGTTACGGCGGATCACCTTGCACTTCTCGCAGATCGGCTTGACGCTGGGGTTGACCTTCACGTCAGTCCTATCCAGTTGTTCTCAGTGTTTTTCGTCGCCGCCACCGGTAGCCGGAGGGGCGCCACGGCGCACACGACGAAGCCGCGCACGCACGCGATGATCCAGTGTACGCTGCACACCCGCCTGCCCCAAATCAGCCGCGAAGAGCACGCGGGCGCACGCACGAGCGGTCTCTCATGCTAGCCTCAGGAACGATCGGTGATGCACTATTCGCCACCGAAGATTCCGCGATCTGATCCCTCGATCCGATAGGACCCCGCGATGCGTCTGTCCCCCTCCCGCCGCCTGGGCGTCGCCGCCACCGCCGCCGTCGGCGTCGCGACCTCGCTCCTCGTCTCCGCCGCGCCCGCGTCGGCCGCGCCGCGCATCGTCGTGGGCCCCGGCTCGGAGATCGACATCGTGCAGAACGAGACGGCCGAGGGCATCGAGGTCGCCGCGTGCACCCTCGGCGTGCTCGCCACCACCCCCGACGGCCGCCGCGTGGGCGTCACCGCCGGCCACTGCGGCAAGGTCGGCCAGGAGGTCACCGTGCCCGCGCCCGGCCAGGCCCGCGCGCTCATCTCCGTCGGAAAGTTCGAGAAGTCGTCGAACCCGCCCACCAAGATCGTCGACGGCCGCGAGGTCTCGACCAACATCTCGCACCCGGACTGGGGCACCGTCTCCTTCAAGCCCGGCGTACCGCTGGTCAACCGCCTCGGCAAGGCCGCCCCCCGCTCGCTCGGCAAGGCCAGGATCGGCGACAAGGTTTGCAGCCAGGGCCGCACCAGCGGCTGGGTCTGCGGCGCCGTCACGGACGTGACCGCCAACCGCTTCCGCACCGACCTCAAGCTGCGCTCCGGCGACAGCGGCGCCTCGCTGATCCGCCTGTCCGACGGTGCCGCGCTCGGCATCCACGCCACCGGCTCGTCCGAGCCCGGCCGCGACGGCTCCGAGGTCTCCGACTACTGGGACCTCGGCTTCGTCCTCGCCCAGGCGGGCGGCCTGCGCCTGGCGGTCTAGCACCCCGAACACGAAGAAGACCCACCCCGCGGGGTGGGTCTTTCTCGTATCCGGCTGCGCGCTACGCGGTCACTTGTACCGGTAGACGATGCGCCCGCGCGTCAGGTCGTAGGGCGAGAGCTCCACGACGACCCGGTCCTCGGGCAGAATACGAATGTAGTGCTGCCGCATCTTGCCGCTGATGTGCGCGAGCACCTTGTGCCCGTTCTCCAGCTCGATGCGGAACATTGCGTTGGGGAGCGGCTCGACGACGCGGCCCTCCACCTCGATGGCTCCGTCCTTCTTCGCCATACCCTCCACGATCCTGTTGTCTTCAGCGGACGCCGTGTGCGACCTGTGCCCCTCCTGAGCGGACGGGCGTGCGGCCGAACGCCGCGCTACCCATCTATTCTACGCGCTCAGGACTCGTCCGACGAATCCTGCCCGGAACCGCCCCCGGCGCTGACGAGGTGCAACGCGAGTTCGACCGAGTCGGGGACGAAGTCGGCGGGGTCCGCAGCCACCGCCGCGAGCAGATCGGCCGGCGCCATCCACGCGCCGCTCTCCACCTCCTCGGGCTGGTGCACGACGACCCCGTCGTACGTGCAGACGTACTGGAAGCACACGAACCGGGTACGGGGGTCGGCGTAGGCCCGCACGCCGACGGGCCGCAGCTCCACCCCGTGCACCCCGAGTTCCTCGAAGGCCTCGCGCGCGGCACCGTCGTCGGGCGCCTCCCCCGCGAGGAGCACGCCGCCCGCGGTGAAGTCGCGCAAACCCGGGTAGACGTCCTTGACCGGGGTGCGGCGGTGCACGTAGATCCGGCCGGCCGAGTCGAAGACGAGGACGCCGGTGGTGCCGTGACGCAGGTTCTCGGCGCGCACGCGGGACCGCGGCGCCGCGCCCGACGGGCGCCCGGCATCGTCGTACAGCGCGACGATCTCGTCCATGCTCCGGCCTCCTTTTCTCCACAGTATGAGTCAAACCCTGGACACCGCAGCGCCCGTGCACTTGTATCGGGGCCATGAGCAATCCGGACAGCCCGAACTGGCATTTCGAGACCACGCAGATCCACGCCGGGCAGACGCCCGACGGTGCCACCAACGCGCGTGCGCTGCCGATCTACCAGACCACGTCGTACACGTTCAACAACACCGATCACGCCGCGGCGCTGTTCGGGCTTGCCGAGCCGGGCAACATCTACACCCGCATCATGAACCCGACGCAGGACGCCGTCGAGCAGCGGATCGCCGCGCTCGAGGGCGGCGTGGCCGCGCTGCTCGTGGCCTCCGGCCAGGCGGCCGAGACCCTCGCGATCCTCAACGTCGCGGAGTCCGGCGATCACATCGTCAGCTCGCCCTACCTGTACGGCGGCACGTACAACCTGCTCCACTACACCCTCGCCAAGCTGGGCATCGAGGTCAGCTTCGTCGAGAACCCGGACGACCTGGAGCAGTGGCGCGCCGCCGTCCGCCCCAACACCCGCGCCTTCTTCGCCGAGACCATCGCGAACCCGCGCGGCCACGTCCTCGACGTCGCCGGCGTGGCCGGCGTCGCGCACGAGAACGGGCTGCCGCTCATCGTCGACAACACGGTCGCCACCCCGTACCTGCTGCGCCCGCTCGAGCACGGCGCCGACATCGTGGTGCACTCGGCCACCAAGTACCTCGGCGGCCACGGTTCCGCGATCGGCGGCGTCATCGTCGACGGCGGCAACTTCGACTGGACGCAGGGCCGGCACCCGAACTTCACCACCCCGGACCCGTCGTACCACGGCGTCGTCTTCGCCGACCTCGGCGCGCCCGCCTTCGCGCTCAAGGCCCGCGTGCAGCTGCTGCGCGACCTGGGCCCCGCGATCTCGCCGTTCAACGCCTTCCTGCTCTCGCAGGGCATCGAGACGCTGAGCCTGCGCGTGGAGCGGCACATCGAGAACGCGCAGAAGGTCGCCGAGTACCTCTCCGGGCAGGAGGGCGTCACCGAGGTGATCTACGCCGGGCTGCCCTCGTCCCCGTACCACGAGCGCGCGAAGTCGCTGCTGCCCAAGGGCGCCGGCGCGATCGTCGCCTTCGAGCTGGCCGGCGGCGTGCCCGCGGGCAAGGCCTTCGTCGACGCCCTGGAGCTGCACAGCCACGTCGCGAACATCGGCGACGTGCGCTCGCTGGTGATCCACCCCGCCTCGACCACGCATTCGCAGCTCACCGAGCAGGAGCAGCTCGAGTCCGGCGTCACGCCGGGCCTGGTGCGCCTGGCCGTGGGCATCGAGCACATCGACGACATCCTCGCCGACCTGCAGCTGGGCCTCAAGGCCGCGGCGAACGCCTCCTAGGAGCCCGTGATGCGCGCGCTGCGGTGGTTGCGACGGGCGGTCCGTTCCGCCCTCCAGGACGACGACGCCTGGACCGCGGCCGTGCAGCGCGGCTGTACCTGAGATCAGGTTCTCCTCGATGGCACCCCCGAGTCATGGACTCGGGGGTGCCATCGTCTGAGCACTCTCGGATTCTGTCCGATCCGGACAGGGATTTCACTGGGACCTGATTGGGATGTGCCTGGTAGATTGGTCCCGTGGAAGCAACAGTGGATTCCGTGGGCCGGATACTCGTCCCGAAACAGCTTCGCGACGCCCTCGGCATCACGCCTGGCTCGGTGGTCGACATCTCCTGGTACGGCAGCGGAGTTCAGATCACTCCCGGGGGCCGTACGGCCCGGCTGGAGCGGGACGAAGACGGTCGCCTCGTCGCGGTGGGCGGCGGCCCCCTCACCGACGAGGTGGTTTTCGCCCTGATCGACGCCGGGCGCAAATGACCGACGACGTCGCTATCGCAGTGGACACGTCCGTAGCTGTTGCACTTCTGTTCGCGGAGCACGACCACCATGCCGCCGTCGCCGCCTGGGCGAAGGGCAAGCGGCTCGCGCTGAGCGGGCATGCGCTCGCCGAGACCTACTCGGTTCTCACCCGGTTGCCCGGGGAACATCGCCTGACGCCCGACGACGCTGCCCGATTGATCGACGACAGTTTTCCCGAGAACTTCGCGCTCCCACCGGCGGCAGGAGCCGAGATCCACCACCGCTGTGTGGAGACGAACATCGCGGGTGGACAGGTGCACGACGCACTCGTCGCCTTCGTCGCCCTCGACAACGGCGCAATGCTCGCGACACGGGACGGCCGCGCTCGCGGCACCTACAACGCCATCGGCGTGACCACGATCCTCATCGCTTCGTGATCGATCTCTCTCGCCGCTCCAGCTCAGCCCGGACCTGGATCTCCAGGGCCACGGTGGCGGATCCCGGCACGTCGATGCTGCCTCGAGACCAACGCACCTGACGGATTCGCCGGCCACGTCGTGTCGACATCGGCCATCCTGGCTTCGACGTCCCCTCGTACCGCGCATCCGGCGCGATACGCCGAGAGGAGCGAGCCGTGAAGTACGTCATCCTGATCCACTCCAATCCCCAACCCTGGGGACACCCCACCGGGGACTTCCTGCCCGAGTACCGCGACCTCGACCCCGCCGTGAAGGCGCGGATGGACGCCGACTTCGAACGGCTCCTCACCGAGTTGGACGAGCGCGGCGAGCTCGTCGGGGGCGAGGCGCTCGGCGATCCCGTCTCGGCGCGCCTGTACCGCTGGCACGACGACGCGCCGCTCGCGGTCGACGGGCCGTACTCCGAGACGAAGGAGCACCTCGCGGGCTTCTTCCTGATCGACGTGGAGGACCGGCGGCGGGCCGAAGCCGTGGCCGCGCAGTTCTCCGGCCCCGGCGAGACCGTCGAGCTGCGCCCGGTCATGGGCCCGGGCGGCGACGAATCCTGAGCGCCGTGCCCGCCGGCGACGCCTTCGAGGATGTGTGGCGGCGCGAGTCGCCGCACGTCCTGGCTGCGCTCCTCCGCGTCCGCGCCGATCTCGGGGCGTGCGAGGACGCGGCGCAGGAGGCCGCCGAGGCGGCGGTCCGGCAGTGGCCGCGCGACGGGACGCCGCACGATCCGCGCGGGTGGTTGATCCGCGTGGCGCAGCGGCGCCTCATCGACCGATGGCGGTCGGAGGCCGCGCGCACCCGCCGCGAGGAGGCCGACGCACGAGGAGCGACCGCCGTCGAAGTCTCGTCGGCCGACGACTCCGTCGATCTCCTGCTGCTCTGCGCCCACCCGGCGCTGAGCCGGCCCTCCCAGGTCGCGCTGGCCCTGCGCGCCGTGGCCGGACTCGGCGTGGAGCGCATCGCCGCCGTGTACCTCGTACCGCCCCGGACGATGACGCAGCGGCTGACCCGCGCCCGGGCCACCCTGCGGGACGCCGGCGCGACCTTTCCCGTGCCGTCCGGCGCGGAGCTCCCCGGTCGCGTGGCCGCCGCCCTGGACGTGTGCCACCTGATGTTCACCGCCGGGTACACCCGCAGCTCGGGAACCGACCTGCTGGACGACGAGCTGACGGCGGAGGCGCTGCGCCTGACCCGGCGGATGGTCGCGGCCTTCCCCGACCACGACGAGGCGGCCGGAGCCCTCGCGCTGATGCTGCTCACCGACGCGCGGGCACCGGCCCGCGTGGACGCCCGCGGCGACCTCGTCCCCCTCGCCGAGCAGGACCGCTCGCGCTGGCGGTGCGATGCGATCGCCGAGGGCGTGGCGATCCTCGAGGAGCTGCTCCCCCGCGGCCACGTGGGCACCTTCGCGCTGCAGGCCGCGATCGCGGCGGTGCACGCGGAGGCCGACACCTACGACGACACGGACTGGGCGCAGATCGTCGTCCTGTACCGCTTGCTGGAGCGGGTCGCGCCGTCGGCCACCGTCGCGCTCAATCACGCTGTCGCGGTGGGGATGGCGTACGGGCCGGAGGCGGGCCTCGCGCTGCTCGCCCGCTTGGACGACGACCGCGCGCTGCGCGACGGACACCGGCTCCCCGCCGCCCGAGCGCACCTGTTCGAGCTGGCGGGCCGCACCGACGACGCGGCCGCGGCGTACCGCATCGCGGCGGCGCGCACGGCGAGTCTCCCCGAACAGCGGTACCTCAACCGGCGGCTGGGCGACCTCCGTGCGTGACGCCGCCGACGCCCGACGGGCTGGGTACTCAGCGCTCCAGGGCCGCGCGGACCTGCTTCTCCAGCGCGACGGTGGCGGATCGCGGCAGGTCGATGAGGCCGTCCAGCTCGGCGCGGGCGCGCTGGTAGGCCTGCTGGCGCTCCGGCCCGGTCGCGGACCCGTCGAGCGCGACGGCGAGCAGCCGCTGCGCCTTGGCGAGGCGCTCCTGCTCCAGCGGTGAGAAGTCCCCGCGGCGGCGGCGCTTGGCCTCCTGCTCCGCGACGTCGAAGGTAGCGGCGTACGCGTGCACCGCGTCGCGGTACTGCTCGACGTCCGACGCGGACGCCTCGTCGGGAGAATCCGGGCGGAGCAGATCCGCCCGACGCTTGGCCTTGTGGAAGTCGACGGTGAGCGGCTCCCGCATGTCGACCATCATCGGGAAGTCGAGGATGGTGGCGAGGTCCGTCTCGTAGCCGAACCAGCGGGTGTCCACCCCGTCGTGCGCGGCGACGGCGCGCTCGAGCTCCCGCTGGACCTGCGCCGCGTCGACCCGGCCCATGCCCTTCGCCGTCGCGAGCGCCACCTTGGTCTCCTGCTTGATGCGGTACTTCTCGAGGCGGCGCGCCGCGCGGCGCTCGTACCAGACGGAGAGGCCCTTCGTGCTGCCGCCGAGCACGAAGACGAGCCACCAGTAGTCCTTGACGAGTTCCACCAGCTGGTCCACTCCCCCAGGGTACGTACCGCGACGCACGGGCACGGCGTCGTTCGTGACGACCGCCGTGCCCGTCCAGCTACTGCTGCTCCGCGTTCGCGGTGACGATGTCGACCACGTACTGGGCGAGGCCCGGCGCGATGTCCTCGTAGTGCTTCCTGAACCGGGGATCGGTCACGTACATCTGCGCCACGCACACCTGCATCGCGTGGTCGCAGTCGTACCAGCGGTCGATGCCGGCGCGGTGCCGCTCGGCGAGCGCGTTCGCCTCGAGCGAGCCGGGTGCGACGCCGCGGGCCAGGCCGTCGGCGAGCGCGGCCTCGAGGGCGTCGCCCTCGGCCTTGAGCTGCTTCCAGTCGTCCTTGCTCAGCTTCGCGGTGCGCTCGGCGCTCTGCTTCCAGGCGTCGGTGTCGCCCCAGCGCTGCTCCGCCTCCTCGGCATAACCCTCGCCGAGCCAGTCGGCGCCGAAGATCTCGGTCTGCTCCTCGGCGGTGAGGGTGATACCCCGCTTCTTGCTGTTCATCATGTCCTCCACAGCCGCGACCATCCGGTGCAAACGATCGATCCGCTCGGACAGCAGCTTCCGTTGCGCCTCCAGATGCGCGATGGCATCGGCCGCCGGATCGTCGAGCAGGGTCGCTATCTGCTCGAGTGGGAAGCCCAGCTCGCGGTACGTGAGCACCTGGTGCAGGCGTTCGACGTCACCGTCGGAGTACACCCGGTACCCGGCGTGGGTGCGGTCGGACGGCACCACGAGGCCGATCTCGTCGTAGTGGTGCAGTGTCCGGACGCTGACGCCGGTGAGGCGCGCGATGGCGCCGACCGTGTGCGCGGGCTTCCGTTCGTTCACAGCGACCACACTCCGGCCTCACGTCGCGTGAGGGTCAAGCCGGAGATCATCGACGCAGGTCAGGGACGGGGCGTGAGGATGCGGGGGCCGTCGGCGGTGACGGCGACGGTGTGCTCCCAGTGCGCGGACCGCGCACCGTCGTCCGTGACGACGGTCCAGTCGTCGGCGAGCACCGAGGTGTCGGGGGTGCCCAGGGTGAGCATCGGCTCGATCGCGAGGGTGGAGCCGACGACGAGGTGCGGGCCCTTGCCCGGGTCGCCCTCGTTGGCGAGGAAGGGCTCCATGTGCATCTCGCGGCCGATGCCGTGGCCGCCGTAACCGTCGACGATCGCGAACTCGCGGCCCAGCCGCGCCGACTGCGCGTAGGTGGCGGTCTCGATGGCGTGCGAGACATCGGTGAGGCGGTTGCCGTCGAGCATCGCGGCGATGCCGGCCTCCATCGCGAGGCGAGTGGCCTCGGAGAGGTCCTCGTCCGCCGTGGACAGCTCGCCTACGCCGAAGGTCCACGCGGAGTCGCCGTGCCAGCCGTCGAGGATCGCGCCGCAGTCGATGGAGACCAGGTCGCCGAGGGCGAGCACCGTCGAGCGGTCCGGGATGCCGTGGACGACGACCTCGTTGACCGAGGAGCAGATCGATCCCGGGAAGCCGTGGTAGCCCTTGAAGGAGGGCACCGCGCCGGCGTCGCGGATCACCGTCTCGGCGACCTCGTCGAGTTCGAGGGTGGAAACGCCGACGCGGGCGGCGTCGCGGACCGCGACGAGCGCGCGGCCCACGACGGCGCCCGCGGCGGCCATCGCGTCGAGCTCTCCCGCGGAGCGGAAGGGCACGGTCTTCTTGCGGCGGAAACGACTCACTTGTCGAGCTGCGCGGTCACGCGGCCGAGGACCTCGTCGACGGTGCCGACGGCGTCGATGTGCGTGACGAAGTCGCCGTAGTAGGCGAGCAGCGGCGCGGTCTGGTTCTCGTACACGTGCAGGCGGTTACGGATGACGTCTTCCGTGTCGTCCGCGCGGCCGCGCGCGAGCATGCGCTCGACGACGGTGTCCTCGGGGACCTCGAAGGAGACGACGGCGTCGAGCTTCTGGCCGCCCTCGGCCAGGATCTCGCCGAGCGCATCGGCCTGGTCCGTGGCGCGCGGGAAGCCGTCGAGGATGAAGCCGTTCTTCGCGTCGGGCTCCGCCAGGCGCGAACGCACCATGTCGACGGTGACCGACGACGGGACGAGCTCGCCCGCGTCCATGTACTTCTTCGCCTCGACGCCCAGCGCGGTGCCCTCGCTGATGTTGGCGCGGAACAGGTCGCCCGTCGAGATGTGCGGAATGCCGTACTTCTCCGACAGTCGTTCGGCCTGCGTGCCCTTGCCCGCGCCGGGAGGGCCCAGAATAACGAGTCTCACTTGAGGAATCCTTCGTAGTTACGTTGCATCAACTGGCTTTCGACCTGCTTGGTGGTATCGAGTGCCACGACCACGATGATGAGCACCATCGTGCCGCCGAACGGCAGATTACTCATGTTCGAGCCGCTACCGGTGAGTTCGATGAAGAGGTTCGGGAGGATCGCGATGATGCCGAGGTACAGCGAACCGGGCAGCGTGATGCGCTGCAGCACGTAGTTCAGGTAGTCGGCGGTCGGCTTGCCGGGGCGGATGCCCGGGATGAAGCCGCCGAACTTCTTCATCTCGTCGGCGCGCTCCTCCGGGTTGAAGGTGATCGCGACGTAGAAGTACGTGAAGAAGATGATCAGCGCGAAGTAGATCACGATGTGCCAGGTGCTGCCGGGGTTCACCAGGTTGGTCTGGATCCACTGCACCCAACCCGCGGTCGAATCGCTCGCGACGAGCTGGATGACCAGCTGCGGCAGGTACAGCAGCGACGAGGCGAAGATGACCGGGATGACGCCGGCGGTGTTCACCTTGAGCGGCAGGTAGGTCGACGAGCCGCCGTACATCTTGCGGCCGACCATGCGCTTGGCGTACTGCACCGGGATGCGGCGCTGGCCCTGCTCGACGAAGACGACGGCGACGAGGATCAGGAAGACCGCGAAGCAGACGAGGCCGAAGGCGAGGCCGCCCTGGCTCTGCAGGATCTGCTGGCCGTCGGCGGGCAGGCGCGAGGCGATGCCGGCGAAGATGAGCAGCGACATGCCGTTGCCGATGCCGCGCTCGGTGATCAGCTCGCCGAACCACATGACGAGGATCGCGCCGGCGGTCATGGTGGCGACGATGACGGTCAGGGAGAAGATGCCGTTGTCGGCGAGGATGCCGGGGCAGTCGGGCAGCAGGTTGCCGCGCGAGGCCATCGCGACGATCGCGGTCGCCTGCAGCAGCGCCAGCGCCACCGTGAGGTAGCGGGTGTACTGCGTGATCTTCGCCTGGCCGGCCTGCCCCTCTTTACGGAGCGTCTCGAAGCGCGGGATCACCACCATCAGCAGCTGGATGATGATCGACGCCGTGATGTACGGCATGATGCCGATCGCGAACACCGACAACTGCAGGAGCGCGCCGCCGGAGAACATGTTGATCAGCGAGTAGACCTGACCGCTGTCGCCGCTCGTGGCCTTGTCGACGCACTCGGTGATCGTCCCGAAGTTCACACCGGGCGACGGCAGCGTGGCGCCGAGCCGGTAGAGCACGAGGATGCCCAGGACGATCAGGATCTTCCGCCGCAACTCCGGGGTCCGGAAGATCGGGACTAGGGCCGAAAGCACACATCCTCCTGGCAGCCGGGCGGCCCGGACGGGCCGCCCCACGCTCGTGGACACCTGCTCCGCGCGCGGCGGAGCACGACGTCCTCATGGGTAATCCTGCAAACGTATGAACTCTAACAGCCGTACTGATACGGGCTGTTCACGGCGGGTACCGCCCGGCAGGAGGCAGGGGCACCGTCGTGGAGCGAAACGAGAGCCGCGGTAGGCACCGGTGACCGGCGCCTACCGCGGCGTCCACGTTGCGCAGCGCGAGGACTAGGCCTCGGCCGAGGGCTTCAGCTCGGTGGTGGTACCACCGGCGGCCTCGATCTTCGCCTTGGCGGCGCCGGTGACCTTGGTCGCCGTCACGTCCACCTTGACGCTGATCTCGCCGTCGCCCAGCACCTTGACGACACGGTTCTTGCGAACCGCACCGGCGGCGACGAGCTCGTCGATGCCGATGGTGCCGCCCTGCGGGAACAGGCGAGCGATGTCGCCCACGTTCACCACCTGGTACTCGACGCGGTTGCGGTTCTTGAAGCCCTTGAGCTTCGGCAGCCGCATGTGCAGCGGCATCTGGCCGCCCTCGAACGCCACGGGGACGTTCTTGCGCGCCTTGGTGCCCTTGGTGCCGCGACCGGCGGTCTTACCCTTCGAGCCCTCACCGCGACCCACGCGGGTCTTGGCCGTCTTCGCGCCCTTGGCGGGACGGAGATCGTGCAGCTTGATAGCCATTGCTTACACCTCCTCCACTTCCACGAGATGCGATACGACCTGGATCAGGCCGCGGTTGACGGGGGTGTCCTCACGGACGACCGACTTGCGGATGCCCTTGAGGCCCAGGGTGCGCAGGCTGTCGCGCTGGTTCTGCTTGAGCCCGACGAGGCCCCGCACCTGGGTGATCTTCAGCTCTGCCATGACTTACGCTCCCTGACCTGCACGGGCGCGGAGCATGCCGGCCGGGGCCACGTCCTCGATGGGCAGGCCGCGACGAGCCGCGACCTCCTCCGGACGCTGCAGCTCCTTGAGAGCGGCCACGGTCGCGTGCACCACGTTGATGGCGTTGTCCGAGCCGAGGCTCTTGGCGATGACGTCGTGGACGCCGGCCGCCTCGAGCACGGGACGCACGGCGCCACCGGCGATGACACCGGTACCCGGGCTGGCGGGACGCAGCAGCACGACGCCGGCCGCGGCCTCACCCTGGACCGGGTGCACGATGGTGTTGCCGATCATGGGGACGCGGAAGAAGTTCTTCCGGGCCTCCTCGACACCCTTCTGGATGGCCGCAGGAACTTCCTTGGCCTTGCCGTAACCGACGCCGACCATGCCCTGGCCGTCGCCGACGATCACGAGGGCGGTGAAGCTGAAGCGACGACCACCCTTCACGACCTTCGAGACACGGTTGATGGTGACAACCTTCTCGATGTAGTTGCTCTTCTCGGCCTCGTTGCGGCCACCGCGCTGATCGCGGTCGCGGCCACCACGACCGCCGCGGCGGTCGTTCGAGTTCTCGTTGCTTCCGGCGGGGCCGTTGTTTCCGCCGTCACGACGCTGACGTCCGGGCATCAGGCTGCCTCTCCTTCGATGGAAAACATGGTGGTGTGGGTCATCAGAACGTCAACCCGCCTTCGCGAGCGGCGTCCGCGAGCGCGGCGATCCGGCCGTGGTACTTGTTGCCACCACGGTCGAACACGACGGCCTCCACACCGGCAGCCTTGGCACGGGCGGCGATGAGCTCGCCGACCTTCTTGGCCTGGGCCGACTTGTCGCCGCCCGCGGCCTTGACGTCCGCCTCCAGCGTCGACGCCGCGGCCAGGGTGTGGCCCTTCAGGTCGTCGATCAGCTGGACGTGGATGTGCCGGCTCGAACGCTTGACCGCGAGCCGCGGACGGACCGCGGTGCCCTCGATCTTCTTGCGCAGGCGGAAGTGACGACGGGCCTTCGACGTGCGACGACGAGTCGAGACGTCCTTGCCCGCCGGGATGCGCTTCTTGTTCTCAGTCTGAGTTGCCATGAGTTACTTACCCGTCTTTCCGACCTTGCGACGGATCTGCTCACCCTCGTACCGCACGCCCTTGCCCTTGTAGGGATCGGGACGACGGAGCTTGCGGATGACCGCCGAGACCTGGCCGACCTGCTGCTTGTCGATGCCGGACACGGAGAACTTGGTGGGGCTCTCCACCGCGAAGGTGATGCCCTCGGGCGCCTCGATCGGGACCGGGTGGCTGTAGCCCAGGGAGAACTCGAGGTCCTTGCCCTTGAGCGCCACGCGGTAACCGACGCCGTAGATCTCCATCTTCTTGGTGTAACCCTCGGTCACACCCGTCACCATGTTGGCGACCAGCGTCCGCGACAGACCGTGCAGCGCCTTGTTGCGCCGCTCGTCGTCGGGACGGGCGACCACGATGGCGCCCTCATCGTTCTTCGACACCGAGATCGGCTCGGAGACGGTCAGCGCCAGCTGGCCCTTGGGGCCCTTGACGATGACGTCCTGGCCGGCGATCTGCACGTCGACGCCCGCGGGAACGACCACGGGGTGCTTACCAATTCGCGACATAAGTTTCTGTCCCCTTACCAGACGTAAGCGAGGACTTCGCCGCCCACGCCCTGCTTGGCTGCCTGGCGATCCGTGAGGAGGCCCGAGGACGTGGAGATGATCGCCACGCCCAGGCCGCCCAGGACCTTCGGCAGGTTGGTGGACTTCGCGTACACGCGCAGACCGGGCTTCGACACGCGGCGCAGGCCGGCGATCGAACGCTCACGGCTGGGGCCGTACTTCAGCGACACGACGAGGTTCTTGCCCACCTCGGCGTCCTCGGTACGGAAGTCGGTGATGTAGCCCTCGGCCTTGAGGATCTCGGCGATGTTCGCCTTGATCTTCGAGTGCGGGAGCGTCACCTCGTCGTGGTACGCCGAGTTGGCGTTGCGCAGACGGGTCAAGAAGTCTGCGATCGGATCAGTCATGGTCATGACAGATTCGTCTACCTTTCTCGCAGCGGTTCCCATGCATCGCCGGCGCTCTGGTGCCCGCTCTCGACAGCGCGAAAGGCGGGCCTGGAACGTCCGACGGTGGGCCTACTACGAAGCAAACCGTCCTGCAATACCGTTGCACTGCAGGGATTCCGGACCGGCGAACCGGTTCGGGGAAGTGCGCCGGCCGTGCTCGAAGCACGACAGGCAACCTCACTAGTGTAGAGAAAGTGCCGGTCAGAGTCGAATCGGCGGCTCTTGTCCCCCGGCGCCGGGCGGCCTAGCGTGAGGATCATGTCCTCGGTGAACGATCTCGTCCGCGATCCCCGGCTCTATCAGGCGGCCGCCGCCGGGCAGGCGACGGACGCGGCCATCTGCATCCGGCCCATCCCGTACGTCGCTAAGTGCCTCGACGACGTCGGCTGGCCCGACGGTGGCCGCTGGTTCTTCCCCGTGGTCAAGGGCGCCTCGGCGCTCGGGCTCGCGGCGGCGCCGCGGTGGCCGGGACTCGCCCGGCTCACCGCGATCATGCTGACGCTGTACTTCTGCACGGCGGTCGGGCTGCACGTGCGCGCCCGCGACCTGCGGCTGAACTTCGCGGCGGCCTCGTCGCTGCTGCTCTTCTACGGCACGCTCGCCGCGACCGGCCCCCGGGTCAGTTCACCCGCAGCGTCGTCGTGACCGGCGTGGGGTTCTGGGTGAGGTCCAGGACCGGGCAGTGCTTGTCGACGGTGTCGGTCAGCTCGCGGTAGCGCTCCTCGGAGTCCGGGCCGGTGATGTCGACGGCGACCCGCACCGCCGTGAAGCCCGGGCGGACGGTCTCGTCCAGGCCGAAGAAGCCCCGCACGTCGAGGTCGCCCTCGGCGCTGAGCTTGAGCTCGTCGATGGTGATGCCGAGCTTGTCGGCGTAGAAGCGGTAGGTCACCACCTGGCAGGACAGGAGCGCGCCGAGATACGCCTCGACGGGGTTGATCGCGGTGTCGTCGCCGCCGAGCGTCGGCGGCTCGTCGACGACCAGGGTGTGCTGGCGCGCGGTGGTGACGCTGCCGACGGTGCCCTGCGGAACGGCCGTCGCGGCGAAGACCACGTGCGCGTTGGCGGTGTTGCGGGTGACGGCCTGGTCGGTCGCGTCGATGATGGCGGCGAGGGTTCCGGTGGCGGATGCGGTCATGGGGCACTCCTGATTCGGACGGTTGATTCCTTCGCGGAACATATGTCCGTTCCCGCGGCGGCACAGCGGTTGCGTTCAGCGTGATTCGCTGCGGATACGCTGACCCGGTGTCCACCTTCCTGACGGTCGCCCTGCTCGCGGTGCTCACCACGGTGGGCCTGGTCGGGGCCGTCGCGTCCGACGGTGCCGCGTCCCTGGTCTGGGCGGTCGGGACCGTCGTGGTCGCGGGCGCACTCGCGTGGCGGCTGCGGTCCGCGCCGCCGGGGATGGGGTTGGTCGCCGCGTTCGTCACCGGCATCCTCATCGTCTCCGCCGGCCTCCCCGCGGCGATCGTGTTGACCGAGACCGGCCGCCACGGAGCGTCGGTCTTCGCGTCCGACGACGAGAAGACGGTCGACCCGTCGACCGAGCTCCGTCGCGCCCTGGCGAAGGCGGGCGAGTTGCTGCCGGGCGGCGCCGACTCGATCCTGTCGATCGACATCGACGGGTACTCCACCCAGGTGTACGTGCTGAACCTGGTGAAGGGGCAGCGGATCTACGCGAACTACTCGCAGTCCAGCGACGAGTGGTACGAGCCGAGCAGCACGTCGACCAACGATCGGATCGACGCCGCGTTCCGCGCCGCCGAGCTCGCGAACCTCGACCTGACGGCGGCGAGAACGAAGGTGGACGACAGCGCGCGGGGCCTCGGCGTCGATCTGTCCAAGCGGTCGTCGTCCGACGGCGTCGTCATCGCGCGGCGCAGTGCCGACAAGAAACTGGTCGCGACGTACGACCTGACCTCACGGGTGAAGTTCGAGACGGACCAGGCCGGGAACCTGCCCGACAATCTGGCGCTCGCCAAGGTCGACGGCCTTCTGCCGACCGCGGAGCGGCTGCTCCGAGCCCACGGCATCGACCCCACGAAGCCGGTCCTCGACGAACTGGAGTACCGCGTCTTCGCGGAGAACGCCTCCACCGTCGGCTCGACGGATCCCGGCACCGTCGATATCCGGCTCAGCGGCGCGGGCGGCCGGAGCGGCACACTCAAGGAGACCGTCGGACGGTTCCCCGAGGTGCGGTTGTACGCCTCCTCCGGCACGAACAGCCGGGCCTTCCCGCTCACCACGATCACGGCCGACGGCATCGAGAAGGCGCGCGCCGAGCTCGAACGGCGCACCTCCGTGCCACCGATCGATGCGCACGCGATCTCGCTGGAGGTGGAGGGCGATACGACCTCCCCCGGCTGGATGCGCGGCGGACTACCGCCGTTACTGCGGCTGGGCCTCGGCCCGGACTCGGACGATCAGGCCTACTTCCGCCCGGACGGCGCCTTCGTCAAGGCCGCGCCGTGATCACGTCCGCGCGGCGGTGAGGCGGCGGACCGTCGCGACCTCGGCGTCCCTATAGGGGCGGCCGTCGGGCCAGAGCAGGTCGTGGAACCACTGCTGCGGCTGGCGCGCGCCGACGTAGGGCTGCTTCCACGAGTCCCACGGGTAGTAGGTCTGGCTGCGGCCGGCCACGAAGCCCCACTGGTAGGCGTCGATGCCGAGCTCCTTGCAGATCGGCAGGATCGTCTCGATGGTGCTGCCCTGCGGGCGGGCCATGTACTCGGTGAGGAGCATGGGGCGGCCCTGCTTGGCGAGGTCGGCGGCCATCGCGCGGAACTTCTCCGGCGGGTCGTAGCTGTGGAAGCTGATGACGTCGGACTGCTCCAGCTGGATCGCGCGGATCTCGGGGCGGGTGTCGGCCCAGACGCCACTCGTGAGCGGCTGCGTCGGATTGCCGGCGCGGGCCCACGCGAAGGCCTGGGGCAGCAGCTTCGCGACGCGGGCGACCTTGTCGGGCGGGCTCAGCGGGTACGAGTCGGCGAGGTTCTCCGGCTCGTTCCACACGTCCCACGCGATGACGCGGGGGTCGTTGGCGAAGGCCTTGACCACGCCGGTCGCGTAGGCCTGCAGGCCCGCGGTGTCGGCGTTCGTCAGGCCCGCGGCGCCGGGGCTCTGCACCCACGTCGAGTTGTGCACGCCGGGCGTGGGCTCGCGCTGCACGCCGGGCTTCGGGTTGGGGTCCCAGCACGAGTCGAACAGCACGAACATGATCTTGATGCCGTTGCTGTGGGCGATCGTGAGGAACTGGTCGAGGCGCTGGACGAGGCCGGCGGGGTCGGCGGTCCACAGCTGGTCCTGCAGGAAGACCCGCATGGTGGTCATGCCGAGGCCGCGGGCCCAGCCGAGCTCCAGGTTCATCCGGTTCGGGTCGAAGGTCTGCGCCTGGAACATCTCGAACTGGTTCCCGGCGTTGGCGTTGATGTAATTGGCCCCGACCATCCACGGGTTCTGCGTGCGCCACTGCTGCGCCCGCTCGGGGGTCCACCGCGCCGCCGGCCCGGCGGGCGCCGCGCCCGGGGGCGTCGCGCCCGGGGTCGTCGCGCCCGGGGTCGTCGGCCCGACGGTTCCGCCCGCCCCCGCCCCGGAGCCGGGGTCGGCGGCGGCGCGCGCGGCCACCATTACGGCCGGCAGTGCGGCGGCGGTCCCCAGCAGAACCCGTCGAGTCACAACAGTCACATCAACACCATACGCAACAATAGTCACAGAACGGTGAAGGCGGGCGGAGGTCGCGCGTCACGAAACCCGCCGTCTCCGGGCGCGCGACGACGTATTCGCATCGTCACGCAGAATTCGGCCGGTTTCGGAACCCGTGTCAGCCCTCGATGGCCTTGCGGGCCTCGGCCTCCAGCTCGGCGCGGAAGCGGGGCGGCGCGGGGAGCACCCCGCGGTCGACGAGCCTGTCGACGGTGCTGACCACCTGATCGAGGTACGCCGCCCGCTCGGCGGCGACGCTCGACGACGCGTGGCGGTACAGCTTGAGGCCGCGGTCGAGGTCGCGCACGTCCTCGTCGGCGAGGCCGGCGGATCCGGTACTGCGGGCGTGCCGGTCGGCGGCGTACCAGGTCGTGCGCAGGTCCGTGACCGCGTCCACGTACTCCGCCGCGGACTCGTCGCCGGGGTACTCGTCGGTGCGCAGGGCCCCGGCGTGCTCGAGCGCGTCGTGGAAGGCGATCACCTTCGGCGAGCTGAAGTCCCACATCGCGGGGAAGCGGAGCAGCATCTCGGGGTCGAGCTCGTAGGCCGCGTACTCCCCCAGCACCGTGTCGTGCCGGCCGGCGGCGCGCTCCCACAGCGCGCGGCCCGACGGCGGCGCCGGTTTCGGCTGCGCCCGGGGCCGGTCCGCGCGCGGGCGCTCGGTGGCGGGCTTCACCTCGACGAACCGCAGCGGATCATCCCGGCGCACCGCGGCGGGGTCGCCGCCTCCCGCGAGCAGCACGATCATGCCGACGATCAGCGCGCCCGCCAGGAACAGCATCCCGATGGCGCCGACGAAGCGGGTGGCGATCAGCGCGACCGCCGCGACGCCGAGGGCGCCGGCGAGGACCGTGTTACGCATCGGAATCACCCACGTCGCTCAGCGTAGTCGTCAGGCGGCGAGCGCCTGCTCCCCCACCGGCGGGGCGGCGACGGCACCGTCGGGCGACGGGGGCCGGGCGATGCGCGCGTAGGCGACGACCATGGTGCCGGCGGCGCCGAGGAGGGCGGTCGCGGCGAGGTAGCCGCTCTGCGCCATGGGCACGCTGAGGTAGCGGATGGACAGCAGGATCGCGGCGAAGGCGAGGGCCCCGCCCACGACGGTGGCGATCCGGCGCGGATACCAGCCGTCCTCGGGGCGGACCAGCGCCGCCTCGAGGGTCAGCGCGAAGACGAAGCCGGCGACGAGATCGACGCCGTAGTGTGCGCCGATGCCCAGGGTGGCCGAGATCGTGCAGACCCACCAGAAGACGCCGAACAGCTTGAGCAGGCGCGGCCCGCGCAGCGCGTGGAGCAGGATCGCGGTCGCCCAGGCGGTGTGCAGGCTGGGCATGCAGTTGCGGGGCGCCGCCTGGCTGAAGTAGGCGGAGACGGGCTCGAGCGAGGTGGGCACCACGTGCGGCCAGACGTTCATCCAGCCCGCGCCGGCCACCTCGTTGCCGAAGGCGTACGCCGGTCCCACGACGGGGAACAGGAAGTAGACGATGGGGCCGATCGCGCCGATGAGGATGAAGGACTTGACGATGTGGTGGCGTGGGAAGCCCTCGGTGGAGCTGCGGCGCAGCTGGAAGAACGCCACGACGGCGGCGCCCACCGGCAGGTAGGTGTAGACCTTGGTGATCAGGGCGAGGTACCAGCCGTGCTCGTGCACGAACCGGCCCATCACCCACGACGGGCTGCCGAGCGCGCGGTCCGCGACCTCGACGAAGTGATCGGCGACGTACGGCAGCGCCTCCATCGTGAGCCCCAGCCACACCGACGAGCAGGCGTTCGCGACGATGAGGATCCCGGCGACGCCGGCCGCCTTGAACGCGGCGACCCGCTCGGGGCCGGTGAGTCGCAGGCCCGCGTAGGCGGCCAGCGCGACCAGTGCCCACATCACGCCGTTGCCGAAGTGCAGGGGCGAGCCGGCGGCCAGCCGCTCGGCGTTGAACAGGACCTCCGTGCCGACGACCACGCCGGCTAACGGCAGCCGCAGCCGGGCTGGCATGCACATCAGGGCGAGCGCGAGGGCCGCGACCTTGACCTCGCCGGTGACGGGGCGGCCGACGAAGTCCTTCGCCAGGCCCTCGATCGGCCCGGCCAGGCCGTAGGCCGTCGCGGCCGCCTGGATCGCGGCGACGAAGACGACGACGGCCAGGACCGCCCACATCCACGGGCTGTTCCGGAACCCGCTGCGGGTGTGCTCACCGCGCGGACCTCGCGGGAGCGCGAAGTCTGCACGCACCAACATGAGATGACAGCATAGTTAACAGGCGGGTAACACTGTGAATCCGCTGCGCGTTTCGTGACGCGAATCGCGTGGCGCGGCGCCCCCCGGAGACGACGAAGGGCGCGCACCCCGCCGAAGCGGAATGCGCGCCCTCGCGCGTGGATCGGCCCGGGTCACGCCCGGGTTCACTCACCAGCTGCTCTTGTGCACACCGGGGAGCTCGCCGGCGTGCGCCATCTCGCGCAGGCACACACGGCAGAGGCCGAACTTGCGGAACACCGAGTGCGGGCGGCCGCACTTGTTGCAGCGGGTGTACGCGCGGACGGCGAACTTCGGCTTCTTGTTGGCCTTGTTGACCAGCGCCTTCTTTGCCATGGCTCAGTTCTCCTTGAAGGGGAAGCCGAGGTGCTTGAGCAGCGCGCGGCCTTCCTCATTGTTGGTGGCAGTGGTGACGACGGTGATGTCCATACCGCGCGGGCGGTCGATGGAGTCCACGTCGATCTCGTGGAACATCGACTGCTCGTTCAGGCCGAACGTGTAGTTGCCGTTGCCATCGAACTGGTTGCCGTTCAGGCCGCGGAAGTCGCGGATACGGGGCAGCGCGATCGAGGTGAGGCGATCGAGGAACTCCCACATGCGGTCGCCACGGAGGGTGACGCGCGCGCCGATCGGCATGCCCTCACGCAGCTTGAACTGCGCGATGGACTTGCGGGCCTTGCGGATCTCCGGCTTCTGGCCGGTGATGAGCTCGAGGTCCTTGACAGCGCCGTTGATGAGCTTGGCGTCACGGGCGGCGTCGCCGACGCCCATGTTCACGACCACCTTGACGACGCCGGGGATCTGCATCACGTTGGCGTAGTCGAACTCGCTGTTCAGCGCGTCCTTGATCTCGGCGCGGTAGCGCGCCTTCAGGCGCGGCTGGGTCTTCTCAGAGGTGGTCATCTCAGATGTCCTTCCCGTTCTTGCGGGAGATCCGCACGCGCTTGCCGGTCTCCTCGTCGGTCCGGTAGCCCACGCGGGTGGGGTTGCCGTCCGAGTCGACGACCATCACGTTGGAGACGTGGATCGGGGCCTCGCGGACCTCGATCCCGCCCTGCGCGGTGGCGGACGTGCTGGTGTGCTTCTTGATCCGGTTGACGCCCTCGACGAGGACCTTGTCAGCCTTCGGGAAGGACTCGACGACCTTGCCCTTCGCGCCCTTGTCCGGGCCCGAGATCACGATGACGGTGTCGCCCTTGTGCACCTTCATGTCAGAGCACCTCCGGAGCCAGCGAAACGATCTTCATGAACTTCTTGTCGCGCAGCTCGCGGCCGACCGGGCCGAAGATGCGGGTACCACGAGGGTCGTTGTCGTTCTTGATGATGACAGCGGCGTTCTCGTCGAACTTGATGTACGAACCGTCCGGACGGCGGCGCTCCTTGGCGGTCCGCACGATGACGGCCTTGACGACCTCGCCGCGCTTGACGTTGCCGCCGGGGATGGCGTCCTTGACGGTGGCGACGATGATGTCGCCGATGCCGGCGTAGCGGCGCGAGCTGCCACCGAGCACGCGGATGCAGAGGATTTCCTTAGCACCCGTGTTGTCGGCGACCCGCACCCGCGATTCCTGCTGAATCACTGTTGCAGTCTCCTCAGACCTGGATTTTCATGCGCGCCGGATTACCGACCCGGACACGCGCGGTCCGTCGCATGCGGCACAGGGCCGCAGGCAACCCGTCCATGATAGGGGAAGTCGCAGGTCGCTGTCGAATCGTGCCCGGTCGGGCACCGGCCGCCGGCCATCGTGTCCGACGGTGCCGCCCCGATCTCGCCGATCACGAATCACGTCGCCGGCGCTATGTACTCGTGCGTGAGCTCGCTGACGCGGGCGATGTGCTCGAAGCCGTGGTCGGCGGCGAGCACGGTCGCGTCGTTGACGATGGCGTAGGCCGCGATCACGATGTCCGCGGGTCCGGCGGCGCGGACGAGCCCGGATGACCACAGCGCGGCTTGGATGTCGAGAACGAGATCCTCGTCCGGGGCGCGCTCGAGGGGAAAGCCCATCGTGATCCGGTCCCGATAGAGCTCGTGCTCGTCGGGCGTTCGCGCGCTGTGACAGAACTCGAACACCTGGGGCGGGCACGTCACGAACAGATCCGCGGGCGACCGTTCTATGCGCCGCAGGCGGTTCGCGATCCTCCCGTCTCCGGTCGCGAGCCGCGCCCAGACGGAGTTGTCGACGAGGTAGTCCGTCACGGCGTCGCGGTCGGATCGACGACGGGCGCGCCGAGACCGTCGGGGAGTCCGGCGAGCTCGGCGATCCCGTCGATCATCGCGCCCTTCTGCTTCGACGCGATGAGCCGGCGCAGCGCGAGATCGATCACGGAGCGGTTCGAGCGCTCCCCGGTGAGTTCACGAGCCCGCTCGATCAGTCGGGGGTCGAGGTCGACGCTGGTGACAGCCATGGGAGACCACCTTTCG
Organism: Tsukamurella hominis; assembly: GCF_965137015.1. Taxonomy (NCBI): domain Bacteria; kingdom Bacillati; phylum Actinomycetota; class Actinomycetes; order Mycobacteriales; family Tsukamurellaceae; genus Tsukamurella; species Tsukamurella hominis. The sequence continues at coordinate 8,334 of NZ_CBCRZG010000026.1, read as the reverse complement.
ATCGCTATATATCAGAGTATATAGACGACCTGATCTGCGCTCGCCGCTCGGAGGATCGGATTCGCCGGGCCAGAGGCCTACGGATGCGATCGCGATGCCGTAACTTCGTCTCGTGCAGCTCTCCGATCTGCCCGTGGGCGGCGTCGCACGACTGCGGGGGACCTCCGCCTCCGCGCTCGCGTCCGCCGCCGAGCGCCGCGGGCCGCAGGACCCGGTGGTGGTCTTCCCCGGCCTCACGCTGCCCCTCCCCTCCTCCCCGGGCGCGATCATCGACGACGTGCTGAACCGCGAGGTCGCCGTGGCCTTCGAGGTCTTCCCCGCCTGGCTCCCCGACCCGGCGCTCGCCCCCGAATCCGGCGGGGTCCTGGACCGGTTCGCCGCCCGCGAGCTCGCCCACCGGCACGACGGCGGCCGCGGGATCGGCACGGCGCTGGGCGCGCTCGCCACCGCGGCGCTGCGGCCGGAATCCGCCCGTGGTTTCGCCGAACTGCCCGCCGCCGACCGGCGCGACGCCCTCGAGTACGCCCTCACCCGCAGCTACCACGCCCCGTCGGTGGCACTCGCGATCGACGTCGAGCGCCCCCTCGCCCCGCACCTCGGCGACGCCCTCTCCACCGCGTCGCAGTGGCTCGCGCGCGGCGACAGCGCCGTCTGGCTGTGCGGTCCGGGCGCCGCGGCCCTGGACCGGTTCCCGGCGGTCGACGGTCCGCCCCTCGTCGCCGAGCCGTCCCGCGAGCCGTCCGAGTACACCGTCGGGCTCGAGCCGCTCCCGACCTTCCCGCCCGTCGCGGGCAAACCGCACCCGGCGAGCGCCGCGGAGCAGTGCCTCGAGCGCGGCCTCGTCAGCCAGGCATGGGCCGCCGCCCGGCACTGGAACTACGCCATCGACCTGGGGCCGCTGAGCCGGCCGGTCCGCGTGGACCTGCTGTTCCCGCAGCCCCGCCTCGTGGTCGAGGTCGACGGCCCCGACCACCGCGGGCACGAGAAGTACGAGGCCGACCGGTGCCGCGACGCCGACCTCATGCTCGCGGGATTCCGGGTGCTGCGGCTGACCAACGCGCGGATCCTGGACGACCTCGCGGAATCCGTGTCGATCATCCGTACATTGGTCACTGCAACGGGATCGGGCCACGGGAGGGGTGCGTGATGGGCGAGTCGATCGCGGGGCTCACGGGCACGGAATCCGCGGTGCTGCTGGTGCTCGCGTCGGCCGTCGAGCCGGTGCGCAACCCCGACCTCAAGCTGCTCGGCCCCGCGCTGGAGGCCCCGTCGCGGCGCAAGCTGGTCGAGCGCGGCCTGCTCGACGTGGAGGTCGGCGAGCGCCGCGCGCTGCTGCTCTCCCTCACCGACCGCGGCTGGGCCGCGGCGGCCGCACTGCTGGAATCCCCGCCCCCGCCGCGCGCGACGCCGCAGCTGCGCGCGCTGTTCACCTTCGCCGCCGGGATCGGCCGGTACCTGCGCCGCGAGTCGCTCGCGCTGGGCGAGGTGGTCACGCCCGCCGATCCGCCCGCGCCCGCCCCGGNC
>NZ_CBCRZG010000026.1:0-6791 GCF_965137015.1 Tsukamurella hominis | reverse complement strand
CGCCCGGCCCGATGCCGCGCCCGAGACGCAGCCCGCCGACCGGGTGCGCGCCGCGTACCGCGCCGTCGCCGCGCTCGGTGCGTGGGTGGCCCTGCGCGACCTGCGGGCTGCCCTGCCCGGCGTGCCCCGCGCCACCGTCGACGAGGGCCTGCGCGCCCTGTACCCCGAGCCCGGCGTGCACATCGTCGCCGAGGACAACCTCAAAGCCCTCACCCCGGACGATCACGCCGCCGCGCTGCAGCTGGGCGGCCGTCCCCTGCACGCGATACGGATCACCCGATGACGCTCTCCGATCAGCAGCGCGCGGCGCTGCGTTCCGTCCGCCTGAGCTGGGCGCCCACGTACGAGGAGGTGTGGGACGCCGCGGCGGAGGACACGCACGTCGACGGCCTGCACACCGACGTCTGGGAGGACCTCGAGGACGCCCTCGGCGACGCCGTCGCGTCGACCGGCGCCTCCCCCACCGGCCTCGTGATCACCGGCAACGCCGGCACCGGGAAGACCCACCTGCTCACCCGGTTCCGCTCCGAGGTGCAGGCGGCGGGCCACTACTTCGTGCTGCTGGAGCTGCTGGACGCCTCCGACTTCTGGCGCGCCGCGCTGACCTCGCTGCGCAGTTCCCTCCTGCGCCCCGCCCGCGACCACGAGACGCAGCTCGCGCAGCTGCTGTGGCTGCTCTCCGACGAGGCCGGCCTCTCGCGCGCGCACCGCCGCGAGTTCTCCGGCGACGCCGTGCCCACGCCCGAGGGGCTCGACGCGCTGGTCGCGGCCATGAGCAAGCGCCGCCCGCAGGTGCGGCAGTACCACGGCGTGCTCCGCGCGCTGGTGCTGCTGGCCTCCCCCGACACCCGCCTCGCCGACCTCGGCTCGGCCTTCCTCGACGACATCGAGGTCGAGGAGACCGCCGCAGAGCGCCTGCACTGGGGCCTGCCGGCGCACGGCTTCCCCGCGGTGGAGACGGTCCGCGCCGTCTCGGCGTTCATGGCCGAGACCGCCGCGACGGTCTTCGCCGTCGACCAGATCGACACCCTGCTCGCGCAGTCCGCGGCCACCCTCACCGCCCCGGACTCGGCCGAGAGCGAGGTCATCGAGCAGGTCGGCCACGGCCTGATGTCGCTGCGCCAGGGCCTGTACCGCACCGTCACCGTCGCCTGCATGCTGCCGACGGCGTGGGAGACGCTCTCCAGCCGCGCCACCGCCTCCGTCGCCGCCCGGTTCCGGGTGGTCGGCCCGCTGAAATCGCTGCCCGACGGTGCCATCGCCCGCGCCATCGTCGAGCGCCGGCTCACGGCCGCGTACCGCGCGAAGGACTTCGTCCCGCCGCACCCCACCTGGCCGATCGCGCCGGAGGCCTTCGCCTCCGCGGTGCACCACACGCCGCGCGACCTGCTCACCAAGGTCGACGCGCACATCCGGGCGTGCGTCACCACCCGCACCGACTTCGAGCTCGCCTCCTTCGACGACGGGCCGGCGCGCGTGGCGCCGTCGGTGCCGGAGCCGACGCCGACGGAGCCCGCCGAGTCCCCCGCGGACCCGCCCGTCGACGTGCTGGCCCGCATCGACGAGCAGTTCGAGGCGCTGCGGATCCGGGCCCGCGTCGGCGACGTGGCGACCGACCAGGCCGTCGCCGACAAGCGGATGGGCGGCCTCCTCGAGGCCGGCCTGCGGGCGTGGACCCGCGAGGACGGCGGCGACGGCTTCCAGATCGAGCGGGGCAACAAGCAGCTCGACGGCCGGCTGCGGCGACGGCTGCCCGGCCGCGTCGAGGATGAGCAGCACTGGGCCTTCCGCGCGATCCCCGCGGCCAACGCCGTCGCCACCACCAACCGGGTGCAGAGCGCCGCGACGGCGGCCGGCGTCGCGGCCGGGATGGACCGGCGCAAGCTCTTCCTGCTGCGCTCCACACCCTGGCCGACCAGCCCGAAGGCGTCGTCGGTGATCGCCGACGCCGTCGAGCGCGGCGCGGAGCTGCTCCCCCTCGACGAGGCCGACCTCGCCACCCTCGACGCGCTGGGCCGGATCATCGCGAACGGCCCCGACGGCCTCGACGAGTGGCTCATGGCGCGGCGGCCCGCGCACGGGCTGCGGATGTTCGCCGGCCTGGAGCAGAAGCCGGCCGCCGAGCGCCCGGCCTCCCGCCGCGCCCGCGGCATGATCCCCGGCGACGCGGTGGGCCGCGTCGGCGGGCTGTCGAGCTCCGTCGCCGACGTCATGTTCGGCGGCCCGCCCGCCCCGCGCCCCGCACCGGCGCCAGAACCCGCCGCCCGGCCGGCGGCCGCGGCACCGTCGGACCCCGCCGGCATCGCGGTGGGCCTCGGACCGGACCACGGGCCCGTCGCCCTGGACCCCGCGGAGCTGCGCAAGCACACCGCGATCTTCGCGGGCTCCGGCTCGGGGAAGACGGTGCTGATCCGGCGGCTCATCGAGGAGTGCGCGTTGCGCGGGGTCTCGGCGATCGTGCTGGACCCGAACAACGACCTCTCCCGCCTCGGCGCGGCGTGGCCCGAGGCGCCGTCGGGCTGGTGGGAGGGCGACGCCGAGCGGGCGCGCACCTACCTCGCCGACACGGACGTGGTGGTCTGGACGCCGAACCGCGCGTCCGCGAGACCGCTGGTGCTGCAGCCGATCCCGGACTTCGCGGCGCTGCGCGCGGGGATGGACGGCGACGATCTCGACGCGCAGGAGGCGCGGGAGGGCTTCGCGATGGCCGTGGAGGCGTGCGCGAGCGCGCTGGAGCAGCACGTCGGCGTCGGCGGATCGCGCCGCGAGCAGCAGCGCGCGGTCCTGCGCGAGGCCCTCGACGCCTACGGCCGGGAGATCGGCCGCGCCGACATCCGGGCGTTCGCCGAGTTCCTCGGCGCGTGGGACTCGTCGCGCAGTGCGCTCGGCAGCGCCGACAGGCTGGCACCCGAGCTCGCCGCGAACCTGCAGGCGGCGCTGATCAACAACCCGCTGCTCGGCGGCCGCGGCGAGGCCGTCGACCCCGCGACGCTGCTCACCCCGGCGGACGGCAAGCGCGCCCGCGTCTCGGTGATCAGCCTGATCGGCCTGCCCGACGAGACGCAGCGGCAGACCTTCGTCGCGCAACTGCAGCTGGCGCTGTTCTCGTGGATCAAGCGGCATCCCGCGGGCGATCGCCCGGTCGGGTGGCTGCTCGTGATGGACGAGGCGCAGCAGATCGCGCCGTCGGGCGCGGTGAAGCCGTCCACGGAGTCGACGCTGCTCCTCGCCTCGCAGGCCCGCAAGTACGGGCTGGGGCTGGTGTTCGCGACGCAGGCCCCGAAGGGCCTGCACGACAAGATCGTCGGCAACAGCGCGACGCACTTCTACGGCAAGCTCAACGCGCCCGTCCAGATCCAGGCCGCGAAGGACCTGGCGGCCGCCCGCGGCGGCCGGCTCGACGGCATCGGCGGGCTGGGCGCGGGCGACTTCTACCTCGGGGCGGGCGCGGCGACGGTGCGCCTGCACTCACCGATGTGCCTGAGCCATCACCCCGCCAGCCCGCCCACCGAGGACGAGGTGCTGGCGATCGCCCGCGGCTGACGACCGGGCGGGACGCGCGTGGGTCCACGCGGGCAGCCCGACCATCGTCCACAGGTCCGGCGACGGCTCGGCGCCGAGCTCGCGCCGCGTCAGCTGCGCGTACCGCTGCACGGCGGCACGCGCGAGGCACAGGTCGCCCGCGTCGAGGTGGGCCCGGGCGAGGGCGCGGTGCGCGTCCTCGCGGAGCGGGTCCCGCCGCACGGCGGCCGTCGCCGCCTCGACGGCGTCACGGCCGTCGTTCGATCCGTCCATCGTGCACCTCCGATTCCCTGGGTCCATTGGACCCCGGTGCGGGGCGCGGCGAACGAGTAGGCGACTACCCGAAATCCGCGGCGCGGATCAGCCGGCGGGGCGAGTGGCGCGGCGGCGGGGCTGCTGGGCGCGGCCCTGCCCCTGCGGACGGCCCTGCCCCTGCGGACGGCCCTGGCCCTGCGCCCGACCGCCGGACGGGGCCTGGCGCGCGCCGGAGCGCTGTTGGCCGCCCTGGCCCTGACGGCGCTGCTGGCCGCCCTGACCGGCGGAACCGCCCTGGCCGCGGCCGGCACCGTCGGCTCGCTGCCCGGTCCCCTTGCCGCGCCCGGCGCGACCCCGGCCCGGGGCGTGCCCCCCGCCGGCGCGACGCTGCTGCTGCGGCTGCGGCGCGACGACCTCGGGCTTGACGTACGGCGCGACCTCGCCGACCAGGTCGACGACGACCGGCGACGTGGCGGTCACCGCGACGGGGCGGGCCGAGATGGCGGCCTTCTTGAGCAGGGTCTGGGTGTCCTTGCGCTGATCGCTCGTCATCACCGTGACGACGGTGCCCTCGCTGCCGGCGCGGGCGGTGCGGCCGCTGCGGTGCAGGTAGGCCTTGTGCTCGGCGGGCGGATCCACGTGCACGACCAGCTCGACGTCGTCGACGTGGACGCCGCGGGCCGCGATGTCGGTGGCGACGAGCACGCGGGCGGCGCCGGTGCTGAACGCCTCGAGGTTGCGGTCGCGCTGCGGCTGGCTGAGGTTGCCGTGCAGGTCGCGCGCGGGGATGCCGTCGGCGGTGAGCTGCTTCGCCAGCTTCTTGGCCTGGTGCTTGGTGCGGGTGAACAGGATGCGGCGGCCCGTGCCGGAGGCGAGGGCGCGCACCAGCGCGGTCTTGTCGTCCTTGCCGCCCACCTCGAAGACGTGGTGCGTCATGGCGACGACCGGCGAGTTCTCGGGGTCGACGGAGTGCGAGACCGGGTCGGTGAGGAACTTGCGGACCAGCTTGTCGACGCCGTTGTCCAGCGTCGCGGAGAACAGCATGCGCTGGCCGCCGGCGGGGGTCGCGGCGAGGATCCGGGTGACGACGGGGAGGAAGCCCAGGTCGGCCATGTGATCGGCCTCGTCGAGCACGGTGACCTCGACGCGCGACAGGTCGACGATGCGCTGCCGCATCAGGTCCTCGAGACGGCCGGGGCAGGCCACGACGATGTCGACGCCGTTGCTCAGCGCCTGCTCCTGCCGGGTCTGCTTGACGCCGCCGAAGATCGTGGTGACGCGCAGGCCGGCGGCGCGGGCCAGGGGCTCGACGGTGGCGGTGATCTGGGTGGCCAGCTCGCGGGTCGGGGCGAGGACGAGGCCCGACGGCTTACCCGCGGGTGCGCGGTGCCCGGCGATGCGTGCGACCAGCGGGATCGCGAAGGCGAGGGTCTTGCCCGAGCCCGTCTTGCCGCGGCCGAGCACGTCGCGGCCCGCGAGCGTGTCGGGCAGGGTGTCGGCCTGAATGGGGAACGGCGTGCTGCGGTCCATGTCGTTCAGGGCGGCGATGAGGTTCGAGGGGACGCCGAGGTCGGCGAAGGAACGGGTGGACACAGGGGTGCTCACGGTAAGGGTGTACCTAACGGTGGTGGTGGCGAAGGCGGCGGTGGCCGCATCCGCTCGCCGCAAGAAAAGAACCGGGAGGTGGGCTCGAGCCGATTTCGGCGAGTCAGGGGCCCGGGTGCCCTACGACGGCGCGGGACGTCACCGTCCCGCATGTTCCTCAGCATAGCAAACCTGTTCGCATCGTCCCGCATAATCGACGGTGGAGTGCCGACGCTCACACACTGTGCGTTCGCACCCTCGTGGAACGCGGAGTCGTTTCATGGGCGACAATGCAGTCATAGGGCGCGCGCTCGACGCGCATCAGGGGAGGCACGATCATGACCGCACGTACGAGGATCCATCCGTTCCGCGGCCGCGGGGGCGCGGCACTGGCCGTCGGGGCGTCGCTGTTCGCGCTGGCCGGTTGCGGCTCCGTCGCGGGGACCGGCTCGGCCGACCCGCAGGACGTGGCCGCGTACCAGAGCACCATCGCGTCGTCGCGTGCGGCCGCCGCCGCGGCCGCGGGCAAGTCCGCGTGCTCCTCGTGGCAGTCCGGGTACGACACCCGCATCGTCGCCAGTCGCGCCACCGTCGCCTTCACCAAGGACCCGAAGTGGACCTGGGACGGCATCACGGGGCTGATCAACGCGGAGTTCGCCGCCATCGCCACGGAGACCGGCCGGCTGCCGGGCATCATCGCGACGGAGAACCTCGCACCGACGATCAAGACCGCGATCACCGACTACAAGACCAAGCTCGACGCCTACAACGAGGCCCTGCGCGCCGATCAGGCGGCGCGCGGCTCGGGCGAGAACACCTGGGTCAAGAGCAACCCCGCGTTCTCGGCGCTGGGCGATGCCGCCAGCGCTGTGCGTCGCGTCTGCGCCTGATCGACAACCACGTGTTCGGGATCACGAAGATTTCCGTACACTGACGTCGTTCGCCGGGCTATCTTCTTGGTGTTCATTATTTGACATCGAGAGGTAATCATCGTGACCATCCGCACCTGGGGCGCCCGCACCGTCTCCGCCGGCCTGCTGGCCGCCACCCTCGCCACTCCCCTCGCCGCGGTCGCCACCGCAGCCCCGAATCCCGCACCCGGCACAGGCGCCGCCGCACCGTCGAACCCTGCGGTGAGCCCGAACGCCCGGACCGCCCGCGCGGTGTACGACCAGTGGATCGCGAACCGGACGCCGCGCGTGAACGCGACCAAGGCCGCGGCGCAGTACACCAAGAACCCGCAGTGGCGGTGGGACGGGATCCAGCCCCTGATCAACGCCGAGCTCGCCGCGATCCGCACCGAGCAGGGCTGGCTATGACAGCTTGAAGAGGCCCCGGCTCGACGGCTAGACCTGGCCCCGTTTGCGACTCGCCGGTGGTGTTGCGACGGTTTGATCTGGCCCCACCTGATGGTTGCTCGTGAACATCGT
>NZ_CBCRZG010000025.1:0-58076 GCF_965137015.1 Tsukamurella hominis | reverse complement strand
GTTCAGTCCCGCAGGAAACGCCGCCCCATCCACCGCCAGCACCCCACCGGAAGCCGAGTCCCCCACCGGGTGCCGGCCATCGCCGGGTCCGGCGCCCCGGCGACCCTATCGGCGTAGCCGGTCCAGGACGTTCACCGCGCCGCCACCAAGCGATCATCTAGTTCGGCTAACTTCTGAGCATGCGTACCGCAACCCGCCTCGCGGGATCGGTCGTCGTGGCGCTCGGCGTCACCGTCGCGACCGTCTCCCCCGCCTCCGCCGCCCTGCCCACCTGCGCCCTCTCGTCCCTCCCGGCGCAGGCCACCGACACCGCGAACCTCATCCACCAGGGCGGGCCCTTCCCGTATCCCAAGAACGACGGGGTCGTCTTCCAGAACCGCGAGGGCATCCTCCCCGCTCAGGCGTCCGGCTACTACCACGAGTACACGGTGCCGACGCCCGGGTCGTCGACGCGCGGCGCGCGCCGGATCGTCACCGGCGGAACGCCGCTCACGTCCCCGCCCAACTGGTACTACACGGGCGACCACTACGCCTCGTTCTGCATCGTGACGGGAGCCTGATCGTGAAGACCTACACCGTGGACGGCAGCCGGGTGACCGGGGCGGCCGACTTCTACACCGAACTCGGCCGGGCCGTGAACGGCCCCGACGGCTACTTCGGCAGCAACCTCGACGCCCTCGTCGACTGCCTGCGCGGCGGCTTCGGCACCCCCGAGGACGAGCCCTTCGGCTTCCGCCTCACGCACGCCGACGAGGTCCGCGCCGCGCTCGGCCCGAAGCTCTACGCCGAGGTGCTCGACGTCTTCGCTACGTCGGGCGTCCCCCTCACCGCGGAGGCCGACTCCGGACGGGCCGGGCGCACAATCTGATCCGCCGAACCGCCGACCGAAGAGCGGCGGTGCGCAACGATTGTGCGATGACCACACCCCAGACGCGCAGCGAGCACGACCTGCTCGGCGACATCGACGTCCCCGCCGACGCCTACTACGGCGCCCACACCGCCCGGGCCCTGCTGAACTTCCCGATCACGGGCGTCCCCATCGCGATCCACACGCACCTCGTGAACGCGCTGGCCGCCGTCAAACAGGCCGCGGCGTCGGCGAATCGGCAGCTGGGGCTGCTCGACGAGGAGCGGTCCGCGGCGATCGTCGCGGCCTGCGAGCGGATCCGCGGCGGCGGGCTGCACGAATGGTTCGTCGTCGACACCATCGCCGGCGGCGCCGGCACCTCGACGAACATGAACGCCAACGAGGTGATCGCCAACGCCGCGCTGGAGCACCTGGACCGCCCCAAGGGCGACTACGCCGCGCTGCACCCGCTCGACCACGTGAACCTCGGGCAGAGCACGAACGACGTGTACCCGACGGCGATCAAGATCGCCCTCATCACCCAGCTCGCCGAGCTGGCCGAGGCGCTCACGGAGCTGCGCGGCACCTTCGCGGCGAAGTCCGACGAGTTCGCGGGCATCCTCAAGATGGGCCGCACCCAGCTGCAGGACGCGGTCCCCATGACCCTCGGGCAGGAGTTCGGCGCCTTCGCCACGACGCTCGGCGAGGACATCGTGCGGCTGCAGGAGGCGACGCGCCTGCTGCACGAGCTCAACATCGGCGGCACAGCGATCGGCACCGCCCTCAACGCCCACCCGGGCTACCGGCGCAAGGTCATCGAGCAGCTGCGCGAGGTCACGGGCATCCACGAGCTGGTCGGCGCGACGGACCTCATCGAGGCCACCGCCGACGTCGGCGTCTTCGTCCAGCTCTCCGGCGTGCTCAAGCGGATCGCGGTGAAGTTGTCGAAGACCTGCAACGACCTGCGGCTGCTGTCCTCGGGCCCGCGCGCCGGCCTCGCGGAGATCCACCTGCCAGCGGTGCAGGCCGGGTCGTCGATCATGCCGGGCAAGGTCAACCCCGTCATCCCCGAGGTGGTGAACCAGATCGCCTACGAGGTGATCGGCCACGACGTCACCATCACCTTGGCCGCCGAGGGCGGGCAGCTGCAACTGAACGCCTTCGAGCCGATCATCGCCCGCTCGCTGGTCGAGTCCATCGCGCACCTCACGCGGGGCGCCCGCGTGCTCGGCGAGCGCTGCATCGCGGGGATCACAGCGAACCGGGAACGGTTGGAGCAGATGGTGGCCGAGTCCATCGGCGTCGTGACCGCGCTGAGCCCCACCATCGGCTACGCCGCCGCGACCTCCGTCGCCGCCGAGGCGCTGGAGTCCGGGCGGGGCGTCGTCGAGATCGTGCGCGAGCGCGCCCTACTCGACGATGCCGTGCTCGACTCCCTCCTCAGCCCCGAGTACCTCACCGGGCATCCGCCCCACGCTCTGCAGCCCCGGCCCGATGACGCGCCGGCGGCGGGACTCGGCCAGTAGGCCGCCGGCCGGTGGACCACCCGAATGCGGCTCCGTTCTAGAGCATCCGGGTGGTCCTCGTCGGCTGCGCGGAGAGCCCGGACGACCGTGCTACTTTTCTCGCGGTACACCGAACACTGCCGGTACCGGAGGACGAGCATGACGGACGAGGGATTCGAAAGCCTGCTGTCGACGATGGCGGAGATGTCCCGCAACATCGCGCAGACGAGTTCTCTCGACAGCACTCTCGAGAGCGTCACATCCGCGTGCGTCCAGCTGATTCCCGATGTGGCGGGCGCCTCGATCCTGATCGTCGAGGGGCCCGAGAAGTACGGATCCCTCGCGCCGACCTCGGAACTGACCGAGAAGCTCGACGGGCTCCAGCACCGGTTCCAGCAGGGCCCGTGCTGGGACGCGGCGACCACGAACCCCGCCACCCGCGCACCCGACCTCCGCAGCGACGACCGCTGGCCTGAATTCGCGCCCGCCGCGGTGGAAGCGGGAATCCTCAGCATGCTCTCGTTCCGGCTGTTCACCTTCGATTCCCGGGTCGGCGCGTTGAACCTGTTCTCCGAGAAGGTCGATGCCTTCGGCGACGAATCCGAGACCGTCGGCGGGATGTTGGCGACGCAGGCCGCGACGGCCCTCATCGCCAACGATCGCGCTTTGCAATTCCGCTCCGCCCTTGCCAGCCGAGACATCATCGGGCAGGCCAAGGGAATGCTCATGGAGCGATTCGACGTGGACGCCGTACGTGCCTTCGAACTTCTGGCCCGCGTCTCCAGCGACAGCAACGTTCCCCTGGCGACGATCGCAGAGCGCGTGGTGGAGAAGGGATCCGCGAGCCGCGAACCCGCGTGATCCCGCCCGGTCCTCCACCGCCTCTGGGAACGCCTCTCCCGGTACGGCATCCGTGCTAGTCTTCCGCCGTACCGAAGCGATGATCGCTTCGAGTGCATTCGCATTGAGACCACGGTGCGGCCGCTCAACCGATCGGCGTCGTCGACGCCCGTCGGTATGGACGCGCGCCGTCGGCCTCTCCCGCAGAGCATCACGGATCGCCGGTCTCTCTGCGTGTCCTCCCAGCGAGTGGCCTCCACGAGGTTTCCGCACAGAAGGAGGAGACAATGCAACTCTCGACAACGGTGATCGAGGCGAACCTGGGATTCGACGGCATAGGCTGGATCGCCTGGATCATCATCGGTGGCATCGCGGGGTGGCTCGCGAGCAAGATCATGGGAACCGATGCGCAGCAGGGACTGTTCCTCAACATCGTGGTGGGCATCGTCGGCGGTGTCGTCGGCGGGATCATCCTCAGGCTCCTCGGCGTTTCCACGGCCGGCGCCGGCTGGATCCTCACTCTGCTCACCGCGCTCGCGGGGTCGTGCGTCCTGCTGTTCGTCGTGGGCCTGGTCACCGGACGACGTGGCTGAGGGGGCGACGATGGCAGGACTGGAATCGACCCGTTCTGTGGCAGTGATCGCCGCTCTCGCAGCGGCACTGGCGCTGGGCGGGTGCGCGAAAGCCGGCGCCGACACCACCTGTAAGGACTTCCTCGCGATGTCCGAGGCCGACCAGACCGAGCAGGTCCAGAAGATGTACAAGGACAAGCACGGCGAGGAGCCGGCGGCGGGTGCGGCGACCGCACTGCGCGCGGAGGCGATCGCCTACTGCAAGACCGCGGGCAAGGAGGACACCAAGATCAAGGAGGTCCCGATCTCCTGATCCGCCGCGCCCGGCGAGCACGGGGCCGGGCCGCCTGCGGGCGGGGGCGACCCCGTTCGCCGGCGCGACGGCGCGGCTCCCGATCGGCCCCGCCGGGACCGGAACCGGGCGCCACTAATCCAGCCCGTTCTCCAACGCGTAGCGCGCCAGCTCGACGCGGTTGCCGAGCTGCAGCTTCCGCAGCGTGGCCTGCACGTGGTTCTCGACGGTGCGGTGGCTCAAGTGCAAGCGGGTGGCGATCTGCTTGGCGGACAGGCCCTTCGCCACCAGCCTCAGCACCTCGGTCTCGCGGGCGGTCAGCCCGGGACCGGCGGGCTCGGGCGCCGACGCCATCCGCCGGAACTCGCCCAGCACCAGCCCGGCGAGGCCCGGCGTGAACACCGGCTGCCCCGCGGCGGTGGCGTGCACCGCGGCCACCAGCTCCTCCGCGGAGGCGCTCTTGACCAGGTAGCCGCAGGCACCGGCCTTGACGGCCTCGACGACGTCGTCGCGCTCGTCGGAGGCGGAGAGGATCAGCACCTGCGCCTTCGGCGCGGCCTCGAGCACCAGCGCGGTGCCGGCGGCGCCGTTCCCGTCGGGCAGCGACATGTCCATCAGCACCACGGACGGCTGCACCGCCTTGGCGATCCGGCCCGCGGCGGCCACCGAGTCGGCGGTGCCGGCCACGGCGAAGCCGCGCGCCTCGAGGTCGCGGGCCACCGCCTCGCGCCACATCGGGTGATCGTCCACCACCAGCACGGAAATACCCGCCGGGTCTACGTTCGCGGCATCCACAGCACTCGTCTCCTCATCACCGGGCGGTCACCGCTCGTGCGTCGACCGCGGCACCGACAACTCCCATTCCACCCCGTCGCCGACCCCCGTCGTCAGTTCGGCGCGGCCGCCCAGCGCCCGCATCCGCCCGACGATGGATTCCGACACCCCCAGTCTGCCCTCCGCCCGGGCGGCGTCGAGCCGTCCAGGCGCGATTCCGGTGCCGTCGTCGCGCACGGTGACCAGCACGGCATCGTCGACGTCCTCGAGCAGAAGGTACGAGCGCGCCCCCGGCCCGGCGTGCCGCGCGGTGTTGTCGAGGGCGTTCCGCACCGCCGCCGCCACCTCGGCGGCGGGCCCGGCCGGCAGCGGTACGGGTCCGCCGGGCTCGGCGATCGTCACCGTCGCCGAGGCGAGGGGGCGCAGCAGGTCCCGCAGGTCGACGGTGCCGCCCACATCCGGGTCCGGGACCGGTCCCACCGGCGTCTCGGCGATCAGGTGCCGCAGCGCCCGCTCCTGCTGCGCGGCCAGCTCGCCGAGCGCCCCCAGCTCCGTCCCGGGACCGCCGAGCGCGGCGCACCGTCGGGCGAGGAAGGCGAGGGCCTGCAGCACCCCGTCGTGCACCTCTCGGGCGAGGCGCTCCCGGGCGCGGGCCTCGGCGGCGACGCGCTCGGCCTCCCGCAGCTGCTCCTGCGAGCGGATCGCGACGCGCGCCGCCACGCCGAGCCCCAGGCCGACGGCCATGAACACGGGGTAGTTGGCGTCGCGCACGATGGTCTCGGGGAACGTGCCGCGGTAGATCGCGTTGACGACGGCGATCGCGATGCCGCCGGCCATGCCGGCGACGGGGCCGCCGAGGATCGCAGCCGAGACCACCGGGTTGGTGAGCCACAACGTAGTGGGCAGCGCCTGGTTGTGGGCGGTGAACTCGGGGGAGGCCACCCAGACGGTGCCCAGGGCCAGCACCGCGGCGGCCGCGAACTCGCCGATCACGAACCACCGGTTGCGCCCGAAGCCGCGCACGTAGCCCAGGCCGGCGATCAGGCTGACCGCGACGACCGCGCCGATCATCACCCAGCTCCAGCCGATCCGCTGGTACCGGTCGGCCTCGTCGATCTGCCGGCCCACGGCGTACACGACGGAGAGCGCGCGGAACCACTGCGCGCCGCGCCACAGCGGCGCGCGGGGGTCGCCGTCGGACGCGCGGACCCCGGCATCGTCGCCGGTGGGTTCGACGCGCCGCAGCCGCGATGCGAGGCCTTGCATGTGCCCACGTTAACCCGTGGGTAGGCTGGCGCCGATGCAGGCAGACGACGACGCGCCCGCCCCCGGCGCCGAGCCCTCCGGCGGCCCGCCGCCCGAGGACACGCCCCCGAAGGACCCCGCCGTGACCCGGCGGCGGCTCCGGTGGGTCCGCCGCGCCCTGTTGCTGGTGATCGCGATCGTCCTCGGCGTCGAGGTGTACCTGTTCGGCCCGACGGTCTCGAAGTCGATCCGCGAGCTGGAGCACATCCGCTGGGAGTGGGTCGTGGCCTGCGTGATCGCGGTCTTCTTCTCGATGGACTCGTTCGCGCAGGTGACGCGGGTCCTGCTCCGCTCGGCGGGGGTGAAAGTGACGCAGCGGCAGGCGCTCGGCCTGCAGATGGCCTCGAACTCCGTCTCGCAGACGATGCCGGGCGGGCAGGTGCTCGCGCCGACGCTCGTCTACCGGCGCACCCGCATGTGGGGCGCCTCGCGGGTGGTGGCCGCTTGGCAGATCGTGATGAGCGGGCTGCTCATGTCGGCGGGCCTGGCGGTGCTCGGTCTCGTGGGCGCGCTCATGGCCGGAGCGAAGTCGAGCCCCTACTCGGTCATCTTCTCGGTCGGCATGCTGGTCGTCTTCATCGTGCTCGTGCAGTACGTGGCCTCGCACCCCGACGGGCTCTACGTCGTCGGCGCGCGCCTGATCCGCTGGACCAACGACCTGCGGAACAAGCCCGAGGACACCGGCCTGGCCCGCCTGCGCGAGGTGATCGAGCAGCTCCAGGCCGTGAAGATGAGCCGCCGCTACGGCGCCGAGGCCTTCGGCTGGTCGATGTTCAACTGGATCGCCGACGTGGCCTGCCTCGCGTTCGCCTGCTACGCCGTGGGCGACGCCCCCGGCCTGGCCGCCCTGGCCGGCGCCTACGCGGCGTCCAAGGTGGTCAACTCCATCAGCCCGATCCCCGGCGGACTGGGCCTGGTCGAGGCGGCCCTCGTGCCCGCCCTCGTCCTCGCCGGCATGCCCGCGAGCCAGGCCTTCACCGCGACCATCCTCTACCGCCTGGTCAGCTACGTCCTCGTGGTCATCATCGGCTGGGTCGTCTTCTTCGTCTCCTACCGCAGCACCATGGACATCGATCCCGACGCCCCGGACAAGAACGGCGAGAAGCCGTCCGAGAAGGCCGCGAAGGCGGCGGAGGCCGCCGCGGAGAGCACGGTCGCCGATCCACCCGCGTCCGACGGTCCGCCGGACGACGGCGCACCGTCAACCGGAACCGCTCCCGACCAGCGAATTTAGCGCGCCCCAACCGGCGGTGAAGAGGCGCCGGGCATCGTCGTTCCTGTGAGCGAGAGACCCGCAACGCTCACGGCGCCCCGGAGTGGAGGGGGGCGAGGGGGTCAGGCCCGGCCGGGGCCGCGGTTGGGAGGACCGCGCCCCGGCCGCGTGCCGTCCCGACCCCGCGATCCGATTCCCGGCAGGAGCCGCAGATCAATTACCGTTGCCGTATGCGTATACCGGTCATCGCCGCCCTCGACGTGGTCTTCGTCCTCCTGTTCGTGGTGATCGGCCGGTTCAATCACAACGAGGCCTTCTCGCCGTCCGGCTTCGCCGAGACCGCCTGGCCGTTCCTGCTGGCCCTGGCCGTGGGCTGGGCGTTCACCTACGTCCTCGCGGCCCTGCGCGGCCACGAGCCGGGCCGCGCCGCCACCTTCGCGCCGGGGCGCGTCTTCCCGGCCGGCGTCATCATCTGGGTCTCGACGGTGGCCTTCGGCATGACGGCCCGGGGGCTGCTCACGTCGAAGGGCGTCGAGGTCAGCTTCGTCATCGTCGCGACCATCGCGCTGGGCCTGTTCCTGCTGGGCTGGCGCGCCATCGCCCGCACGGTCCTGTCCCGTCGCGCGAAGGCGACGCAGGAGACCGCAGTCTGACTCGGACCGGTCCGGTCTACTTCAGGTACGCGCCCGCGACCTGCAGCGATCCGGCGCCGGAGCGTTCGCCCGAGACCAGGATCGCGAACGCCTGGTCGCCGCGGTAGCCGATGAACCAGCCCGGCCCCTCGGGGCCGTTGGTACCCACGAGCCCCTTGGCCTTGGTCGACACGAGATCGCTGCCGTCGCCCGACGGGGAGACGGTCGCGTCCATCTTCGCGCGCACGGCCTTGAGGATCTTCTCGTCGACGTCGCCGAGCGGCGCACTGGGCTTGGCGGTCTGCCCCTGCACCACGTAGGGCGCCGTGGTCTTGCCCTTGGCGATCGCGGAGGCGAGGACGGCCATGCCGAAGGGGCTGGCCTTGACGGTGTCGGCGCCCAGCTCGGAAGCGCCCCGGCCGCCCGTGCCGGGCAGCTGAGCGGTGGTCGTCTTCACGCCGGTCATGGCGAAGTCGGTGCCCATGCCGAGCGGGGCGAGCAGCTTCGCCTGCTTGCCGGCGTCGTTCCCGGCGGCGGCGTTGACCTCGCTGTAGAGCGGCTCCAGCACGGGGCCCGTGGTGGCCAGCCCGGTGAGCGCCCAATCGATGGAGATGCCGCTGGCCTGCGTGTTCTGCGCGGCGGCGAGCACGGCGCCGCTGGAGACGGAGAGCACGACCATGGCGGCGGGCTGCCCCAGCTGGACCACGGCGTTCTCGGCGTCGAGCTGCACCTTGGGGTCCATCGCCGTCCGCAGGTCGGGACCGGGCGGGCCCTGGAAGCCGACGATCTTGGTGGGCGGCTTCCCGTTCGTGAGCAGCTGCACCTCCCAGCCGGCGGTCTCGTCGCGGTTGGCCTGCCAGGCGCCCTTGATGCCGTCGAACAGGGGCGAGAACAGCTGCCGGTTGGCGATGAGCAGGTCGCCCGCCGTGGTGTCCTGCAGGCCCGGGACGGCCGTCAGCGCGTCGCCGAGGACCCCGTAGTCGTCGTCCCGCAGGTCCACGACGGGGACCGGCTTGCCGGGATCCGCCTTCGCCTTCGCGGCGAGCGATTCGGGGGTGACCAGCGGCGCGACCGGGGAGACGATCTTCGCGACCCGGTTCAGGCTGTCGGTCAGGTTCTTGGTCTTGTTCGGGTCGACGGTGAGCCTGTGCACGGTGCCGGCGAACATCAGCTCCGACTTGTCGGCGGCGAAGACCTTCGGCGGCTTGGCGTCGGTGCGGATCTGCCGGATCGCCGTGTCGGGGGTGAGGCCCGGCGCGAGCACGGCGGGGTCCCAGGAGATGCGCCAGCCGATCGACAGCTGGGACGCGCTCCCCTTGGTCGTGTAGTCCCAGTCGCGGCCGTCGCCGAAGTTCCAGTGCGTCTTCACGTCGAACGTGGCGTTGCCGCCGGAGTAGCGCTGCACGTTGGAGGCCTTGACCTCCACGGACTTCGCGTTCATGTCGCGCAGCGTGCGGCCGATGACGCCGCCCGCCGCGTCGGGCGAGGAGGTGAAGGCGGCGGCCGCGACGGCCTTGCCCTCGCCGAGTGCGGAGCCGTAGCCGTCGAGCATCTTCTGGACCTCTTCGACGGCGCTGTCCCCGCAGGCGGCCAGCCCGGAGCCGAGCCCGACGAGGAGCGCGGAGACCACCGCCGCGGCGCCGTACCGTGCCCGGCCGCTGCGTCTCACGTGGTCTCCTCGCTGCTCATGGTGCGTTCGGCATCCCTGGCCGCGGAGTTTACCGGTCCTCACATGGCATCCTTGGGATATGGATCGGTTGCTTCGCTCCGAGGACCGCGCCGCGTCGACGATGCCGGGCGTGCAGTCGCGCCACTGCTTCTCCTTCGGGGACCACTACGATCCGGACAATACGCACCACGGCGTCCTGCTCGCGTGCAACGCCGAGCAGGTCGCGGCGGGTACGGGCTTCGACACCCACCCGCACCGCGCCGTCGAGATCGTCACCTGGGTGCTGTCCGGTTCCCTCGTCCACCAGGACAGCGAGGGACACGCCGGGCTGGTCCGTCCCGGCCTCGCGCAGCGGATGAGCGCGGGCACGGGCGTGCTGCACTCCGAGCGCAACGACCGCCCCGATCCCGCCGACGCCGACGTCCGGTTCGTCCAGATGTGGGTGCTTCCCGACGAGCCGGGCGGCGCACCGTCGTACGAGCAGCGGGAGGTGGACGCCGACCTCGCCGCCGGCGGGCTGGTCCCCGTCGCGTCGGGCGACCCCGCGCAGGACGCCGCGATCCGGATCGGCAACCGCGGCGCCACCCTGTTCGCGGCGCGCCTGGCGCCCGGCCGCGCCCTCGACCTTCCCGATGCGCCCTTCGGGCACCTCTACCTGGCCGACGGTGCCATGGTCGCCGAGTCCTCCGACGGGCCGGTCGGGCTGGCCGACGGTGACTCGCTGCGCACCGTCGGGGACGGGCGGCGCGTGACCGCCGGGCCCGACGGCGCCGAGCTCCTGTTCTGGCGCATGCGCAGCAGCCTGGGCGGCTGAGCCGCACGGCCGAGCGGCCGGGCGGGCTCCGGACGCTACGGCAGCGGCCGGTCCGAGGGAACGACGAGGTAGCTCGGCTGCTTCGGGTCGATCAGCACGTGCTGGGGGCGGAACTGCGTCTCCGAGGTCACGGGGCCGACCGTCATGGCCTTGATCAGGTTCAGCGCGAAGACGTCGACCCGCAGCCGGTGGCCGGGCTTGAGGATCGCGCTGACGGCGTGGGTGCCGATGTCGAGCGGCACCACCTGGCCGGGCTTGACCAGCTCGCGGTCGTCGAGGTTGAGCTGGTAGTACGGCGACGCGAGATCGCCGCTCGCCGTGCGGATGCTGCGGGACTCGTCGATCTGCCGCAGCGACGTGGTGAGCTGTCCCGAGCTGATCTTCTCGGAGCGACCGTCGGGCCCGACGTCGGTCACGATCACGCTCCAATAGGCGTCCCGAGCGTCCTGGGTGGTGTTGAGCCGCAGGTTGATCGGTCCGGAGATCACCGTCGACTTCCCGACCGGTTTGGAGGTGAAGGTCAGCGCGTTCATCTCCGCGACCCGGGTGTCCTTGGTGCAGCCGGTGAGGACGAGGAGCCCGAACATCGCCTGCCCTGTGTCGTTGGAGCACAGGGTGGAGAGACCGGGCCCGACCGTGCGGCGCGCCGCGATCTTCGGCGGCGAGGTCTGGAGACTGTTGTCCGACAATGCTGTCGGCGCGGTGCCCGAGGGCAGGCTGGAGAGGTACATGCGCTGGTACTTCTGGCCGGGCTCGGGGAAGGTGTCGCCCTGCCACCAGCCGCCGCCCATCCGGTGCACGGTGACCGGCGCGTAGTTGTCGATGCCGTTGTCGGCGTCCTTGAGCCACTTGTCGAACCATGCCTTTTGCAGCACGTCGGCGCGCGTCGGCTGGTTCACCCCGCCCAGGTCGTTGGTAACGGTCGCGTGCGCCGCATCGCCCATGATGAGCTTCTTCTTGCTCGTCGGCAGCGCGCTCAGGTCCTTGGGCAGGCGCCATTCGGTGTTGGTGAACAGGTCGTTCCAGGCGCCGAGTGCGAAGGTCGGCGTGGTGACCTTGTCGAGCGGCGTGCGGTAGGCCGCGCGCAGCGGCGAGTTCTTGTCGATGAGCTGCTTGGTCGTGGGGGTGAGCCCCTCGACCGTCGGCGAGAAGACGCCGGAGAGCAGCTCGGGGAAGAACACCGCCGGGTTCTGCAGCCTGTCCTGCAGCCACTTCCAGTCGAAGGTGCCGTTGAGCAACGACCGCAGGTCGGGGATGAACTTGAGGATGTTGACGATGGCGAGCCACGGGCCGAGGAAGCCGACGCCGAGGCCTCCGCCGGGGGCGACGATGTCGGCGGCGATGTCGGCACCGGGAACGACGGGGAACAGGGCCTGCAGGCCGGCCGGGTTCTTCGACGCAGCCTGGAGCTGGTTGATCGCGGAGTACGAGACGCCGGACATGCCGAGGCGGCCGTTCGTCCAGTTCTGTTTGCGCACCCAGTCCAGCACCTCGACGGTGTCCGCCTGCTCCCGCGCGCCGAAGACGTCCCAGACGCCCTGCGAATTGCCCGTGCCGCGCACGTCGACGACGACCTGCGTGTAGCCGCTCTGCACCAGCTTCTGGTCGACCGTGAAGGTGTTGATCAGGCCGCCGTTGAGCACGTTGCGCAGGTCGTCGACGCCGCCGATGGGGGTGCCGGAGAAGTTGAACATGTTGAGCACGCCGACCAGCGCCGGGTAGAGCACGGGGACGTTGGTCATCACGGTCGCGATGGTGCTGACGAACTTGGTGTACGGCGTGACGTTGACGATCGTCGGCGTCTTGGTCTCGATGGCCCGCCCGGCGGCGTCCGCGGGCCGGAAGACGTTGGCCCGCAGGATGGTGCCGTCGGACATCCGGATCGGCACGTCCCACTCCGTGGCCATCCTCGGGTACTGCGTCGGGCCGTCGTGGGAGGCGATCCATTCGGGGTTGATCATGCCCGCGACGCCCGGTCCCGGCTTCCACGGCTCCGCTCCCGCCCGCGCGACGAGTCCGGGCACCGTGATCGACGTTCCGATCAGCGCGAACGCCGTGAGCAGGGCGGCCAGGGCGAGGCGAAGCTGCGGACGTGTCAGACCCATCGAAGAATCCCCTTTAACTTCTCAGCGCCGCATCAGGCTAACCCTGATTGCGGTATGCACCACAGCGCACGCTAATGGTGTGCGGCGTCATACGGAATACTGACGAGTCAGTTCTCCCACCATGTGAGATCACCGAGCGTCGGCTGGCAGGATGGACGGGTGACGACTTCTCCCGCTCTGGACCTCAGCCACGTCGACGCCGGCATCCGCGTGCAGGACGACCTGTTCGGGCATGTCAACGGCGCCTGGCTGGACTCGCACGAGATCCCCGCCGACCGCTCCACCGACGGCGCCTTCTACGCCCTCCGCGACGCCGCGGAGGAGACGGTCCGCACGATCATCGAGGGGTGCGCCGCCGATGCCGGCGCGACCGGCGACGCCGCCCGGATCGGCGACCTGTACGCGAGCTTCATGGACACCGACGCCATCGCGGCCGCGGGCCTCGCGCCGCTCGCCGACGAGCTGACGGAGGTCCGGTGGGCGCAGTCGCCGTCGGACCTGGTGACGGTCCTCGGGCGCCTGCAGCGGACCGGCGTGAGCGGGCTGCTCGGCTACTACGTCGACACCGACGCCAAGCGCTCGGACCGCTACCTGGTGAACGTGGTGCAGAGCGGGATCTCCCTGCCCGACGAGGCCTACTACCGCGAGGAGCAGTACGCGCCGATCCGGGAGAAGTTCGCGGCGCACGTGGCCGCGACCTTCCGCCTGGCCGCGGACGTGCTCGAGGGCATCGTCGCCCCCGGTGGGGAGGACGCGGCCGCCGCACAGGTCCTCGAGCTGGAGACGGCGATCGCCGCCGGGCACTGGAACGTGGTGGCCCGCCGCGACGCAGACAAGGGCTACAACCTGCGCACCTTCGCCGAGCTCTCCGCCGAGGCGCCGGGCCTCGCGCCCGCCGCGTGGGTCGCGGCCGTCACCGGTTCCGACGGTGCCGCCGACGACGGCGCGGTCTTCGCTGAGGTGAACGTGCGGCAGCCGTCGTTCGCGGCGCACGCCGCGGACCTGCTCACCGACCGCCCGGTGGAGCAGTGGCGCACCTGGCTCGCGTGGCGAGTCCTGCACGCGCGCAGCCCGTTCCTCACGCACGCCCTCGTCGACGAGCACTTCGCCTTCTACGGCACGGTGCTGACCGGCACGCCGGAGATCCGCGATCGCTGGAAGCGCGGCGTCACGCTGGTCGAGCAGTACCTGGGCTTCGCCGTGGGGGAGCTCTACACCGCGCAGTACTTCCCCGCCGACTCCAAGGAGCGGATGCAGGCGCTCGTCGCCGACCTGGTGGAGGCCTACCGCCGGCGGATCACCGACCTCCCGTGGATGACGCCGGCCACGCGCGAGCGCGCGCTGGAGAAGCTCGGCAAGTTCACACCCAAGATCGGCTACCCGGATTCGTCGCGCGACTACTCGGCGCTGGAGATCCGCCGCGACGACCTGGTGGGCAACCTGCGCCGCGGCGAGGCCTTCGAGCACGACCGCGAGTTCGCGAAGATCGGGTCGCCCGTCGACCGCGACGAGTGGTTCATGACGCCGCAGACGGTCAACGCGTACTACAACCCGGGCATGAACGAGATCGTGTTCCCCGCCGCGATCCTGCAGCCGCCGTTCTTCTCCCCCACCGCCGACGACGCCGTGAATTACGGCGGCATCGGTGCGGTGATCGGGCACGAGATCGGCCACGGCTTCGACGACCAGGGCGCCAAGTACGACGGTGACGGGAACCTCGAGGACTGGTGGACCGACGCCGACCGCGAGGAGTTCGGCAAGCGCACGAAGGCGCTCATCGAGCAGTACGACGCGCTGGTTCCGCGGGAACTGGCCGGCGAGCCGGGCGGCTCCGAGCATCACGTCAACGGCGGCTTCACCGTGGGCGAGAACATCGGCGACCTCGGCGGCCTCGGCATCGCCCTGGTCGCGTACGGGATCGCGCGCGAGCGGGCGGGCGGCACCGTCGACGACGAGTCCACGCGGATCGACGACCTGACCGGACTGCAGCGGCTGTTCTTCAGCTGGGGCGTCGTCTGGCGCGGCAAGTCGCGGCCCGAGGAGGCGATCCGGCGGCTCGCGATCGACCCGCACTCCCCTGCCGAATTCCGTTGCAATGCCATCGTCTCGAATCTCGACGAGTTCTACGACGCGTTCGGCGTCGATGCCGGGGATCGCCTGTTTTTGGACCGCGACCGCCGCGTCTCGATATGGTGAGAACCGATCAGTAACGACTTTCCGAACGACCCGTCCAGCAACCGGCGGAACCCTTGATGTAGCCCCGCGTCGAACCGGCGCGGAGAACGGGTGGCCGTGCACTCACGCAAACAGTCCAGTGAACAACTCCCTTCCGTCCTCGGTGTCGTCCATGAGTCACCCGAGGTCCCGCTCGAGGAACTGACCCTCAGCGAGCGGATGGGCGAGATCGCGAGGCTGCTGCGAGAGCAGTCCGCCGACTCGGAATCGCTCCTGACGGCCGCCACCCAGTTCGCCGTGGACCAGGTGCCCGGCGCCGACTTCGCGTGCGTCACCCTCGTCGATCCCAAGGGCGGTATCTCCCACCCCGTCGTGATCGGCGAGGAGGCCCAGCGCGTGGCCGACGTACAGCGCGATCTGGAGGAGGGGCCGAGCGTGGGCGCCACCTTCGAGTCGACCACGATCCTGTTGCTGGAGGACACCGCCACCGACGACCGCTGGCCGCGCTTCGCCGCCGCCGCGCACGCCGCCGGCGTCGGCTCGATCCTCTCGTTCTGCCTGTACGTGCAGAACGAGGCGTACGGCACGCTCGACCTGATGGCGCGCGAACCGCACGCCTTCGACGCCGAGTCCATCTCCATCGGCTCGCTCTACGCCGTGCACGCCGCCGTCGCCTTCTCGGCCGTGCGCGAGAAGGAGCAGATCCGCGCCGCGCTGACCACGCGCGACGTGATCGGACAGGCCAAGGGCATGATCATGGAGCGCTACAAGCTGGACTCCGACGCCGCCTTCCGCCTCCTCGCCCGCCTCTCCCAGGACAGTAACGTCCGCCTCGCCGAGGTCGCCGAGCAGGTCATCGACGCCGGGCCCGAGTAGACCGACGGTCCGCCGACCGCGGCGGGACCTCCCATGACGACGCCGCGTGGGGACGACCACGCGAGAGGTTGCGGCGGTACTGCGCACCGCGGCGACCATCAGCACGATCGTCCCCGCGCCGCACCGAATCCCCCACCGGACGCCGCGACCCACGCCGTCAAAGGGTATGCGCGATACGCATACCCCTTCACCCAAGAAACACCTACTGATCTGCGCCGATGCAGGCATGCATGAGGCGCATGGCTTCTCCGAGCGGTCGCGCCCCACCCGCCGGGGCCTCACGCGCCGGCAAACCCTACGGTTCGAGCACGACCCCGTCGGCGATGAGAGGCTTACCGTCGATGAGCAGGCTGCCCGCGCCGCCGGGGGCACCCGTGCGGAGATCCTTGACGATGTCCCAGTGCAGCGACGAATCGTTGGTGCCCTTGCACTCGGCGTAGGCGCGCCCCAACGCGATGTGCACACTGCCGAGGATCTTCTCGTCGATGAACAGATCGCCGGTCCAGGTCTGCACCACATCGCTGGTACCGATGCCGAGCTCGCCGATCCGCGCGGAGCCCCCGTCGGTGGCGATGAGAGCGCGCGCCACCTCCGCGCCCCGCGTCGCGGAGACCCCGGTGACGAGCCCGTCGGTGAACTCCAGGCGCAGGTCCTCGAAGGAGCGGCCGGCGAAGACGAAGACGCCCGGGAACGTGATGTGCCCGTTCACCCCGTCGTCGAGCGGCGCAGTCGCCACCTCGCCGTCGGGGAGGTTCGCCTCGCCGGCGAAGAGCACACCGAGCCGGCCGGCGATGCGCATCGTCAGATGCGTGTCGGGCGAGACCACGGTGATGGTGTCGGCGGCGCTCACGGCGTCGGCCAGGGGCTGCCAGCGCCGACGGTGCGCGTCCCAGTCGTCGAGCGCGCCCGCGAAGAACTCGTCGAGCAACGTCGCGAAGGGCACGGCGATGCGCTCGGCCCAGTCCGCGGTGGGGATCCGCACCACGGCCCAGCGGGTGCCGCGCCAGCGCAGCGACGAGACGACGCCCTTGGCGGTGCGCTGCGCCGCGAGCTTCGCCGGCAGGTCGGGCAGATCGGACTCGTCCTCCGGCCACAGCATCGCCCGGAAGGAGACGTGCACCGTCGACCACTCCATCGCCGCGACCTCCACCGGCGCGGGTACCCGCAGCTCGTCGACGGTCCGCGCGGCGAGCGCATCGGCGTCGGCGAACTCGCTGGTGTAGACCGTCTGCACCGCGGCGCCGCGGCGGGTGGCCTCGCGGATGAGGGCGTGCGCCGCGGGGACGGCGGCGGCATCGTTGAGGAAGATGCTCACGCGGGAATCGGCGGCGATCTCCAGGCGGTGGGCGATGTGCACGCCGAGGCGGGCCCACCGGGGGTCGTCACTGGTCATGGCTCCTCAGTTCGTTCAGGTCGCTGACGATGTCGCGCGTGGCGCGGTAGAAGGCCCGGTAGGCGGCGCTCTGCCGGGCGTAGAGCGGGGCGAGATCGGTACGCGGCGCCACGGCCCGCTGCACGTCGACCCAGTCGTCGAGGCGGTCCGGCCGGGTCATCCCGACGGCGCACGCCGCGAGCATGGCGTCGCCCTGCGCGGCGCCCGATCCGCCGACGACCTCCTGCGGGTAACCGCTGATGTCGGAGATCGCCTGCAGCCAGACGGCGTTCTTGGTCCCACCGCCGACCGCGCGGATCCGGCTGGGCGCCAGGGACTCCGCCTCGTACGCGCGCAGCGCCTCGGCGGCCGACTGGGCGATGCCCTCGAGCACGGCGCGGGCCATGTCCCCGCGGTCGTGCTCGAGCGAGAGCCCGAGGAAGCCGCCGCGGGCGCCCGCGTCGAACAGGGGCGTGCGCTCGCCGCTGAGGTGCGGCAGTGCCAACAGGCCCCGCGCGCCGGGCCTCGATCGTGCTGCGAGGTCGGCGATCTCGGTGAACACCTCGTCGATGCTCTCGGTGCCGGGCGCCAGGATGTCGACGTACCACCGGGTGAAGCTGCCGGCCGTCGCCGTGCCCGCGGCGGCGATGTAGCTGTCGCGGAAGACGTACGGCGCGGGCCACAGCACGGCGGAGGACACGGGCCGGTCCACGACCTCGATCAAGAAGTGCGAGGAGCCGTACATGAGCATCATGTCGCCGGGGCGGCGCACGCCCGCGCTCAGCGCCTCGACGGCGGCGTCGGGCGCGCCCACCAGCACCGGGGTCCCGGCCCGCAGCCCGGTCGCCGCGGCCGCGGTCGGCGTGACCTCGCCGACGACGTCCGAGGACCAGCCCAGATCGGGAAGCTGGTCCCGCCGGGGCGCGCCGGGCACGCCGTCGAGGTTCCAGTCGCCCGTGCGCCGGTCGTACAGCGGATGGTAGTAGGCGGCCGTGGCGTGGTCGGTGACCCGCTCCCCGGTGAGGCGGCCGGTGACGAACGTCTGGCAGGTCACGAAATGCGCGGCGGCCGCGAAGACCTCGGGCTCCTCGTCGTGCAGCCAGGACACCTTCGGTCCCGCGGACTGCGAGGTGAGGGTCGTCCCCGACCGCTCCATGATCTCGTCCTCGCCGAGCGCGGCGAGGGTGGCGGCTATCTGCGCGTCGGCGCGCGTGTCCACGCCGTAGAGGATCGCGGTGCGCAGGGGCCTGCCCGAGGCGTCGATGGGGAGCACGCACGGGCCGATGCCGCTGCACGCCACCGCCGCGACCTCGGCGGGATCCACGTCGCCCTCGGCGAGCAGGCGCGCCGTCACCTCGACGAAGCCGGCCCACCAGACGGTCTCCGGGTCGTGCTCCACGAAGCCGGGGCGGGGCACCGTCACGCGGTGCTGCCGGCGGGCCCGTGCGACGACGGTGCCGTCGGCCCGCAGCAGCACCCCCTTCGTCTCGTAGGTGCCGATGTCGACACCGAGAACGACAGTCATGAGCTCAGTGTTTCGCGCGGATCAGAGCGTCGCGCGGAAATCGCGGACGGCGCCCATCAGCTCCTGCACGCGGGCCAGGTCGGCGCGGTTCTCGAAGACCCCGCCCTCCTTGAAGGCCGTGCCGACCACGGCACCGTCGGCGATCGCGAGCTGCTCGGAGGCGTTGGCGGCGCGGACGCCCGTGTTGACGAAGACGGGCACGGCGCCGGCGGCGTCCTTGACGATGCGCAGCGACTGGGTGTCGGTGGGGGCGCCGGCGGTGAGGCCGGAGACGCAGAGGGCGTCGGGCTTGGTGGCGAACACCGTGGTCTCGGCGATCGACTTGAGGCTGCGCTCGGCCATGTAGGTCGCCGACTCGGGAACGATGTTGAACAGGAGCTTGACGCCCTGGCCGCCGATGCGGTGCCGGTAGCGCGCCACCTCGCCGACGTTCGTGTCCCACATCCCGAAGTCGCTGGCGTACACGCCGGTGAAGATCTCGCGCACCCACTGCGCACCGGTGGCGACGGCGAGGTCGATCGAGGCGCGGCCGTCCCACAGCACGTTCACTCCGTGAGGCACCGACAGCTGCGGCAGCAGCTCGGCGATGATGCGCGCCATGGTGATCGCGGTGATCGGCTCGGTCTTGGTCAGGTACGGGAGGCTGAACTCGTTGGAGACCATCACGCCGTCGACGCCGCCGCTCTGCAGGGCCTCGAGCTCGGCCTTCGCCCGGTCGACGATCGCGCCGATACCGGCCTTGGTGTCGTAGCCCGGGTCGCCCGGAAGGGCGGAGAGGTGGAGCATGGCGATGACCGGCTTCTTCGTGCTGAAGACGTCGTCGAGCCAGGTGGTGGTGGTCATGGGGTCCGTCTCTTTCGTCGGTGAAGACACGCACCGGGTTTCGGGCGCGCGGGTTTCGTTGTGGTGGATCGGGATCGAGTGTCAGCGTTGGTCGGCGAACACGGTGCGCACTCCGGCCGCCTCCGCGGCGCGGATCACGTCGGAATCGGGGGCCGCGTCGGTCACCAGTAGATCGGCCGCAGCGAGCGGCGCGACCTGCGCGAGGTGTGCGCGGCCGAGTTTCGTGCGGTCGACGACCACGATGAGGCGGTCGGCGGATTCGATGGCGGCGCGCTTCACCGCGCTCTCGTCGCGGTGGTAGTCGCTGTAGCCGCGGGCGGCGTCCACGCCGGACACGCCCATCACGAAGGTGTCGCAGTTGTAGCGGCGCAACGCGGAGACCGCGTCGTCGCCGATCAGGCTGTGCTCACCGGGACGGACGGTACCCCCGGTGAGCACCACGGTGGTGCCGGGCTCGTCGGCCAGTTCGACCGCGACCAGCACGCTGGGCGTGACCACCGTGAGCTCGAGCCGCCTACCCCGG
Organism: Tsukamurella hominis; assembly: GCF_965137015.1. NCBI lineage: Bacteria > Bacillati > Actinomycetota > Actinomycetes > Mycobacteriales > Tsukamurellaceae > Tsukamurella > Tsukamurella hominis. The sequence continues at coordinate 38,194 of NZ_CBCRZG010000025.1, read as the reverse complement.
ATGGCGCGCGCCACCGCGAGGGCGGTGCTGCCGCTGTCCAGGATCACGGTCTCCTTGTGGTGCAACAGGTTCGCAACCGTCGCGCCGATGTGTTCCTTGCCCACCGACTCGGCACCCATCCGGGACTCGAAGGTGGGCTCGACGAACTTGCCGGTCGCGATCGCGCCGCCCATCACCTTGCGCACCAGACCCTCGACCTCGAGCGCGTCGACGTCGCGGCGCACCGTCATCTCGGAGACCTGGAAGCGGCCGGCGAGCGAGGCGAAGTCGACCTCGCCCTGCTCCTGCACGAGATCGCGGATCAGGCGCCGCCGCTCCGTGACGTCGAGTGCCATGGCCCGCTCCCCTCGTGCTCGTGTCGGTGATGAACGATTGTGACTTTATCACAGCCATGTGATCACCACCACCACGTCCCGAGAATTTTTCACCAAACTTGCCGAAAGTTCTTGCGATCCACGTCACACCGCTCTACATTTTGATGTGATTTAACAACAGGACGCTCGTCCGCATCGACCCCCCGGAGGCATCATGACCCCACCACCGACACTGGAGAGCTCGGCACCGTCCGGCTTGCTCGCCCGCATCGGTATCCCTCCGAGCATCGCGTGGGGCTTCGCCGGCGTCTTCCTGTTCATGATCGGGATCGGCCTCGAGATCAGCTGGCTCAGTCCGTACCTCACTGACCAGGGCATCAGCGTCAGCGTGGTCGCCTCGATCTTCTCGGTCTACGGCATCAGCGTCTCGATCTCGTCGTGGATCTCGGGCGTGGTCTTCGAGATCGTCGGCGCCAAGCGCACGATGCTCCTCGCCTTCGTCCTGTTCGCCGCCGGCACAGCGCTGTTCGTCGGGGTCGGCGTGCAGCAACAGGCGGTGTGGGCACTGTTCGCCGGCTACGCGATCAAGGGCTTCAGCTACCCGCTGTTCTCCTACTCCTTCCTCGTGTGGATCGCGTACCGCGCTGTGCCGGAACGCCTCAGCACCGCCTACGGCTGGTTCTGGGTCGCCTTCTCCGGCGGTATGAGCGTGGTGGGCGCCTACGGCTCAGGGCTCATCATCGACGCCATCGGGCCGGTGCCCGTCCTGTGGTCGACGGTGCTCTTCGCCGGTCTCGGGACCGCGGCGATCGTCCTGCTCAACCGCGACGACATCACGCCGAAGCCGGCGCCCGCCGCCGACCGCTGGCGCGAGCTCTTCTCCCTCGTGACGATCCTGCGCGATCAGCCGCGACTGGCGCTCGTGATCGGCATCCGGATCGTGAACACGCTGCCGCTCTTCGCCATGCCCGTGTTCATGCCCCTCTACCTCGAGGACTACGGCTTCACCACGGCGGAGTGGCTCGCGGTCTGGGGCACCACCTGGCTCGCCAACATCGCCTTCAACCTGGTCTTCGGCTACCTCGGCGACCAACTCGGCTGGAAGCGCGTCATCTCCTTCGTCGGCGGCATCGGCTGCGCGCTGTCCACGCTGGCCTTCTTCTACGCCCCGCAGGTCTTCGGCCACAACTTCACCGCCCTGATGATCGCCGGCCTGTGCCTGGGCGCCTGTGTGGCGGGCTACATCCCGCTCGACGCGATCGTCGCGAACTTCGTCGAGGACAACAAGGGCGCCGCGATCTCCGTGATGAACTTCGGCGCCGGCCTGTCCACGCTCGTCGGGCCGCTCATCGTGGCGATCTTCGCCGAGCCCTTCGGCTACACGTCCGTGGCGTGGGTGCTCGCCGGCCTGTACCTCGCGGTGGGCGTGGTGATCTGGTACCTGGTGCCCCGCACCGCCGCGACGAACGATACGGACGCCACCGCCACGACGTCCGACGCCGCCGGGGCGACCGAGGCGTGACCTCCTCCCCGGGCACCGATCCGGCCGTCGTCGACTGCGATGCCGGCCGGATCACCGGCCGGCGGGCCGGGGCGCTCCGGCGTTTCCTCGGCGTCCCCTACGCCCATCCGCCGGTCGGCGCGCGCCGCTTCGCGCTCCCCGAGGCGGCCGCACCGTCGGACGTGGACGCGGGCGCCTTCGGCCCCACGCCCCCGGCCTCGTTCGTCCTGCCCGCCCCCTTCACGTACCCGGAGATCCTCGGGGACGACTGGCTCACGCTCAACGTCTGGACCCCCGCGGAACCCGACGGTCCGCTCCCCGTGCTGGTCTGGTTCTACGGCGGCTCCTTCGCGATGGGCAGTACCGCGCAGGGCGTCTTCGACGGAGCCGCGTTCGCCCGCGACGGCGTGGTCTTCGTCTCCGTGAATCACCGCGTGGGCATCGAGGGCTTCGCCCACCTCCCCGACGCCCCGGACAACCGCGGCCTGCACGACCTGGTCTGCGCGTTGGAGTGGGTGCGGCGAAACATCGCCGCGTTCGGCGGCGATCCGGCCCGGGTGACGATCGCGGGCGAGTCCGCCGGCGCGATGAGCGCCTCGGCGCTGGCCGCGTCGCCGCACGCCGGTCGCCTGTTCGCGGGCGCGATCTGCCAGTCCGGCATCGGGCTCGCGTACGACGCCGAGACCGCCGCCCGGCCCACGCGGATCGCCGCCTCGCGGCTCGGCCTCGCCCCGACCGCTGCGGACCTGCGCACCGTCGACCCGCGGACCGTCGGGCGGGCGGTCGCGGAGGTGATGGCGGGGATGCCCCCGCACCGACAGGCCACGCTGTTCACGCTCGCACGGGACGCAGACCTGGTGCCCGAGAGCCCCGTCGACGTCCTCTCCCGCGGCCCGGCCGCCGTGCCGATGATCATCGGGCACAACGCCGCCGAGGCCGACCTGTGGCGCACGCCCGGCGTCTTCCCACCCGCGTGGGCCGACGGTGCACCGGACGCCCGGATCGCCGAGGAACTGACCCTGCTCGGGGCCCATGAGACCGTCGTCCACGCCTACCGGGAGCGGTTCGACGACGATGACGCCTTCGTCGAACTCGTCTCCGACGGCCTGTTCTGCGCCCCGTCGCTCCGGGCCCAGCGTGGGCAGGGACGCAACTGCCACGCGTACCTGTTCACCTGGCCGTCGCCGCTCCTGAGCCGCAGCGCGTTCCACGCCCTCGACCTCGGCTTCGCGCTGGACAACGTCGACGATCCGGCGTTCGCCCGGCACGCGGGCCCCCGACCGCCGCGGACACTGGCCGCAGCGATGCACGGCGCATGGGTCCGATTCTGCGGCGCCGGCTCACCCGGGTGGGATCCGTACTCCAGTGAATCGGACATCGCAGTCTTCGGGCCTGCGGAAAGCCGTGACCTGGACCTTCTGTCGACGTGGGGAACACGGTCGTAGTCACGGGTTCGAACTGCGACGATTCCGACCCTCTGTTCACATCGCAAAACACCGTCTGGTGTGATTGTCTGTCGTCGGCGAGAGACGAACACGGGTTCACCTCGATTCATCGCCGGGAACGTCTCACGAGAAGAGGGAGATCATGTCCACTAGTCCCACGAACAACCCGAACCCCCCGAGCGCCCCGCTCGGGCCGGGGCAGCAGTTCGTCAACGAGGTGCGCGGCTTCGCCGCGGATGTCGCCAAGCGCACCTGGCAGACGGCGGTCGCCATCGGCGCCATCGCCGCGATCCTCGGCATCGTGCTCCTCGCCTGGCCGCAGCCGACGCTGCACGTCGTGGCGATCCTGTTCGCGCTCTACCTGCTCATCACCGGCGTGCTCCAGATCGTCGCGACCTTCGGCGTGCTCTCCTCGCAGAGCTTCTGGTGGCGCCTGCTGACCTTCCTGACCGGTGCCGTCTCGATCGTGCTGGCCGTCGTCGCGTTCCGTAACGTCGTCGAGTCGCTCGTGATGCTCGCCATCTGGATCGGCGTGGGCTGGATCTTCCGCGGCATCGCGGGCCTGTCCCTCTACACCGACTTCCCGAAGGGCGCCCCGGGCAAGGTGTGGGGCATCATCCTGTCGATCATCTCCATCGCGGCCGGCGCCTTCGTGGTGATCTACCCGTACGACTCGATCCCGTCGCTGGTGCTGGCCACCGGCATCGTCCTGATCGTGCTCGGCCTGGTCGAGATCGTCCACGGCATCCAGATCCGGTCGAACATCAACCGCCTGCACCCGCAGGTCTGATCCGCACTCGCCGGCTCGCCGGCTCCGTTCGGCACACGGAAAGGGCCGGCACCGTCTCTCGACGGTGCCGGCCCTTTCGGCGTTCACGCCGCGGGGCGGTGAGTCCTACTCGTAGGTCTCGCCGGCCTCGGCCTTGGCGACCAGCGAGGCGGGCGGGGTGAACTGCTCGCCGTACTTGCCGGCCAGGAAGTTCGCCTGCGCGACGAACGCCTTCGGACCCGCGAGGCCCTCGGCGGGCGTGCCCGGGCGGCCCTCGTAGGTGTTGATGTACTGGAGCACGCCGCCGGTCCAGGCCGGGAAGCCGATGCCGAAGATCGAGCCGATGTTGGCGTCGGCCACCGAGGTGAGCACGCCCTCGTCGAAGCAGCGGACCGTCTCGATCGACTCGATGAAGAGCATGCGCTCCTGGAGCTCGTGGAAGTCCGGCGTGACGCTGCCCGACTTGAAGTGCTCCTGGAAGCCCTGCCACAGGCCGGTGCGCTTGCCGTCGGCGTAGTCGTAGAAGCCGGCGCCGTCCTTCTTGGACGTGCGGCCGTTCTCGACCATCCAGTCGACCACGGCGAAGGCACCGTGCTGCGGCACGTCCTTGCCCTCCGCCTTGAGGGCGGTCTCGGTCGCGAGGCGGATCTTCTGCATCAGGGTGAGCGTGAGCTCGTCCGTCAGCTGCAGCGGCGCGGCCGGGTAGCCGGCCTGCTGGCCCGCCTGCTCCAGGTACACCGGGTCGACGCCCTCGCCGATGGCCGCGAGGGCCTCGTTGATGAACGTGCCGATGACGCGGGAGGTGAAGAAGCCGCGGCTGTCGTGGACGACGATCGGGGTCTTCTTGATCTGCAGGGTGTAGTCGATCACCTTCGCCAGGACGGCGTCGGAGGTCTTCTCGCCCTTGATGATCTCCACCAGCGGCATCTTGTCGACGGGGCTGAAGAAGTGGATGCCGATGAAGTCCTCGGACCGCTTGACGCCCTCGGCGAGGATGGTGATCGGCAGCGTCGAGGTGTTGGAGCCGAGGATGGCGTCGGGCTCGACGATGTCCTCGATCTCCTGGAAGACCTTGTGCTTCACCTCGACCGATTCGAACGCGGCCTCGATCACGAGGTCCACGCCGGCGAAGTCGGCGGCGTCGACCGTGGGCGTGATGCGGGCGAGCAGCTCCGCCGACTTCTCGGCGGTCGTGCGGCCCTTGGCCAGTGCCTTCTCCTCGAGCTTCTCGGAGTAGGCCTTGCCGCGCTTGGCGGCGTCGAGGTCGATGTCCTTGAGGACGACCTCGATGCCCGCCTTGGCGGAGACGTACGCGATGGCCGCGCCCATCATGCCGGCGCCGATGACGCCGACCTTCTTGGCCTGGTACTTCTCGAAACCGTCGGGGCGCGAGCCGCCGCCGTTGATGTGCTGCAGGTCGAAGAAGAACGCCTTGATCATGTTCTTCGAGACGCTGCCGGTGGCCAGCTCGGTGAAGTAGCGCGACTCGATCTCGAGGGCGGTGTCGAAGTCGACGTAGGTGCCCTCGAACGCGGCGGCCATGATGGCCTCCGGCGCCGGCATGGGCGCGCCCTTGAGCTGCTTGCGCAGGTTGGCCGGGAACGCCGGGGCGTTGGGGGCCAGCGTCTTGTCGATCGGCGAGCCGCCGGGGATGCGGTGCCCCTTGACGTCCCAGGGCTGCACGCCGCCCTCGGGGTTGGCCTTGATCCACGCCTTGGCGGCGGGGAGCAGCTCCTCGACGGTGCCCACGACGTCGTTGACGAGGCCGGTCTTCTGCGCCTTGGTCGGGTTCATCTGGGTGCCCTGGAGCAGCACGCCCATGAGCGCGCCCTGCAGGCCCAGCATCCGGACGGTGCGGGTCACGCCGCCGCCGCCGGGAAGCAGGCCGAGCGAGACCTCGGGGAGGCCGATCTTGCTGCCGCGCGCGTCCGCCGCGATGCGGTGGTTGGCGGCGAGGGCGATCTCGAGGCCGCCGCCGAGCGCGGCGCCGTTGATGGCGGCCACGACGGGCTTGGGCAGCTTCTCGATACGACGGAGGTCCTTCTTGATCTCCTGGACGTTGTCGAAGACCTGCTGCGCCTCGGCCGGGGTGGCCTTGCGGATCTCGGTCAGGTTGCCGCCGGCGAAGAAGGTCTTCTTCGCGGAGGTGATGACGACACCGGTGATGGACTCGACCTCGGCCTCGAGGCGGTCGACGGTGGCGCGCATGGACGTGCCGTACAGCTCGTTCATGGTGTTCGCGGAGCTGGTCGGGTCGTCCATCGTCAGGGTGACGATGCCGTCGGCGTCCTGCTCCCAGCGGATCATGTTGTCAGACATGTTTCTTCAGTCTCCTGTTGTTCCGGCGGGCGATCAGACGCGCTCGATGATGGTGGCCGAGCCCATGCCGCCGGCGATGCAGAGCGTGATGAGGCCGTAGCGGCCCCCGGTGCGCTCCAGCTCGTCGAGCACGGTGCCCACCAGCATGGCGCCGGTGGCGCCGAGGGGGTGGCCCAGCGCGATGGCGCCGCCGTTGACGTTGACCTGCTCGCGATCGAGCTTGAAGTCCTTCATCCACTTGAGCACGACCGACGCGAAGGCCTCGTTGAGCTCCCAGACGTCGATGTCGTCCTTGGTCAGGCCGGCCTTGGCGAGCACCTTCTCGGTGGCCGGCGTGGGGCCGGTCAGCATGATCGTCGGGTCGGCGCCGGTCGACGCGGTGGCGACGATGCGGCCGCGCGGGGTCAGGCCGGCCTTCTTGCCGCCGGCCTCGTTGCCCACGAGGACCAGCGCGGCACCGTCGACGATGCCCGAGCTGTTGCCGCCCGTGTGGACGTGGTCGATCTTCTCGACGGTGGTGTACTTCTGCAGCGCCACGGCGTCGAAGCCGCCCATCTCGCCGATCACGGTGAACGCGGGGCGCAGCTTGCCGAGGTCGGCCGCGGTGGTGCCGGGGCGACGGTGCTCGTCGTTGTCGAGCACGACGAGGCCGTTCTGGTCCTTGACGGGCACGACGGACTTGGCGAAGCGGCCCTCGTCCCACGCCTTCGCGGCGAGGTCCTGCGACTGCGCGGAGTACTCGTCGACGTCGTCGCGCGAGAAGCCCTCGATGGTCGCGATCAGGTCGGCGCCGATGCCCTGGGGCGCGATGTAGTTGTCGTAGCTGTACTGCGGGTCGTAGAACAGCGCACCGAAGTCGGAGCCCATCGGCACGCGGGACATCGACTCCACGCCGCCGGCGAGGACCAGGTCGTCGCCGAGGGCCGAGCCGACCTTCTGCGCCGCCATGTTGGTGGCCTCGAGGCCCGAGGCGCAGAAGCGGTTGATCTGCACACCCGCGACGGTGTCCGGCAGGCCGGCCACGATCGAGGCGGTACGGGCGATGTCGGCGCCCTGCTCACCCACGGGCGAGACGACGCCGAGCACGATGTCGTCGATGGCAGCCGGGTCGAGGTTCTCGTTCCGGTCCTTGATCTCGTCGATCAGGCCGACCACCAGGTCGGTGGGCTTGATCGCGGTCAGCGAGCCGTTCTTGAGCTTGCCACGGGGCGTGCGGATCGCCTCGTAGATGAATGCGTCAGACACTTGGTCTTCCCGTCCTTTCGAAGAAGGTGTTCCCGGCCCCGCGGATACCACGAGAGACCGGCACTCCCCCAGGCTAACCGTCTGTAGCTTATTTGGAAAGACCAGCAGGTGAACACTCATCTACTACGCCCAGTATGGGCTATTGTGATGTTCATCATGGCACCAGCACCTCGCACCGCGGGCACGCGCCTGCGCCCCGCCGAGCGGCGTCGACAACTGGTCGACGCCGCCACCGCGCTGTTCCTCGAGCAGGGCTACGGCAAGGTCTCGGTCTCCGACATCGCGCGCGCCGCCGGCATCAGCGGCCCCAGCGTGTACCGGCACTTCCCGGACAAGGAGGCCATCCTCGCGGCGGCCATGCGCTCCGCCGTCGACGAGATGGCGGAGACCACCGCGCGCGTGCTCGCCCGCCCCGGCGCCACCTTCGAGGACCTCTCCTCCGCGGTCTTCGCCATGGCCGTCTCCCGCCCGGGCCCGCTGGCCCTGTGGCGGTGGAACCGGCGGCACCTCACGGCGGAGCAGGCCCGCGAGATGATCGCCGCGAGCGAGGGCGTGCTCGGCTCGTGGACCGAGGTACTCCGCCGCGACCACCCGGAGCTCACCGACGACGACGCCCGCGTCCTCACCTGGGCCGTGCTCGCCGTCGGCGGCTCCGTGCCGCCCAGCCGCGGCCGCATCGGCATCCGCCGCTACCGCGCCGACCTCGAGGTGATCGCCCGGCGGGTGCTGCGCGCGGCACCGTCGACCGCGCCGGAGCTGCCCGCGCCCCCGCCGCACCGCGCCCCCGTGGTGCGCAGCGACGAGATTCTCGACGCCGCCTCCGAGCTCTTCTTCTCCCGCGGCTACAGCGCCGTGAGCATGGACGACATCGGTGCGGCCGTGGGCATCTCGGGCCCCAGCGTCTATGGACACTTCCCCTCGAAGGGGTCGATTCTGGTGGGCATCGTCGCCCGGGCGCGCGCCGCGCTCGAGATCGGCGTCGTCGGCGCGGCCGGGGTGTCCGACGGTGACCCCCTCGCCGAGTTGCGCGCGCTGGTGCGTTCCTACGCCGCGAACCTGGTCAGTTCCACCGACCTGGCCGTCGCGTTCACCGTCGGCCGTGAGGTGGTCATCGAGTCGGGCGGCGAGGCGCTGCTCGCCGCGCAGAAGGCGTATGTCGCGCGCTGGGTGGCGCTGCTCGCCGCCGGATCCGACGGCGACATCGACCCCGCCGGCGCCCGCATCGCCGTCGGCGCGGCCATGACCATCGCGAACGACTTCGCCCGCACCCGCCGCCTGCGCGGCCGCCCGCGCTTCCACGACGAGCTGGTCCACCTCGTCGACGCCGCCCTGGGCATCTGACTGTTCGACCTTCGGTGCGTGTCGGCGACGACACGCCGACGGCCCGTCGCAGGATTCCACCGAAGGTCTTGGCGAGCGGAACCGCCCGGCGGACTGGCGCGTCCAATTGACATGGGAACGAGGACGCGGGAGCTCGAGGCCGAGATGACCTCACACCGGATCCGGGCCGAGTACCAGCAGGTCATCCACGGCATCCGAGTCCCCGTGAACGACGAGATCGACTTCGCCGAGCGTCGGCGCGCAGTGATGCAGGCCTATCCGCGGGCCGTGTTCTGCGGGTGGACCGCTGCTCGGATGCACGCGGTGCCCTTCGCGGACGACGACGCCCGTCCGGTGGAACTGTGGCTCCCAGAGCACCGTCGACGAGCGGGCCTGGTGATCCGGCGATGCGCGCTACCGGCATCCGACGTCCTGCGGCGGAAGGGGTTCGCGCTCACCACCGAGGTGCGTACTGCCGTCGACCTGGCGCGGTTCGTCCCGGGCGACGAGGCGATCGCCGCCGTCGATCAGTGTGTCCACATCGACCGCTCCGGCCGGCAGGTGACCTCCGTCGAGGAGATGCAGGCGTATCTCGCGTCCCACCCGTACCTCCACCGGGCGGCTCGGGTTCGGGAGGTGCTCACCGAGGTCGACGGGCGGGCCGAATCGCCCCAGGAGACGCACACCCGACTGCTCCTGCACCGCGCCGGCCTGACGGTGTTCGTCCCGCAGATCCGGATCGGGCGCGGCCTGTTCCGGGTGGACCTCGGCGCCGAGGAGTACAAGGTCGCGGTGGAGTACGACGGCGGGCACCACCGCGGACGCGAACAGCATCGGGCCGACATCAAGCGCTGGAACCGGCTCCAGCACGACTACGGCTGGACGGTGGTCCTGGCGAACGACGCCTCCCTCAGCACGGGCCGGGCGGAGCTGCTCCGCCAGGCCCGCAAGGCACTGTCCGACCGCGGCTGGACACACGCATGACCTTCGGTGCGTGTCGGCGACGACACGCCGACGGCCCGTCGCAGGATTCCACCGAAGGTCCGAGCGGCGGACCGTCGGGCTACCAGCGGTTGATGTGCAGGACCGTGTCCAGCGGGGCGCGCTTGGCGGGCTTGAAGTCGGTGCCCTTGGTGTAGGCGACGGGCAGCAGCACGCCCTGCCGGACGGTGGCGGGAATGCCCAGCGCCTCAGCCACTTCCCGCTCGTACTCCAGGTGCAACGTGGTCCACGCGGACCCGAGCCCGCGCTCGCGCAGCGCGAGGGCCAGGCTCCACGCCCCGGGCAGCAGCGAGCCCCACAGCCCGGCCTGGTTGCCCGCCGGCAGCTCGCCGCCGGGCACGTGGATCGCGCCGATCACCAGCGCGGGCACCTGCTCCATGACCTCGGCGAGATACGTGGCGCTGGAGGCCACCTTCTCGGCGGTCTCGAGGTCCGCCGGCGGCTTCGCCGCCCGCGCCGCCGCGCCCGCCTCGGCGTACGCGAAGTAGGACTTGCGGTAGTACTCGGCGACGACCTTCTTGGGCTCGGGGTCGGTGAGCACGATCCAGTGCCAGCCCTGGGCGTTGCTGCCCGACGGGGCCTGCAGCGCTACCTCGAGCGCGTCGGTGATGACCTCGAGCGGCACCGGCCGCTCGAGGTCGAGGCGCTTGCGCACCGATCGGGTGGTGGTGAGCACCTCGTCGGCGGTCAGGTCCAGGTGCGGGAAGTCGAGAGCCATGCCTCGACCCTAGCCAGAGAACCTAGCGCGCGCGGGCCGAGCCGCTCCCCCGCTTGGCCCGATCGAGCGTCGCGAGGGACTTCTTCGCGGCGGCCAGCTCGGCCTGCAGCGCCGCGACGCGATCGGCGGCGGCGTCGCGGGCCGCGGAGAGCACCTCGTCGACGGCGGCCTGCGCCTCCTTGTCACCGAGCCCGGCCAGCGCCTTGTGCAGCGCCGGCAGCGGGATCTCCTGCGCACCCGCGGGCTTCTGCGCGTTCCGGGTGACCTTGAGCGAGGCCGTGTTGTCGGCGCCCACGTACACCGTGATCGCGACCGACCGGGCGGCCCGCGCGGGCGTCGCGGCGCCCGCCGACTTCGGCGGTGCGGATTTGGGGGTCGCGGCCCTGGCGGCCGCCGCCTTCGGCGCGCGCTTGACCGGTTTCGGCTGCTTGGTGGAGCGCAGTTCCCGTGCCTCGTAGGGCAACTGGTCGTCGACGCCGGTCGGCTTGACGGTGACGACGACGCCGTCGACCGCGACGACCCGGGCGGAGGCTCCGGCGGCCAGCCCGAGGCTCGGCACGCCCTCGACGAGGTAGACCAGCGGCTTCTTCCCCTCGGCGAGCGCGGCGGCGTAGCGCCCGAGATCCTCGGCGGTCAGGGTCTGTTCGGCCATCACTTGACTCCCTTCACCAGCGCGGGCACCACGGACTTCTCGATCGTGTCGATGGCGAGCGGGCCGCCGTACAGAAGGGCGTCCACGCCGTTGGTCCTGTCCAGGATGATGATCGGCACGCCGTAGGTCAACGAGGACGGGACGCCGTCGAAGCCGCCGTTGCCGCCCGCGGCGTCGGTGCGCGCCACGACCGTCCGGTCCACGTCCCTCGAGTTCACGGCCTTGTACAGGTCCGCCGACGCGAGCGACAGCCACGACCCGGTGCCGTCGACCGGGGTCTGCGTCGCGAAACCGAGCTGCCCCAGCACCTGCAGCGCGTTCGCCGAGGAGCCGGCGAGCTTCGTCGCCGTACCGTCGAAGTGCACGACGTCCAGCTTCTTGCCCGCGAACTCCGGGTGGGCGGTCCGCAGCGCGGTGATACGGCCCTCGTACGTCTTCTTCACGGCCTCGGCGCGGTCCTTCGCCCCCAGCGCCTCGGCGATGAAGGCCAGCTGCTGCTGCCACGTCCAACCGGCCTTCCCCTCCGCGGACACCGCGATGGCGCGGCCGCCGGCGAGCGACTTGAGGTCCTTGACCTTCTCGGCCGCATCGGGATCGGTGTCGAGGATCAGGTCCGGCTTCGCCTTCTCGATCGCCGACGTGTCCGGGTTCGTCGAGGTGCCGGCGCTCGGCACGCCCGACAGCGCGGGGACCCAGGCGGGCAGCTCCGACTTCGGGCCGTTCGCCCCCGCAACCACCTCGAAGCCCAGGGCGGAGACCAGTTCCGCGTCGCCGACGCCCAGCGCGACGATCCGCTGCGGCCGGTCGCCGAGCTCCGTCGTGCCGTTGACGTCCGTCACCGTGCGGGAGCTCCAGGCGTCCAGGGCCGGCCGTCCCTCGTCGTCGCCACCGCCGCCCACGAGGACGATGCCGAGCACCACCGCGAGCAGCACGACCAGAGCGGCCGCCCCGCCGATCAACAGCTTCTTCCGGTTCGACGACCCGGCCCCGGTCCCGCCGAGCGCGGGCATCGACGGCGAGCTCGGCCCCATCGGTCCGCCGGGCCCCCGCGGACCGACCGGCCCGACCGGACCCAGCAGCCCCGTCGGCGCGCCGGGCGGCAGGCCCTGCCCACCGGGAACCGGCGACGGCGGGCCCGGCTGGTTGTACCCGGTGGCGAGCGCCGGGTTCGACGGTGTCCCCTGCCAGTTCACGCCCTGCGGCGCGGTGGGCGGCGCCATGCCCGCGGCGCCCGACATGCGGCGCGCGGCGGCGGCCAGGGCGTCGGAGAACTCGCCGGCGGTGCTGAACCGGTCCGCGGGGTTCTTCGCCATGGCGCGGCCGAGCACGTGGTCGATCTCCGGCGAGAGGTCGGGCCGCTTGAGCCGGACGCTGGGCGGGTTCTGGCTGATGTGCGCCAGCATCAGCTGCCCCGAGACGGTGGAGGTGAAGGGCGGCGCGCCCGTGAGCAGGACCACCGTGGCGCAGGCCAGGGAGTAGACGTCGGCCCGGTGGTCGACGGGGTGCCCCAGTAGCGCCTCCGGCGCCGTGTACGCCAGGGTGCCGACGACGGTGCCCGCCTGCGTGTTCTGGCCGACCTCGGTCTGCGCGGCGCCGATCCCGAAGTCCGCGAGCTTGACCTGCTCGCCGCGGCGGCCGCGGTCGACGAGGAAGTTGGCGGGCTTGACGTCGCGGTGGAGGATGCCGTGCTGGTGCGCGTAGTCGAGCGCGTCCGCGACCTGCTCGATCACGGCGACGGTGCGGTCCAGGCTGAACGGGCCCTCCCGCTGCACGGTCTCGGCGAGGTTGCCGCCCTCGACGAGCTCCATCGCGATCCACAGGTGCCCGTCGGACTCGCCGCGGTCGTACACGTCGACGATGTGCGGATGCTTGAGCCCGGCGATCAGGTCGGCCTCGCGGTCGAACCGCGCGCGCACCGACGGATCCGCCGAGAGTTGGCTCTGCAGCACCTTCAGCGCGACGGACCGGGGCAGCGTGCGGTGCCGCACGCGGTACACCGTGCCCATGCCTCCGGTACCGAGGACCGACTCGATCACGTACCCCGCGATCGATTCACCGGGTTCCGACGCCACGAACACACCTCCGCTCCTGTACGTGTACAGCGGTAAGAATCTACCGCGACGCAGGTTGCGCGGTGCTTAACGTGAGGTTGGCGGCTCGTCGGAGGGGCCGCGCTCTCCCGTCTTGCCCCACCGGGGCGCGGTCGGCGGCTGCACCGGGCGGCGCCGCGGGCCGCGGTCGTCCTGGCCCTGCGAGGGCCGCACCCAGCGGTCCCCGCCCTGCTTGCGCTGGGCGCCGGTGCCGCGTTCGTAGGGCGGCGGGGGCAGCGGCCGCACCGGGCGGGGCGGTCGCTGCGGCGGCACGGGCGGCGGGGGCGCCTGGTACTGCGGGACGGGCGGCTGCGGCGCCGGGGCACCGGGCGCCTGCGCTACCGGCGCCGGGGAGGGCGCGGCCTGCGGCGGGACCGCCGGCTGCGCGTGCCGGCCGGGGACGCGCGGCGGGACCGTCGCCTGCGGGGCCGCGGGCGGTTGCGGCACTGCGGCACCCGGCGCCAGCCGCGGCGGCGCGGGCACCTGGCGCGGCAGGCGCTGCGCCGGCTGCTGCGGAGCGGCGGCCGTGATCGGCTGCGCTTGCACGTCGCAGTAGCGCAACTCCTCGTCCGTCGGGTTGAGGACCACGTCGAACGGGGCGCGGCGGCCGATCCGCACCGCCACCACCGACGGCGAGACCTGCGCGACGACGAGGTCGGCGTTCGCCCGCTGCGGGGCGCTGCCGGGCGCGCGCAGGGTCAGCATGGTGCGCTCGGGCACGGCGTCGGCGGGGGCACCGTCGAAGACGGTGATGTCCGCCGGGCGTCCCCCGGGGCCGTCGGCGATCCGGAAGCGCGAGGGGTCCGCCAGGGTCGCGGTGAGGGTGGCCCACTGGGCCGGTCGGTCGGTGTGCACCGCGACGGACGCGCCGGCGCCGACGGAGCGGAGCAGCACGAGCTGCAGCGGGATCAGCTCGGTCGCGAACTCCACGACGAGCGTCTCGGGGACGGGCGAACCGTCGAACAGGGGCAACGCGACGGCGTCCGTGCCGGAGACGCCCCAGACGGGGCCGGCGGGGCCGACGGGGATCTCCACGGTGCCGAGGCCGTCCAGGCGGGTGGAGGGCAGGTCGACGACGCTGGACCCGCCGCCCGGCAGGGTTCCCCGCGCGAGTTCCATCTGCCGGCCCGGCATCGGCACGAGCGCGTCGTCGAGATTGTCGACGATCGGCACCGCGGTGTCGTAGCGGACCAGGCCGCTGATCTCCACAGGCGCCTGCGCGTCCGCCTTGCGCATGCGCAGCACGACGGCGGTGCTGTCGCTGTCGAGGCCCCACCAGCGGTCGAGCTTCTCCGTGGACGTGCGGACCGGGTCGATCAGGTAGACGGTGGCGAACTCGGTGCCGTGCTCGATGTTCTGCCAGTTCTCGGTGCCGCCCAACGGATCCGCGCCGAAGGTCATGCGGGCGTCCACCCCGGCCAGCTCCGCGGCGGGCAGCGCCCGCGCGCGGATCAGGCGTTCCTGCAGCCGCTGCTCGAGCCGCCGCGTGGCGGCCATGAGGGCCTTCGGGCCCGCCGTGCGCGACGGCCCGCGGCGCACGATGCCCGCGAGGTTCCGCTGCGTGTTCACGCGCAGGACGAGCCACGTCGAGCGCTCCGCCATCGCGGCGTAGAACCGGACTCCCTGCGAGTACGAGGCGCGGTACGCGGGGCCGGGCGGCACGCGCCGGCCGGCGGAGACGATGTCGATGTCCACATCGAGGCCGTACTGCGTCATCATGGTCGCGAGCAGGTCCAGCGGAACCGTCTCCGCGGCGAAGGCCCGGCCCTCGCGCAGCCGGGTCTCCGCCGGGTCTGCGGTGAGTTCGATCGCCGAGACCAGTTCGAAGCCGTCGCCCTGCCGCACGCCGACACCGTCGACGTCGATGACCCGCCCCGGGATGTCCCCGGACGCGCGGCGCCGCCGCCGCAGGTACCGGTAGCGGGCCCCGATCTTCTCGCTGAGCACGGTGCCGTGCACCGAGACGAAGGCGACCAGGGCGCCCAGCACGATGAGGGCGATCACCGACCACAGCGGCCAGCTGCCGCCGACCAGCGCGAACAGACTCGCCGAAAGGACGGCCCAGATCAGCGCGCGGCGCAGCGAGATCCGGATGCCGACCGGCCGGCGCAGCCGCGCGACTTCGGGATGCGTCGGGGCCTCGGCGACCGCCGCCGTCGTCACGGGCTCCGTCATCACGACCTCCGCTTCCGGCCGGGTCGCGTCAGCGCGACCACGCCACCGATCACCAGCAGCACCACCGCGCCCGCGCCGGCCACGATCGCCGCGGTGCGCCGGGGCCTCGTGTCGGGTTCGGGCGGGGGCGGCGGTACGAGCAGCTTCTCCACCGACTGCGGGTCGATGTCCGCGTCGATGGCGGGCACCTTCGCGGTCAGGGCCGCGACGGGGTCGATGAGCCCGCGGCCCACCTTGTTGTCCGTGCCGCGGCCCGGCGCGTGCGCCGTGGCCACGAGCCGCGCGGCCGCCTCGGTCGCCGACAACTGCGGGTACCGCGCGCGGACGAGCGCCGCCGCGCCCGCGGCGTAGGCCGCCGCGAACTCCGGACCGGCGAAGGGCACCAGGTTCCGGTCGACGGGGGCCGCGTTGACCACGCCGTCGCCGCCGCGCGAGCTGAGCGAGACGATGCCCGCTCCCGGTGCGGCCACGTCGAGCCAGGGGCCGTTGAGCGATCCGGGCAACGGCGTGCCCTCCGCGGTGGTGGCGCCCACCGAGAGCACCTGCCCGTCGAACCAGTTCGGGGTCGCGACGGTGGTCACCTGCCGCCAGCCGCGCGGGTCGTCGGGCTGCCCCGGGTCCGGGTCGGGGTTGGCCTTGCAGTCGTTCGCACCGACGGTGCCGCCCTGCCGGTCCGTCGCGCCCGCGCCGGCCACGACCAGCGCATCCTTCGCGCGCAGCGCGTAGGCGACGGCGCCGCCGACCTCGCGCTGGCGGAACTGGTTGTCGGCCGCCATGCAGACGGGCTCTGGCACGACGATCACCTTCGCGCCGCGGTTGGCGGCGCGCACGATGGCACGGGCGATGCTGCGTGCGTTGACCGCGGCACGGCCGAGGTTGGGGTCCGCGTCGTCCGCCGGACTGTTCTGCAGGGAGAAACCGGCCGAGTCCACGCGGATCGACAGGATCCGCGCGTCCGGGGCCACGCCCACCACGCCGTCGCCCGCCGCTGGTTGTGCGCCGATGATGCCCGCGACCAGGGTGCCCGTCGAGTCGCAGTCCAGCAGGCCGCGGTCGGCGGCCACGATGTTGTCGCCGGCGCCGTCGAGGCCGCGCAGGCGGGCCTGGGGCCGGACGCCGGTGCTCAGGACCGCGACGGTGACCCCGGCACCGGTGGAGAACTTGTGCGCCTCGTCGATCCGCAGCGTGGTGGCCGGCGCGGGGGCCGCGGCGAGGTTGGAGTTCGGCAGGACGCCGGGCTCCACGCACCGCGGATTGTTGTTGCGCAGCGGGCGCTCCGGGCCGTCCGTGTCGGGCGGCGCGCCGCCGATGTCGGCGACGGGCGGCACCACCGCGCCGGAGACGGCCGGGGCCCAGGCGCCGGCAACGACGACGGTGGCGGAGACGGCCGCGATCGCGGCCGCCCTCGGGAAACGGAGCACGGACCCCAGCCCCTCTACTTCAGGAACGACAGGTCGAGTTCGCGCATCGCGGCGAACAGGCGGGTGCACCACAGCGCGAGCAGGACGACCGCGAAGATCGCCAGCTTCTCCCCGGCCTCGATGCGGCCGAGGAGCCGCGCCGAAAGCGGGCGGGCGTGGCCGCCGCGGTCGGTGGAGACACGGTCCGCGAGCAGCAGGCCGCCCGCGCCGAAGCTCGCCAGCACGGCGGCGCTGAGCACGATCACCACGAGACGGCCGAGGTCCGAGTCGAGCGCCCCGACGAGGACGACCGCGAGGCCCGCCGCGATGACGAAGCCCGCCACGAAGAACACCGTGGCGTGCACGCGGTCGTCGAGGGTGCGGCCGCGCAGCACGCAGATCACGGAGGTCAGCGCGGCGATCGCCACCTCGCCCCAGAAGTAGTGGCTGTGCGGCACGATCACGGTGAGCGCGGAGACCACGAGGATCCCGGCGATCGCGGCGTAGAACCCGGTGAGCAGCTTGGCCGCGGTGCGGGCCTTGCGCTCGAGGCCGGTGTTCTCCTGGGCGCGCGCCAGCTCCGTCGTGCTCTCGTCGTCGAAGGTGTCCACGTGGTACGCGGCGTCGAGCTCACTGCGGTCGATGTCCTCGCCCGGCGGCGGCAGCGGATCCGGCCGGACGCGGGCGAGCATGAGGGCCCAGCCCTGCGCCCAGTTCGCCAGGAGCAGACCACCGATGACGCCGATCGCTGGGATCGCGGGCCGGCCCAGCGGGGTGTACGCGAACAGCGCGCTCGCGACCACGACCGCGGCGGCGGTGAGGCCGAGCGCGGCGAGCACCGTCGCGCCCAGGCGGCTGGCGCGGCCGAGCACCACCACGCCGATGAGCGCGAAGGTCGACCCCGTGAGGACGTTCGCGGCGGTGAAGGCACCGTCGACCCCGCCGTCCGGGGGGATGAGCACGAACCCGGCGGAGAACAGCACCGGGACCGCCGCGAGTTGCAGCGCGTACGCCACCTGCGGCGCGCGGTACTGCCGGTCCGCGGACAGCGCGGCGAGCACCACGGCGATCGAGGCCAGCGCCGCCACCGGGAACCACCACAGCACACTGGAGTGCTCGAACCAGGCGATCAGCACCAGCGCGGAGAAGACGGTCGCGCCGAGCACCAGCGCGAGGAGCCCCAGCGCCCGTGCCGTCGCCGACTCGAACCGGCGGAAGCGCTGGCGGCAGAACTCCTGGATCGCGTCGGCGGTGCTCTCGATGAGCGGCCGGAAGGTCTGGGTCGAGAAGGTCTCGGCGAGGATCAGCCGGTCACCGTCGAGCACGCCCGCATCGGCGAGGGACTTGTCGCGCGCGAGCGGCGTTCCGCCCTCCCGGGCGAAGGTCCAGGCGCCGGTCGTCGCGAAGTCGTGGTCCGGGAAGATCTGCTCCAGCCCGGGGATCACGGAATCCATCACGACCGACAGCCGCCGGCGGGCGAGCAGGCTCCGCTCGACCGAGTTCTCGCCGACCTCGACCAGGACGCGCACCTGCTCGGGGACGGCGGATCGCCCGGGGCCCGCGTTCTCGGTTCCGGCGGGCTCCGGGGTGATCGGGAAGACCATCTGGCGTCAGCGTCCCTCTGTCGTGCGCACCTGCTGCAGCTCGGCGAGCTTCTGAGCGGCCGGCGGCTCGTAGCCCGAGTTGAAGCCGTCCGCCAGGTCCGCCGCCAGCTCCTCGAACGCGCGGACCGTGCGCTTGCGCAGCAGGTCGATGTCGATCGGCTGGTCCGAGTCGAGGTGCGGGTCGTACGGGATCTCGTGCACGCGGAGCTTCTGCCCGGCGCGGAAGAGCTCGTCGAACTGCTCCACGGAGACGCTGCCCCGGCGCTTGGTGTGGTTGATGACCACGATGGTGTTCGCCAGCAGGCCGTGCCAGCCGTGGTGGCGCAGCCAGTCGATGGTCGCCGCCACCTTGCGCACGCCGCGGGTGGTGGCCGAGGCGGGGAGGATCAGCGCGGAGGAGATCTCCAGCACGCCGGTGCCCGTCTGGGTCTGCAGGCCGCGGCCGGCGTCGACCAGCGCGAGGCTGTAGTGCGGGCGGAAGATCGAGTACAGATCCAGCACGTCGTCGTAGTCGGTGACGTCGCGGCCGTTGAACCGCCACGGCGTCGGCAGCACGTGCAGGTTGGTCGACGTGACGGCGAGGTGCTTGTCCACCTGGTTGCGGTCCGACAGGTCGCTCTGCTGGATCAGCGTGCGCGCGGTCGAGCCGCCCTGGTGCCACGCGGTCACCTGATCCAGGTCGCCGCCGTCGGGGTCGAGGTCGAGCGCGACCACGTTGTCGGCGCGGGTGCGCTCGAGGATCTGGCCGAGGACGCCCACGAGCAGGGTGCCGCCGGCGTTGTCGGCGAAGACGCTGGTCACGTGGAACTTGTTCTTCGGGACGCGGATGCGGTGCACCAGCTCCGCGTGTTCCTGGTCGTTCGCGCTGGGGCCCACGTCGAGGCCCATCTTGCGCAGCCAGGCGCGCCAGCCCGAGACCCGCACCGCGGCGTCCGAGAACCGGATCTGCTGGTTGAAGGACGACGAGGCGGTCGACATCGGCGCGGACAGCGACTCGCCCATCGGGCGCATCGGGGCCTGCTGGTGCTGCGGCACCATCGGCGCGGGCGCACCCTGAACGGGCGCGGGGGCCTGGCCGAAGGGCTGCGGGGAAGCGGGGCGATGGATCTGACCGGAGGCCTGCGCCGACTGGAACTGGCCGGTCGGCGGGACGCCCTGGAACGGGGCCTGCTGGGGCTGGCCGTTCTGCGCCGCGGCGGGGACGAAGCCGTTCTGGCCGCCCTGCCACTGCTGCTGGGGCTGCTGCGGCTGCGGCACGGGCGCCGGAGCCGGGACCGGCTTGGCCGCCTGCGGTGTCGACGGTGCCGCGGGCTCGGCCTTGGCAGCAGCCTTCGGCGCGTCGGGCTTGGGAGCGTCGGTCGTGGCGTCGTCGGCGTCGGCCTTCGGGGCCTCGGCCTTGGGCGTGCCGTTGGTCGGCGCGTCCGTCTTCGGCGCGTCCGTCTTCGGCGAACCGGCCTTGGGTCCGTCCGCCTTCGCGGTATCGGCCACGTCGTCGACGATCGCGGGCTGCTCCGCGGTGGGGCGCTCGTCCGCGGCGATGACGACCGGCGTGGCTGCGGGGGCCGTCGGGACGGCGGCGGATCCGTCGAGGTCGTCGACCCCGGGGAGCTCCGGCTCCTCCCATTCACCGCTCGCGGGCTCGGACAGCGGGCCACCCGTGGGGACGGTCGGACGGACCACCGGAACGGCAGAGTCGGTCGAGGGCAGGATCGCCGCCGCGGAGTCATCCTCGTGACTGCTTTGCGGTACGAAAGGCACCCGAACGTTAGTGGCTGCGTCGCTCATGGACTGCACCTCTCTTGCTGGAAGAATCTTTTGCAGACTAATACATACCCAGGTCAGAGGACCAGTGGGGGTGAGCTATCAGTTTGATGTATCGAACCACCCGCGGCAACCTCCGCGCTCGACGAGCGCGCCGATCCCCTCGGAGAACCGCCGACGGGTTCCGGGACTGAGGGTCACGTCGACCACGCCCCGCGAGCCGCGGTCCGTCGTCGACAGCACGCGACCGGCCGCCGTGTCCATGACCCCGACGGCCCACGCCGCCTGCGTCCGCACGCCACTGGAATCCGCACGGTGGTAGACGATTTCAGCGCGACGCCCGGTGTACCGAGCGGCGTCGACGAGGATGTCGACCGTCTTCGGGGGCAGGTCGTGCTCGCGCAGCCGGCTGCGGATCTCCCGCTCACCGCGGGGCCCGGCGACCTGCGGATCGAAGCTCGCGACGATCTCCGCGAGCTCGGCCTCGTCCAGGGTGAGGGACTCGAAGTCCGCGGCATCGCGCGCGCCCAGCACCCGCCACAGGGGTTCGACCACGGTCGATTCGAAATCCTCGCGATCGGTGCGGAACCCCTGGACGGTGAACTGGTCGTCGTTGCGGAAGGCGACGACCACCAGCTCGTCGCGGCGCACCACGGCCCCGCGGAGCACGGCGTCACCGTCGAAGACGCGGATGGCGACCTCGGCGGCCGGCACCTGGAGGGCGCGCAGCCACTGGCCGACCTGCGGGTCCACGGATCCGTTCGTGGCCACCAGGCCGGCGTCGACCAGGCCGGGCAGGACCGCCAGGTCCACCACCAGCTGATCGTCGGGCCGGTAGACGTTCGGGTGCACGGCCAGCACCACGGGCGCCAGTTCGCTGACGTCCGAGAGCCGCATCAACAGCAGCAGCTCGTCGACGTCCGCGGCGAAGGCGGACAGCTTCGCCGTTTCCTCGCGCAGGACCGCCATGCGCCCTCCTCTTCCGACGCGGCCCGGCCGCCGCGCATGCGGTGGCCGGGCCTCGTCTTGTCGTTCTCAGACGCCGTAGAGACCCGCGGCCTGCGCCTGGCCGGCCTGGTGGATCGTGGCGGCCGTCTGCAGGTTCACGCCGGTCTTGCGGATCGCCATGGACAGGTTCTCGTTGGCCTTGAGGCAGATCTCGTGGACGTGCTGGTAGCTCTCCTGGTCGACGCCCACCCAGTTGCCGGCGTTGAGGTTCGCGGTGTTGTTGGCCGTCAGCTCGGCGATGTTCGCGTCCGCGACGGCGGAGGCCTTGGCGAGGCCGGCCGACGTGGCGTCGTAGCTGGCGTAGGTGACTGTGATGCGCTCGGCGGAAGTCATGCTGTTACCCCTTCAGTGAGATCTGGCGGTCTAGACGACGTAGCCGGTGAACAGGCCACCGGCGTCGCCGTCGGTGCTGGTGATGAGTCCGCCGTTGCGGCCGAGGGCCTCGGCGACGGCCTCGAGCTTCTGCTGCTCGGCGTTGCACACGGCGATGAGCTCCTCCATGTGGGCGGTGGCCTTGTTGGCGGTGTCGCCGTTGTTCGCGGCGCGGTAGGCCTCGGCCGTGGTGCGGACGAACTTGATGTTGGCGAGGGTCGTCGCGGCCACGTCGTGGGTCTTGGCCGTGCCGGCGGCGTGCGAAACGGTGTTCAGGTCGTAGATCTGCGGGGGCATGAGTGTTCCTCCAGTTCAGCGGTGGTCGTGGTGGGCCGAGCGAGTCGTGGGGATCAGCGTCCCTCCCCACTCGACGGGACGTCGACGGGAACGGACTCGTACTCGGGCGCCGAGTCCTGGTAGATCGGCATGGCTGCGGTATCGGGCACGACGATGCGCTCGCGCTGCTTGCCCTTCGACCGCGCGACGGGCGCGCTCGCGCTGGTCGGCAGGACCGGGCGCAGCGGCTCGGCCGGAACCCGCGGTACCGGCGGGGGCGGCGGCGCCACAGTGAGGCCGTCGGTCGACCAGTTCGCGGGCGCGGCCACCTTGGGCAGCGCGCTCGTCCCGGGCTCCACGCGCAGCGCGGACGCCGATCGCTGTGCCTGCTCGCCGCGGGACATCCGTTCGAGCGTGGGCGAGCCGGGGCGTGCGCCGAAGTAGCCGACGGTGCCCGTCCGGTTCTCGGGGTTGACGCCCGCGAGCAGCGCGCTCATCGGCTGGTAGACGACGCCGCCGCCGGTGGCGACGGTCCCCGCACTGACGCCTGTCTGCAGGGCCTGCCCCCCGCCGGAGACGGCGACGCCGACCACGCCGCCCGCGACGCCGGCCGCCGCGCCGCCGGCCCCACCGAGCTGTTGGATCAGGCTCTGGCCGAGCTGCTGCCCGGCGACGGGCCGGACGGCGCTGTTCTCGCGCGACTGGGACGCGGCGGTCGCCGCGTTCGAGGCGGCCTGTTCGGCCCGCTGGGCGTTGACGAGCAACGTCTGGCCGAGCTTGGTGGTGGTGAGCACGCCGCCGGCGGTGCGCATCCAGAGCATGCTGGCGACGGCCTGCGCGCCCTGTGCGGCGAGGGTCATCTTGGTGACCACCGCGTCGCCGACCGACGCGGCGCCCGCGGCCGCCGCGGGGATCGGCACGCCGACCGAGGTCGCGAGAGGCTTCGGCGGCAGGAACGGCTCGAACGTCATGTTCGCGGTGGAGTTCGCGAGGTACACAGCCATCATCGACGCGTTCTGGGCCCACATCCCCGCGTACTCCGCCTCGTTCGCGGCGATCGCCCCGGTGTTCACACCGAGGAAGTTGGTCGCCTGCAGGACCGCGTGCGTCACGTGGTTCGTCGCGATCTCGGGCAGCTGAGCCATGCCGGCCAGGGCCGCCGAGTAGTCGGCCGCCTGCTTGGTGTGGCGGGTGGAGGCGAGGAGCGCCTGGGTGCGCAGTGCCTCGTTGTGCGCGAGGTAGATCGCGACGTTGCGCGTCATCAGCGCCGTCTCCGGCGCCTGCCAGGACGCCGCGAGCCGCGGCAGCAGGGACTGCAGGAAGACCGACCGCGCGCTGACGGAGGCCGCGACCGAGGCCCACGCCGCAGCCGCAGCGGTCGCCGGCGCCGGGCCCGCTCCCGACATCAGGCGCCCCACGTTGACCTCGGGGGGAAGCGCTGGGAAAGTCACGAGGTCACGCTCGTCAGAACTGCACGGCGTTGTCGGCCATGATGTAGGTGGAGGCCACGGCCGAGAGGCTCACGGCGTACTGCGCGACCTCGGCGTGATCGACGATCGACGTCGCCAGGAAATTCGCCGCGTGCGCCGCGGAACTGGCCGAGACCAGCAGCGACACATCGTCGGCACCCGCGGGCACGATCGCCCCAATGGCGCCCGCGGCGCCACCGATCAAGCCCGAGGTGGTGGCGACATTCGCCATCACCTCGTTGGTTCCCGCCAAAAGCTGAACAGGCGCCACGTTCAGGCCCACCTGATCTTCCCTCCGCCTAGATTTTCAAGTTGCAACTAAAACAGAAATGTCAAATTTCGTCAATCCCTAGTTGTCCGAAATTGTCATCCCCAAACATCGTCGTCGGCCTCCGCTTCATCCCTGCGTACGCCGTTCCAGGCCACCTGGACGACGTCCGACGGCGCCCCGCGCCCGGGGTGGAACCGACCGCGACCTGGAGTGCCGAAGCGCTGCCCGCGCTCTCCTGCGATGTTCACGTTGAACTTGTCCGCGGACATCGCCAGCGCCATCGAGCTGTGGGTGTCGAGGTACTGGATCAGCGGGTCGGAACTGGCCTTGTAGAGGTACTCGGCGTCGTTGAGGACGACGATCACGTGGAAGCCGCGTATGACACCGTCGTTCATCAGCTTCACCGTCTGCGTGAGCGGGTTGGTGCGGTCCCCGCGGGCGACGACGGCGTCGTAGTCGTCGATGATGAGGAAGATCTCGGGACCGGTCCACCAGTCGCGGCGCGCGAGCGCCGAACTGTCGGCGCTGTCCGGCACCTTCCGGTAGGTGACCTTCACGGGATCCGTCTCCCCCTCGCCCATCCAGTCGACGAGCTTGTCCTGCCAGCGGCGGAGGAAGTCGTAGAGATCCGAGCCGTGCAGCCCGAGGTTCTTCGGATTGGGTGCGAAGGCGCCGCGATGCACGCGTTTGGGGTCGAGCAGGGCGATGACGCCGTCGTCGATCGTCGGGTACCGGCGGCTGATCGCCTCGATGAGGGTATGCACGAAGGCGGATCGCCCGGAGCCGCTCTCGCCGACCACGTACATGTGCGCCTCGCGACCGAAGTCCGCCATGGCGGGTCCGCCGTCGCTCTCCCGGACGCCGAACGGCAACCGGACGCGTTCGCGGGCGCTCGCCTCGGCGGGCAGCACCGAGAACAGGTCGTCCTGCAGGACCGACTCGGGCAGCGCCAGCAACTTCGGCGCCTCCGCGCCGGAGGTGTTGGCGCGGCGGATCCGGTCCACGACCTCCTCGATGCCGTCGCTGAGGGTCTCGGGCGAGGCATCACCGTCTGCGCGGGGCAGCGCGACGAGGGCGAGCAGTTCCCGGTCCGTGGTGATGACGTGGCCGGCCTTGTCGGGCACCGCCTTGTTCCGCTGCGAGTTCACCACCGACATGTCGTAGCTGGCCGTGGAGACGCGGCCCTCGATGATCGTGTGCATGTGGCTGGCGAGGCCGCGGAGCACGGTGTTGCGGGCCGTGGTGATGACGAAGTGGATGCCGTAGTTCAGGGCGCCCGACGCGAGCGCCTCGAGCACGGCCACCTTGTCCTCGAAGACCCCTCCCTCGGTGACAGCGGCGTCGAAGCCGTCGATCACGATGAAGACATCGCCGAAGGCGTCCTCGGTGATGACCTCCGCGCCGGGGTCGCTGCGCAGCCGCCGGTACTCCGCCATCGAGTTGACGCGGTACTTGCGGAAGAGTTTGACGCGCTGGTCGATCAGGTCGGACATCTGGGAGACGATCCGGTTGATCGCGTCCTCCTCGGACCGCGTCGCGATCCGGGAGACGTGCGGCAGGTCCTCGAGCCGCATCCAGCCGCCGCCCGTGTAGTCCACGACGAAGAACTGCACCTGCTCGGGCGAATGGGTGAGCGCCAGTGAGGTGACCAGCGTCATCGCGGCGGTCGTCTTGCCCTTCTGCGGCGCACCGTAGATGAGCACGTTGCCCTGGCCGCCCGACAGGTCCAGCTCCCACACGGGCTGCTGATGCCTGGCCGGGTCGTCGAAGACGCCGAAGGGCAGCTTCAGCGTGGCGGGGGTGGTCACCTTCGGCGCGACCCACGCGTCCGCCGCGAGCGACGGTGCCAGGATGTCCAGGGTGGTGGAGGTGAGCTCCGGGAGCCACGGCTTGTACGCGGGCCGCGCCGGCGCCTTGGTGAGCAGCTCCTTGACCACGGTGAACACGGTGGGCGCGGCGAGCAGTTCCTCCTCGGTGCGCACGATCTCGTCGTCCTCGACGATCTCGGCCTCGAGGTCGGGGATGTCCACTCGCCGCGCGGTGAAGCCGCGGGAGGAGAGGTCGTCGGCGGTGGGCTGCACGACCTCCCGCGCGACCGGCTCCGGCGCCGCCTCGGGCGCGAAGTAGGGCTTGCCCGTGAAGCCGGCGTAGAACCGGATCAGCTCGTCCTCGTGGAGCGTCTTGATGAGGCCGTTGCCGGGCTTGCCGGGCAGGTTCTTCGCGTCGGGGACGCCGATCACCGCACGAGAGTCGCCGGCGGTGCCGGTGCGAAGAGCGATGTGGTAGTGGATGTTCGACTCGAGGCCGCGTGAGCGCGCCATCTCCGCGTTCTGCGAGGCGAGCAGCAGGTGCACGCCCACGGAGCGGCCGACGCGGCCGATCTGGCTGAAGATGTTCACGAACTCGGGCTTGGCCTCCAGGAGCTCGGTGTACTCGTCGATGAGCACGAGCAGCGCCGGCATGGGCTCGAGGTCGGGGCAGTGGCCGGACTCGCGGGCCTTCTCGTACTCGGTCAGGCCGATGATGTTGAAGGAGGGGTAGCGGGCCGCGGCGCTGTCGAAGAGCTGCTGGCGCCGCTTGAGCTCGCCGGTGATGACCTCCATCATGCGGTCGACCATGCTCTCGGACTTCTCGAGGTTGGTGACCACCGCGGCGACGTGCGGGATGTCCTCCATGCCCTGGTAGGTCGCGCCGCCCTTGAAGTCGACGAGCAGCAGGTTGAGCATCGTCGGCGAGTGGAAGAGGCAGGCGTCGAGGACCAGGCAGCGCAGGAACTCCGACTTGCCGGAGCCCGAGGTGCCGATCATCTCGCCGTGCGGGCCGGTGCCGCCCTGGCTGGCCTCGCGCATGTTGAGGAAGATCCGGGTCCCATCGGGCGCGAAGCCGATCGGGAAGTTGAGCCGACGGGGATCGTCGAAGCGCTTGATCCGCTGCCAGAAGTCGACGACGTCGATCGCACCGGGATCGTCGACCTGCACGAGGTTCGCCCAGTCCCGGCCGGTGTCCTGGCGCTCCTTCGACAGCAGGGAGGCGGTGGTCTCCAGTTCCCACCGGGCGAGCTTGCGCGCGGTGGTGTGCGCGTCGATGAGGTCGAGGTCGTCGGCCCGCGCGATCTCCTTGGGCGCTTCCAGCGGAAGGTCCGAGTCCCACCGGGTCACGATGCCCGTCGGGTCCACGTTCAGCAGCACGGCGTGCGGGAACGCGTCGATCACGCCGTCGGGCGGCGACATCAGGATCCACGTGACGTCGGCGAGCGAGGCGATCGCCTGGTCCGTCATCCTCGCCCGCTCAGCGGATTCCACGATGACCACGGTGTGCCGAGTGCGTCCGGTCACCTCGGATTCGGTGGTGAACGGCCGGGAGTAGTCGACGATGCGGTCCGACTCGGCGACGGGCTGCTCGTCGCCGCCGGCGAGTTCCTCCAGGAAGTCGGTCCAGTTCCCGTAGATCATCCGGCGCGATCCCAGGGCGTCGATCAGCGACGGATGCTGCGCCTGCGGAAGCCATTTCAGGTACTCCCACCGGCCGCCGTCGGGCGTGTCCGCCACCACCGCGACGCGCAGCCGGTCCGGGCCGTGCGTGATGGCGAGGTGGTTCAGCATGGCGCGCACCATCCCCGCCGACCGCTCCGGATCGCCGCCCACGCCCAGGACGGGCACGGTGCGCAGCGTGAAGGCCAGCGGCATGTCCGCGATGGTCGAATGCGTGTGCAGGAACTTCACGGTCTCGGTCCACTGCACGGGGTCCAGGAACTCCCCGTCGGGCGCCTCGGGCGTGAGCAACTTCGCCTTCGGCACGATGCGGCCGCGACCGTAGCGCGCCGCGGTGAACCGGGTCTTGCGCTCGGCGTCGCCCCCGTTCACCTCCCACATCCGCTCGGTGCCGATGAGCGACGCCACCACGGCCGGGTCGGGATAGGCGTGGGCGAGCGCGTCGAAGTAGTTGCGGCCGCGGGAGAGCGCCTTCTCGCGCGAGGTGCCGATCGAGCGGCTGGCCTGCTTGCGGTCGTGCAGCAGCTGCGCCTTCGACTTGTTGCCGCTGCCGCCGGGGCCCCCGCCCATGTACGCGAACATGCCGAACAGCAACATCATCGGCATGAGCAGCATGACCGGGTTGAAGCCGCGGTTCATGCGGATCATCATGAACAGCATGCCGAGCACGGCGACCACCATGATGACGGGCATCATCACGGTGCGCCACTTGCCGGGCGGGTCGACCTCGTCGATGGTGTCCGGGGTGCGGACCTCCACTTCCTTCTTGACGACCCGGGGCTCCTTCTTCGGGTGGAGCGGGGGCTCGAAGACCTGCCTACTCACTACTTCCCCTTCGGGTCGAACGTCGCGACGACGGGGTCCTCGGCGCCACCGTCGTGCTTGATGGATGCGCTCGCCTTCGAGAGCGTGGGCCCCTGCGCGAACAGGCTCACGATCGTCCACGGCGCGGGCACCGGATTGCTCAGGCCCAGCGCCTTCGCGGACGAGCCGGGGTCGTTCGAGCCCTGGTCGTCGATGCCGTACCGGATGCCGGTATCGGCGATCCAGAACTCGCCGCTGTGTTCACGGGAGTCCTTCGCGGAGCCTGTGGCGTAGACGTACCGCCCGCTGTTCGCCGGCAGGTAGACGTCGTCGGCGATGGTGCCCGCCGAGCCGGGCGCGCCGATGAGCGCGATCCGGGCGACGCTCTGCTCGGCGGTGAGCGGCAGCGTGCCTGCGACCAGCACCTTCTGCTCGGCGGTCGGCGCCTCGCCGTCGTGCGACCAGGTCATGCAGGTCACGGGGTCGCTCGTCGCGTCCTCGATCCGCACCTTGCCGGCCGGGAAGTGGTCGACGGCGATCCGCCCGCCCACCTTGGGCCATTGGTTCGCCTTCGACGCCTCGGTCTCGACGACGCCGCTCTTGACGGGCGAGACGGTCTGCAGGATCGCCGCGGCGGTCTGGCTGACCTGCTGGATGCCGTCGGCGGCAACCACGTAGTAGGTCCAGCCGCCGTCGACGGTCGCGACGCGCAGGGTGGTGCCGACGAGCAGCTTCTCGGTGTTCGGGAAGCGCACGGGCTTACCGAGATCCGTGATCTGCGGGACGTCGATGGGCTCGCGCGCGGCGAGGGCGTTGAACAGCCCCGGCGACATGGGGATCACCCGCTGGTCGATGGAGATCCCCAGTGCCTCGCGGATCGCGGAGTTGCCCAGGTCCAGACGCGAGCGGGCCACCACCCCGTCGTCGGAGTAGACGAGCCAGGTCTGGTTGTCGAAGGCGACGACGCGGGCGCGGTCGCCGGTCAGCTCGTCAGTGCCGTCGGCGGGAGTGAGTGCGCCGCCGATGACGGTGACCTTCACCGCCGCGGTGGCGGTGGTCGGCAATCCGGTCGATGGGTCGAGCGGCACGGCCGAACCGGTGGCGGTGCTGTCGCAGACGGCCCACTGGGACAGCCGGCTAGTGGAGTTGCGGATCACGGTGGGGGCGTAAGGGATGCCCACCATGGGGCCGCGGGGCAGCTTCTCGATCTCCCCGGACTTCGCGAGCACCGGCTTGGCGGGCGATCCGATGATGAGCTGGCCGGAGACCACGTTGGGGATCGGGCTGAGCGCGTCGCCGACCTTGACGTAGAGGGCGCCGGTCTGGCTGTCCTGGATGATGTCGCCGTCCCCGACCTTCCCGGCGGGGAAGATCACGGCACCGATCACGCACCCCAGCATCACGACGAGCCCGACGGCCAGTCCGATGTACAACGGCGAGCCCTGGAACTTCTTGACGTCGTCGATCCAGCGCGTGTCGCGGCGCACCAGCGCCTCCTCGTTGCGCCGCTGCAGGTACGCCTCGCCCGACTTCTGGTATTTCGAGGTCAGCCGGAACCCCCGGACCCGCTCCTGCAGGCCCGATTTCGGGTTCGACGGATCCGGAGTCATCTCAGCCATTCGATTCCTCGTGCCAACTCGTCTCCAGGAGATGCCATTGCGACCACGGGAAGTTCGGCGACACCCGCAGGGTCTCCTCGTAGGCCAGGCGCACGTCCTCGAATTCGAGGGTGCGCAGCAGCGTCCGCTTCTCCTCCGACGAGAGCGACGACCGGTCGATCGCGCTGACCCGGAAGTCGCGGAAACCCCGTGCCGACGAGATCACGGTGCGCATGAAGCGGGCGTTCGACATCAGGTCGATACCGGAGCAGAGGCGGCCCTTGAGGTCGAGAGCGCTGACCTCGGCGAGCCGCTTGTTGTGCTCCTCCAGGTACTCGCGCACGCCGACGCCGAGGCTCTCCCGGCTCTTCGCGGCGACGGACTCCGCGATCTCCACCAGTTCGTCCGCCGTGAAGGAGCTGAACGAGATCCGCGTCGGGAAGCGCAGCGGGAGGCCGGCGTTCACCTGCAGCAGGCGGTTCATGTCGTCGTCGTAGCCCGCGAGCACCACGACCACCTTGTCGCGCAGCGGCTTGTCGCCCTCGTTCTCGATCCGGGCGAGCAGTGCCTCGAGCGCCTCCCGACCGAACCGGGAGGCCTGGTCCTCGCCGTCTCCGGCGACGAGGCCGTACGCCTCGTCGAGGAAGAAGAGGCCGCCGCGGGACTCGTCGACGAGCTTGTTGGTGCGGATGCCCGCCTGGCCGACGTAGCCGGTCATCATGTCGCTGGGCTGGTGCTCGTAGACCTCGGGCTTGGCGATCACGCCGAGGCCGTAGTACAGCTTGGCGAGAATCCGCACGCCGGTCGTCTTACCGGTGCCCGGCGGGCCCGTGATGATCGCGGAGAGCCGCATCTCCTCCTCGCTGTACTCCTCGCCGAGTTCGTCGCTGAGCTCCTTGCGTTCCCGGTCCATCTCCACCTTCGAGGCGAGGCGGCGGATCTGCGACTTCACATCGGGGCTGCCGACGAGCGCGTCGAGCTCGCGCCACGCGTCGGCGAGCACCACGTGGCGCTGCCGGTCGAGGCTCTCCTGCTCGATCTCCTGCGCCGTGGTCCCCGAGTCGGGATTCCACGGGTCCGAGCGGGTGTTCATCGACTGCGCCGTGACCACTTCGAGGGAGCCGCCCGCGGCGGCGTGGTCGAGGTCCGGGCGCGAGGAGATCCAGGCGCGGGCGTCGCGCAGCAGCTTGGCGGCGCCCTCCTCGTCGCCCGTCGCCCGGAGCGCGTACGCCTGGGTGACCAGGAGACTCGCCTGCACCAACTTGAAGTCCTCGGAGGCGAGCGCGGTCTTGGTCGCCGAGAGCGCCTGGTGGGCGTCGCCGGTGCCGACCAGGGCGCGCGCCGTGAGCGCGGTGACCCCCAGCTGCCAGAAGCGGACCGCACCGTCCGTCTCGGCGGACACCCAGAGCGGCTCGCGACTGTCGGCCACCGTCGAGAGCACCTCGGGCCACCGGTGCGCGAGCCCGAGCAGGCAGATCCACAAGTAGCGCAGATAGTTCCGCTGGGCGGGCGAGTCGGCGCTCACCTCGCGCTGCAGCCGCGTGAGCTCCGCGGCGGCCTCCGTGAGCAAGCCGGCCTGGGCGAGGATCACCGCGGCGCCCGCGCGTGCGTAGATCACGTCGGTGACGGGCATGCCGAGCTCGACGACCCCCATGTGCACGGGGATCTTCAGCCCGAGAGCGCCTTCGGCGGGGTCGACGACCATGCCGTTACGGCGCAGTTCGACGCCGAAGTTGCGGGCCGAGTTCAGCAGGCCGCGGGCGGCCGCGGGATCGCTGAGCTGCGATCGGTCGACGGCCATCAGGCCGATCCATGCATCGCACATCGTGGGGTCGGCCTCGACTGCCAGACGGAACGCCTGGGCCGGTTCGCGGGTGTCGGTCCGGGCCGCGAGCGATCGCAGCCCGAGCGAGAAGTACCGCTGGGCAGTGGGATTGGAGGTCGTCATCGTTCTTGCTCGGAGTCCTGATCCTGGCTCGAAAGGAACCGTGCGTAGGTCCAGGCGTACACCGCCGACTCGATGTCGTGGTGCGCCGCGGCGAGCGTGGCGACGAGGATCGCCCGCTCCAGCATCCGGTCGCGCAGGCGGGCCGCCTCCGGTGCGGATGCCGTGAGATCCGCGGCCGACGCCGGCGTCCGGTCCAGGACCAGGGCGTCGCCGAGCGCCCGCTCGTCGGCGTGAAGCTGCTCGAGGACCGGGGGCGGCACCTCGTCGCGTTCGTCGAGGAAGCACCGGGCGTCGATCCGCGCGGCCTCGATGCCGATCGCGTGTTCGGGTGCGATCGGCTGCGTCTCCAGGTCACGGATCAGCGCCCGCGCCTGCCGCTCCGCCTGATCGCGGTCGAGTGACCGGATGTGCTGCAGCCGCGCAGGCGAGACGGTGGCTTCGAACCGGCTGCGCCCACCGGGCAGCACCGCACCGGGCCGGTGCACGCCGACGATGTTCTCCTCGCCGATGACGGGCGCGTAGGCGCGGCTCTGGTGCGTGGTCGCGACGGCGGTGAGCGTGTACCCGTCCTGCTCGGCGTACGCGATGAGCTGGCGCACGGGGTCGTCGATCGACGCCCAGCGGTAGCCCCTGGGCACGTTCCAGAGCACGCGGACGCCGGCGGGGATCACGACGCCGGGCGGGAGCCAGCCCGCGTCCGACGTGGTGACGGCCATGATCGTCTCCGCATCCTTGACCAACAGGCCTGCGGCCCAGTGCAGCCCGGAGTCGGGTCCGTGGGGGCCGCCGCGCAGCGATCCGAGGATCGAGGCGACCGCGTCGTGCACCTGCTGCACGACCGGCGACACCTTCTTCCGCAGCACCAGGGGCTCCGTGCGGCCCAGGATGGCCGGACCGGTGGCGAGCACCGGCGCAGGCTTGACGGGCGCCTTCTGCTCCTCCACCTGCTCCTCCGGGCTGGGGCCCCGCTCCACCGGCGCCGCCGTCTCGCTCGCGGCAGCGGCCGTCTCGTCGGCGGCCGCGGTGGGCTCGGCCTCCCGTGCTACGGCGGAGCTCTCCACCGCCGCCACGATCGCGGCGGGCGCCAGATGAGCGGGATCGACCTTCTTGGCGTTCGCAGCCTTGAGCAGGTCCGAGAACTTGACCGGACCGGATTTCCGCACCGGCTTCGGTGCGGGAGCAGGGCGAGTCCTCACGGGTTCGGCGGTCGCCTCCGCGACCTCCACCGCCTGCACGGCCTCGTCCGGGGCGGCGGTCTCGCCGTCGTCCGCCGGCTCGTCGTGGGCGGCGTCGTCCTGCACGGCGAAGCCCTCCACCGGAGCCTCGTCGTCGGCCTCAGCCGTGTCCTCGTCGGCCTCAGCCGAGTCGTCGTCGGCCTCCGCGGTGTCGTCCGCCGGTTCCTCGCGGGCGGTCTCGCCCGTCACGTCGGCGTCCTCGGACACCACGTCCGCGAGATCGTCGGCCGCGGGCCCGCCTGTCGCCGCTTCCGCATCGTCTGCAGCCGGTACCTCGTCGGCAACCGGAACGTCGTCGGGCACCTCGTCGGCCAGGTCATCGAGGACGACGTCGGCGTCGGCGTCGGCGTCGGCGATCGCGTGGTCGTCCTGCTCCTCCGGCGCGAGGAGTTCGTCCGCCTCGGCGTCCAGTTCGTCGGCGAAATCGACGTCGTCATCGGGTGTTTCGTCGCCCGGCGCCGGGGTCTCGTCGACCTCCGTCTCGTCGACGTCGATGAGGTCGTCGGCACCGTCGAGCTCCGCGAGATCATCGGTGTCCTCGACGTCGGAGGTCGTGGCGGGTTCCCCGGCATCGTCGTCAAGCCGGGCCGCCGCGTCCGCGTCCACGCCGTCGATCGCGTCGTCGGCCTCACCGGACAGCTCCTCGACCACCTCCGTGGGCTCGGCCTCGGCGGAGTCCTCCACCCGAGCGACGAGCTCGTCGTCGGCGGGCCTGTGGGCGCCCGGCGTCACAGCGGCGGCCTCGGGCGCGGGCACCGTCGGCAGGGCCCCCGAACCACCCCACTCCGTGCCGGGAACGCGTCCGAACGAGAGGAAGCCGTCGTCGTTCGCGTCCGCACGGGAGTCCTCGCTCTCGGGCCGGAGGCCGCCGACTGCCCCGGCCAGCGGCAGCGCGGCGCCGAACTCGGCGCCGAGCGCGTCTCCGCTCGCCCCTGCCACGATCTCGGCAGGCGTCGCGGGGAGCGGCAGGAACTGGGTCGGCGCGACGACCGGAATCGGGCCGCTGCTGGGTCCCGGCACCGCAGCCGCCCCTGCGGACGGTGTGCGCCCGAGCGTGAGGAAGCCGCCGGCCAGGGGCTGCGGCACCACCGGGACCGCGGCATCGTCGGAGGGCACGCCCACGAACGGGGCGCTCCCCAGCCCGAGGAAGCCGTTCGAGATGACCGGCGCATCGGCGGCGGCCGCCGGCGGCGCATCGGCCTCGCCCGAGGCTTCCGCGACGACGTCGTCCACGGCGATCTCATCCGCGTCCGAGGCCTCGTCGGCGTGGGGGACGGCGGGCGCAGGCGTGCGGCCGAAGGCCAGGAAACCGCTGTCCGTCGTAGCCTCGTCGCCGGAGTTCGCGAACGCGTCATGTGCAGCGGCCGCGGCGGGCTTCTCCGCCGAGACCACACGCTCAGCGGCCGCGCCGCCGTTCACGACGTCGTCACCGTTCGCGGCCTCCTCGTGACCGTTGGCAACGTCGCGACCGTTCGCGACGGCATGACCGTTCTGGTCGGCGCGGGAGTTGCGGATCGCGTACCCGTTGCGGGCGTGCCCGTTCCGGGCCACGCGGCCGTTGCGCTCCGCGGCCTCGGCGCTGGCCCCGGGTACCCGGCCGAACGCCATGAACCCGCTGACAAGGCCGACCGCGGGCTTCTTCGTCGAGCTCGCGGTCTCGGGCGTGACCATCTTCTCCGCCACCTCGGCAGCGCGCGCCCGCGCACCGGCGATCAGCTCGGCGATCCGGTCAGCGGGGTCGACGCCCGCCTGCGCGGACTGGAGCTGTGCGGCCTCGATCTCGGCTTCGACCTGGTAGACGATCTCCGACTGCTCGAGGTTCACCTGCTGCAGGCTGCGGGCGAGCTCGCCGAGCGCGTGCGAGACGTGGACCAGCGACTCGCCGACGCGGACGATGCCGATGAAGCTCTGCGCCCACTTGCCCGTCTCGGACTCGAGGAACTCGGAGACGTCGACCTCCGCCAGCTGCGCGGTGGCGGTGGTGCCCTCGCTCGCGACGCGGAAGGCGTAGGACGATGCCTGGGCGGCGGACAGCGCCCGCGACGCGAGGTCGTCGGGCGTCACCTCGTCCTCCCAGATCCCTTCCAGGAGGACGTCGGCGTGGGGGGTATCAGGGCGATCGATCACTTCGACACCTCACTTCATGCCGGGCGCGGCGCGGCCGCGACGAACGACGTGCTCACGACGAAGCACTCACGGTCGACGGGGTCTCGACCCACAGCGACGAGCGCGGCGAGGAACCACCGTCGCCCCCTCGACCGGACCTGCCCGCCGCGGTGAGGGCCTCGGCGGCCTCGAGCTCGGGCACGACGTCGTCGATGAGATCCTCGATCGTCACCACGATCCGCTCGCCGTGCGAGCTCGTGAAGCCCACCGAGGAGCTGATCGACGTCACGGTCGATCGCAACTGCGCCGTCGCGATGGCCGCACGTGCCTCAATGGCCCGCGAACCGGCGCTCTGGCCGAGGTTCGCACCGGCGTCCTTGTCGGAACTCAATGCCACCCTCCCGTCCTGCCCAGCCAGACGGCACACACGTACCGACTGAGTTCGTTGTCGCAAAAGAATGTACCACTCGCATTGCAACTGCACTTCTTTGAAGTCACCCTTGTTGGATTACAAGACGACCAGGTCAGGCCCCACAGGATCGTGATCGACAATTCTGGTTGTCGATCACGTTGTGCACGGTCACAGGTCGATGCCCTGCGCAGCGATCCCGGTTCTTCGCGCACCGTCGGGGCGCTTCCGCGCGAATCGGCTAGAACACGTTGCAGCGGAATCGAGTTTGCGAGAGGTGACCTGGTCGGAGTGGGAATCGCCCCTCCGCCGGCGGAGAACCGGGCACCACCCCAGCTCCGCGCGCGGGTCATTCGTGAGAGTTCACACCGACTGCGAGAATTCAAGTTCAGTAATTTCCGGCGCTCCGCGCTCGGGACATGAAAGCACCGGCGTCGCCTCGGACTACGCCCCCGCGGGGCTGTGCCAAGCTGTCCACCATGAGGAGATTCCGGCGGATCGCGCTCGCCGCGCTATTGACCGCGGCCCTGACCATCACCGGGTGCGCGACCGTCGTCGACGGCACCGCACAGCCCGACCCGAGCTCGGCCGCCCGCCGCGACACCGGCGGCTACCCGACGGCGCCGCGGCAGGTGCCGGAACGAACCGATCCCAACGACCGGCGCGTGCAGGCGAGCTACGAGCTGTCCGGCCACCTCATCGCTCCGCCCGAACTCGACAAGACCTTCAACTGGCCGGCAGCGGCGTCGACGCCGGTCCTCCCGTCGACCGTCGCACTCGGGATGGTCTTCGGAGTCCCGCTGGTGACCGCGCTGTCGCAGAACGAGAGTTACGTCGGCGGCGCCGTCTCGGCGCGTCAGACGGCGCTCATCGAACGCGCGCAGCCGAATACCGCGCGCATGAGGACCGGCGTCATCCGATACCGGACCGCCGACAACGCGACCGCCGCGGCCCGGGCCGTGCGCGAGGCCGTCGGCTCCCATCAATCCGCGCCTATCCCCGAGCACGCCGACGCATTCCTCGGGACCAGCCTGCTGGACCACGACCTCACGAAGGTCTGGTGGATGCCCTTCCAGGACTACCTGCTCGTGATCGGCTTCGGCAATGTCGCCGATGCGGCGGCAGAATCCCTCGCGAAGTCCTGGATCGACCGGCAGACGACGGCGCTGCGCGCCGTCACCGCGACACCGGAGCAGATGCTCGCGCTACCGCCGGACCGCGATGGCATCATGTCGCTGACCCTGCCGGACGTCATCCGAACGGGCGACGGCGCTCAGCTCGCCCTCGGCTACCTCGCTCCGCAGGCCTGGGCGAACGCCGCGGCCGACGACTGGCTGGCCACGAAGACGCTCCTCGAGCGCGCCGGCGTCGACCTCATCGCCGCCGCCGGCTCGACGGTGCGGCGCGCGCGTAGCGCCGCCAGTGCGCGGTACCTCGCCGACGCGTATTGGACGGGCGAGGACGGCGGCTCGGGCAACGGGACCGAGGAGCGTCCTGCCGCGGGTGTCGTGGATTCGCGCTGCGCCTCGTTTATCACCCGCTCCAACGGCGACCCGCGCAAGGCCTACACCTGCAGCTTCACGGCGGGTCGCTACTACGTCTCCACCGGCGCGGTCAGCACCCTCACCCAGGCGCACCAGCAGGCGGCCGCGAGCTACCTGATGGTCAAGGACGCGAAGTGAGCGATCAGGCGATCGCGCGGGAGACGGCGCCGAGCGGGTCGGTGTAGACACCGTCGAGCGCGGCGGCGCCGGCGGCCTGCTGCTGCACGCGCCCACCCGCGCCGCTCACCCGGACGGACCGGCCGGGCTCGGCCGAGGTGGCCTTCAGTGCGGCGGAGACGTGCGGGAGGATCGCGGTGTGGTCGGTGAAGGCCTGGCCGCCCAGGATCAGCCGGTCCGGGTTGAAGATGTCGGCGACCAGCGCGGCGGCCTCGCCCAGCACCCGGCCGCGCTCAGCGACGATGGCCCGCGCGGTCTCGTTGCCGCCGTCGGCCAGCTTGTGCAGATCCGCGATGGTCCGGACCGGAAGCTTCTGCGCGCGTGCGGCGTCCACGACGGCGGTGTCGGTGACGGCGTCCTCGAGGCGGCCGGTGCGCTTCGGATCGAGCAGCTCGACGTTGCGCGTCGGCAGGTGGCCGATCGTGTGCGGGCCCGACTTCGGCGAGTGCACGGCGCCGTGCAGCGCCAGCGCGACGCCCACGGTCTCGCGACCGTAGAAGTACAGCGTGGAGCCCTGCGACTCGTACTCCTCCGAGAGGTGCAGCTCCGCGGCGGCCATCGCCTCGACGTGCGGGGCCACCGTCACGGGCAGGCCGATCGCGCCCGAAAGGCGTTCGCCCAGAGCGACGTCCTTCCAGCCGAGGCGCGGGTGGTCGGCGACCACACCGCGGTCGTCCACGCGGCCGCCGATGGCGACGCCGGCGCCCAGAACGGTACGGCCGTCCCAGCGGGCGAGGAAGCGCCGCGCGCTGGTGGCGATCACCGACAGCACCTCGCCGGGCTCGCCGCTCTCGGGCGTGGGGATCTGGATGGCGCCGACGACCTTGCCGGCGACGTCGTGCATGGTCACCGTGCTCACGCGGAAGCCGATGTGGATGCCCAGGGCGACGGGGCCGTTCGGATCGACCTCGAGCGGCAGTCGCGGCCGGCCGACGACGCCGCTCGCCGCGCGGTCGGCGCGCTCGCGCACCAGACCGGCCTCGATCAGGGCCGTGACCTGGCGGTTCACGGTGGCGGCGGACAGCTGGGTCTCGCGCACGATCTCGTCGCGGAGCACCAGGCCGCCACGACGGATCACCCGCAGCACTGCCGCGGCGGGCTTCTCCGAGACCCGCAGCTGCGGGGCGAAGACGCGGGCGGGGGCGGCGGTGCGGGCCGGACGCTCGGTGGT